>DAOUHE010000237.1:0-30555 GCA_034428715.1 Dehalococcoidia bacterium | reverse complement strand
ATTTGAGGCGGTCAAAACCAACGTGTTCGGCGCCCAAAACGTGGTGGATGCCGCCATCGACTGCGGCGTCAAGAAAGTGATGTTCGTCAGTACCGACAAAGCGGTCAACCCGACAAACGTCACTCAAATGGGCCTGCTACGGGAGGAATTCCAGCCATATCAACGGCGTGAGCGTAAATGACCCCGCCATCCTGTCAGGAGCCGAACTAGCAAACGCTTGTGACAATCAGCCCAAGACGGCTTCATATAGCGCCTTCGTCACTTGTGACGCCGCAAAATCCGAAACTTTTAAATGCGCGGAGCCCCATACGGCTGGAACTAATCTGGCCGCCAAAGGAGCCATGCTAACCCACCGTAACCTGCCGGTGTAATTACAGGCGAACGATTGGGCGTGGTCAGGCATCATCGTTCCAAGGCCGGAAATGCCTCACCCCACAATTTTTCCCGGATAAATGATGATCACTGGAAACGCAGTCTATTTCGACTCATTGACTTTCGCGGCCATGGCGCGGTTTTTGGCGGCTGGGATCATGTTCCGAATCTTCAATCCGCGCAAACGGTTGGCAGTCTATTATTTGACCTCGTCGCGGCGGGCTGAGACTTGGGCCGGCTTTCTCCGAAAATACCTTCGCGTCTCATGCGGCGAGCTGGATTATGCCAACACTGAGCTTCAGGACACCACCGGAGAATCTCTCTATATCAAGATCGTAGAATCCGACACTCTAAAAGTCATCAACAGGATTATCCTAGGTGAGCTGGAGTCTCATCCCCTGGTCCGCAAGATATCCCATAAGTTCGAAAAAGACAGGCTTCTTGCGTACCTCGGTAAACAACTAGCGCCAGAGATCATCCCGCCCCTTGTCAAGATCAACGTGGCAGATTGGCATCACAGGACTCATCTCGATCAGCCAGCAGGCGAGCCTTCTTTGTATGTGGCTTCTTCCGATTGGTCCAGCTATCTAAAGGCGTACGCCCAGGAACATGGTGTAAGGCTTAGATTTTTCAGGACACCGGCCTTTCGCGGCCGGGTCACCTGGAAGCGTGTCCGCACCGCCGTGTTGCGGTTGGGAAAGGCGTTATTTGCCCGGCAGCGGCGGATTGTCAGCCCGGTAGCAAAACAAGGCGAGCCTCAAAACGAAAGGCTGGATGTGGTCGCCGCCGAATTTAGCGGCAATGGGGTTAGTTTGGACGCCAGCCAAAACTCAGACCTGTTCTGGCTTCCTTTCTGCGATGTCCCCCCTGGACAGGTGTTGGTCTACTGCACGAGGCCGGACGATCCTTTGGACGAAGACAAAATAAAGACCCTGGATGAGGCTCGATTTCGTTACGTCGCGATGAACAGGGCGGCGGCGGCCAGTGAAAGAGCGCCCGTCTGGCTCCTTTCCTCCAAGTTTTTAAAGCACGCGGCAAGAATGGTGCGATGGGTTCTATGGCAGTCGCTGCAAACCGGTTGGCGCCATCCTAGGCGCCTGAGCTGGCTGATGCCAAAGATGCTGTTTTTGGCCCTAGATTATGCCTATTGGCGTACCTTCTTCGAAACCTATCGTGTCAAAGTGCTGTTCAACAGCCAAGGTTCACCTCAACGCCGGATATCGGCTGAGCAGGCTCTGGCCGACCTGGGCGGAATCAGCACCAGCTATCAACGCTCACATTTAACCACTCCGAATCCCTGGGCCGGCTATTCCGTGGATGTCCACTTTGCTTTCAGCCCTATGGTTTCAAAGTTAGTGCGCCAATCCGGCGGCTGTGCAAGCCAGGTGGTGGCGACTGGCTATGTGTGTGACCGTGGGTTTGCCGGAGCAGCGCCAAGGGCCGACCGGTTGAGGGCCGCGTTAAATGAACAGGGCGCCCGCTTTATAATCTGTTTCTTGGATGAGGGCTCCAACTCCGATAAAAAGGACGGTTATAGGGCCGACACCTATGCCGCGGAAGATTACGACTACCTGCTCACCAAACTCCTAGAAGATCCAAATCTGGGACTGATCTTGAAGCCCAAAAAACCGGCAACATTGCGCCAGCGGCTGGGGCCGGTGAGCGCCGCGTTAGATGCGGCCTTGGCTACCGGGAGGTGTTTCATTTACGAAACGGGCACGGTCATAACTACCACATTGCCCTGCGAGGCCGGGATGGCCGCCGATGTAACCATAGGTTTGCTCGTTGGTGAAACGGCGTCCCTGGAGTGCCGGCTTGCCGGTACACCCTCACTGGTTCTGGACCGGGAGCATATTCCAGAGTTGGGATGAACTGTGGCAGGCGGTTGGCGTCTATCGGTCAAACCCAGCTTCTTTTCCTGAGTTCGGCGACTGGTCCGCCCTGTTGGACTCATTAGACCCTTTCCAAGACGGACGCGCCGCGGAACGAATCGGCGTCTACGTAAGTTGGCTGGCCCATGGGCTGAGTGACGGGCTGCCCCGGGAGCAAGTATTGAAACAGGCCCGCCAAAGATACGTAGACCGCTGGGGTGAAGACAAGGTCGTGTGCCTCAAGTTCGAAGGCGAAAGATCGCCGCGCCAGGGGGAATTGGCTGGGGATATATCGAAACGCTGATCGGCATTTTGAATCAGCAGGTATCTCCGGCATCCAAATTCGCATGATTCAGCAGGGCCGCGCCCAACCCGATAGCCGCATCACCAGCCGCACCGGGCTGTTCCCCGCCTGGGCAAAGGAGTAGTCATATGGAAGTCGGATTCGAGACCATCGGCAATGCCACGCTGATATGCCACGACAAGACGCCGGTTCTCGCGACCGACCCCTGGCTGGTGGGACACGCCTACTTCGGCAGCTGGCGAATGTCTAACGAAGTGCCGCAAGAGCAGATGGAAAGCGTCCAAGCTTGTGAATACATCTGGATCTCCCACGGGCATCCCGACCATCTGAGCATCCAATCCCTCAACCTGGTCAAAGACAAGACTATCCTGCTGCCGGACCACGTGGGAGGCAGGATAGCCCGAGACCTCACCAAGCTGGGATTCAACGTTACTGTGTTAAAAGACCGTGTCTGGACGCAATTATCGCCCAGGATCCACGTGTGGTGTGTGTCCGACTACAAACAGGATGCCGTGTTGCTGGGATGTGAACGGCCGGCTCTTGCTGGACACCAATGACACCCAGCCCCGGGGCTGGGGACCGTTCGTGCGGAGCATCGTCAGCCGCTACAAGGAGAGTTTCCTGCTGCAGCTGTTCGGCTATGGCGAAGCTGACATGATCAATTTCTTCGACGAGGACGGCGTCAGGATCGAGCCCCGGGCCTCGTTGAAACTCCCCGTCGGCAAGACCATTTCCGACGTCGCCAGCATGTACGGCGTCCGCTACGTAATACCATTCAGCTCGATGCACCGGTACCAGAGGAGTGACAGCGCCTGGGCCAACGAGTACGTGACTCCCTTGGACGCCTACGCCAACGGGTTCGACAACGAAGATTGCGAAATCCTACCGGCCTTCATAAAATATGACTGCGAGACCGGGACCTTTGACGAGATCCATCCGGCTTTGAATCCCGGCGGCCTCCACGAACCGGAGGAGTTCGGAGACAACTGGTCTGAGGCCTTGGAGCCTAAGGAGGTGGACCGGTTACGGAGCTATTTCCAGAAGATCACCCACCTCGGCAAAGCCATGGACTTCATCAATGTCAGGGTGGGCGGGCAGGATAACATCATCGAGTACCAGCAACGCGGATTCAAAAAGGGCATCGTCTTCGAAGCGCCTCGCCGCTCGCTCATGCGCGCCATCCGCTGGGAAACCTTCGACGACCTTTTGATCGGCAACTTCATGAAGACCCAAATGGTGGGCGCCTGGCCCGCGTCCAGATTGTACCCAGATTTCACGCCCTACACCTCCAAATACTCGGATAACGGCCTGGCCAAGACCGAGGAAGAACTGCGGAAATACTTCCGGGAGTACCGCCAGCGGGCGCCGGTCAACTACCTGCGGCACCGCATCCAGTCCCAGCTCGCGTCGGCCGGCCGCACCCGCATCGACTCATCAAGCCCGCTGTACCGGGTGGCCCAGAAGGGCTGGTGGTTCATCAACAAACGGCTGGGCTTATAACCGGAAATCCCCCGGTGGCCACGTATAAAACCGCCAAGGCCATTCAGAGGCAGTTAGCTACGCTAGCCGCTGACCCTGCAATTCCGGCAGTCGTTCAGCGAATGACTTCATAATCTGTTGAGAATTGACGTGGAATTATCATGATTAGTTTGGTCAACTGGCTTCCATCAAGACCAAGACGAATGTTGGGGAGGGTCAAGCAAAACGCTGGCCGGGTCCTGGATGGGGCGTTCGGCCCTAAGCCGTCCGAGCACGGTTCTTGGTACATCGATGCCAACCAACGCCTACCCGATATTCTGAATATGCCCTTACTCGCGTGGATCAACTACCATCAGCGCGAAGTACACAGCAAGCAATGTTATTGGATGGGCCAAAGAGCTCTCAAGAATCCCATGGACGCTTGGATCTACCAGGAGATCATTTTCGAGATCAAGCCGGACATCATCATTGAGATCGGCAACAAGAACGGGGGCAGTACACAATTTCTCGCCGGCATGTGCGAGCTTTTGGGTCAGGGCCGGGTGTTGGCTTTGGATATAGATCATAGTGTGTTCACCGCTTCCCACCCTCGCATCGAGATGATCACCGGCGACTGCAGCGACCAAGACATATTGGCGATGGTGCGCGAAAAATGCCAGGGCCAGAAGGTGCTGATCATCCACGACGCGGACCACACGAAGGCCGCGGTACTTCGTGATCTGCGGAATTTCGCCCCGCTGGTAAGTCCGGGGAGCTACCTCATCGTAGAAGATACGACGATAGGAATACCCGGGTTCAGCGGTGACCCCAACCATCCCGTGGGGCCTTTCTTGATGCCACGCCAGAACACCCCGTTGCAGGCGATCGAAGAGTTCCTCAGGGAAAATCCCAACTTTGTGGTCGATGAATCTCGCGAGCGGTACATCCTAACCCACAACTACCGCGGGTATCTGCGACGGATGGACTGACCGGCGGGGGCCAGCAATGGGAATGAGTTTGCTTTGGCATAAGGCGCTGCGGTTAGCGGAGAAAGGTGAGACTGAGGGCCCGCGGCGGTTTTTCGCCTTGGTATCGATAGCCGCTGAATGGGTGATGACCTTGGGGCCTGGTAGGAACAGTTTCTGGTTTCGTTCGGATTCGGAAAACTGGGCCATCACCCAATTCATAAAAGCAACCGCTGAACAGATTCCAGCGGGCTCCCTGGTGTTCGATGCCGGAGCGGGTAGATCCCCTTTTCAGCCTTACTTTCAGAAGCACCGCTACCACGCTTCGGATATGACGAATCGAGGCGGGTTCACATTTGCCGCCGATCTGCACTGCTTGCCAATATCAGACCTCAACCATGTATGTGAACAATGCCCAAACGAGGTTCATCGCTGGCGTAGGCGAAGATGTGGGTTTTGGGAATTGCTCACCCGACACGCTGGAGCAAGCCAAAAAGAATCTGCGGGAGCATTTTTCGGTAGTTGGGCTCTTAGAACGCTACGATGTGTCTGTCGTCCTTATGAAAAGGATTTTTGGATGGCGAATGCCACTTTACCGAATTAGGAATGTTACCGAAAGACGCCCTCCTATCACAGAGGTGCCACGCCAGATCGTGGACATCATTGAACAAAACAACAGATTGGACTTGGAGCTTTACCATCATTGCGCCGCGGTGTTGCGTGAAATGGTTGAGATGCAGGGAGAGGATTTTGAAAATGATGTAGGGATCCACAAGAGATTAAATAGCGCCTTTCAAAGAGTTCCATCCCAATTGTCGTTCGAAAATATAGAAAGAAAAATTAAAAGCCCTCTCCGCCCATTGCGCCGCACCGCTCGTATTATGATCGACAGGGCGAGATCTTCTAGGTGATGGATTCGGGCTGCATCATTTGGCTAACCTGAATGCCAGTCTCGGTAAATACTCCCCTTGGAAACATTCTAGCATCAAGATTGAAGAACATCGGCAGCCGTGGGGATAGATGTTGCGTACAAACGGAATCGCTCAAAAGCCCAAATTGAAATCCCAATCGGGGTTAGAATTCCGGGAGCCATACCATGGGACCGAAAATCTTAGATACGCTGGTCAAAAGGAGAATCCCACATGAATATTGTGGCAATGGTCCCGGCCCGGATGGGCAGCGAGAGACTAAAGATGAAGAACCTTGCCCTTTTAAATGGGCAACCATTGATCTCCTACGCCATCTAGGCCGCCAAATCCTCCGGTGTGTTTAACCGGGTGGTCCTAAACTCCGACGGAGCCGTATTCGAGGCCGTGGCAGACCGTTACGGTATAGATCATTACCTGAGGCCGGAGGAATTAGGGTCATCGGACACCAAATCGGACGATGTCGTGTACGACTTCATGCAGAAGCATCCGTCGGACGTCGTCGCCTGGGTGAATCCGATATCGCCGCTACAGACTGGAGAGGAAGTCCGGTCGGTCATCGAATACTTCGTTGAACATGATCTGGACTCTTTGATCACCGTCGAGGACCACCAAGTTCATGGCTTGTACCTGGGAGAGCCGGTGAACTTCAGGGTAAACGAGATCTTCGCCAAGACCCAAGACCTGACTCCAGTGCAAACCTACGTTTACTCGATAATGATGTGGCGGACCGAGACATTCATGAAAACATTCCAGCGCCTAGGATACGCCCTGCTTTGCGGGAAGCTGGGCTACTTCCCCGTTAGCAAAAGATCTTCGGTGATAATCAAGACAGACGAAGACTTGATCATCGCCGAAAGCATCCTCAAAGCGACTTCCCAGGACGCCTATTATGAGGTTCAGTACGACCAGCTGGCCACGTCCTCGGGGATCATAAGGTGATCCCAGACATGCGCGGACATTCTGGTTATTGCCATCCCGCGCCGGATTTTTAGGATGCCAGGATTCATTTCAAATCGATTGAGTTCCATCGGCCCGGTGTTGCGGCTGATAAGCAAGAAGGAGGCGGTTTCCTTCGGCATCCTCGCGGTTTGCGTGAGCATAACCGAGGCCGTGGGCTTTTCGATGCTCTTGCCGATCTTGACCTATGTTGAGGACGGTGGGGCAGCTTTTGACGCCGAACAGCTTCCAACATTCATGCGCCGGATGCTTACAGTAGCCGGGGCGATAGGGATTCCCCTGACCTTGGTGGGGCTGCTGAGCATGGCTTTCATTCCCATGATCCTGCGCCAAGTGCTCAACTTCGGGCGGGTCTTCTTCAGCGCACGTGTGGTGGAAAGGGTTACGGCACGTCTCCGCAATCAAGGGTTCAGCGCCTTCATTGTCTCGGACCTCCAATTCCACTCCCAACAAAGGCAAGGTGCGTTGTTGTCCGCCTTGACCATTGAGGCCCACCGGGCCGGCTCGGTGGCCGCCGGGATCATGAATCTGGTGGCAACCATGTTTATGGTAGTGATCTACGTCGGTTTACTGCTGGCGATCTCGCCCCTTATGACATTGATAGCATTGACTACGGCCGTGACCGCCTTATTGATAGTGGGCCAAACCATCTTGCCGGTTTCCAGGAAGACCGGGCAACAGGTCACCAACAACTACGATGATTTTTACGCTTCGATCGTGGAGGAGTTATCGGCTGTCCGGTTGATCAAGATGCGCGGTCTGGAGCAAAGTGCGGCCAATAGAGTCGCCAAATTTGCCGACATCGCCAGAGGCGCCAGACTCAAAGGAGTGATGCTTTCCGGCAGCGTAAACTTAGCCGTCGAACCGGTGTTTTTGCTGGGTCTCTTTGGCATGCTGTATTTCGGCGGGGAGTTCCTGGGCGTTAGCCTCGCAACCCTGGGGGTGCTGATGGTGATATTGCTGCGCACCATGCCCCTTGCCAACCAGCTAAACGCATCCCGCCAGTCCATCGCGTTAGAATCGGCCAGTCTTGTGAACCTGCAAAGGTTGATAGAAGAGGCTTATGAGGCCCACAAGATGACAAGTGGGACTGTCGCTTTCAACGGATTGAAACACGAGATCGAGTTCGATAACGTTAGCTTCAGCTACTATGACGAAGGCGAAGAACCCTGGGCCTTGAAGGATGTTTCCTTCACCATTCCCAAGGGGTCGATGACGGCTCTGGTGGGCCGCTCGGGCGCAGGCAAATCGACCTTGGTGGACCTGATCCCACGGCTGCGGGACGCTAACATGGGAACGGTTCGCATGGATGGAGTGGCGATCAAAGAACTCGACCTGACGTCACTGCGGCGGTCCGTAGGATACCTGAACCAGGAAACATTCCTATTCAACGACACTATTTACAATAACATCGCTTACGGAGTAGAGAACCCCACCCGGGAACGAGTCGAAGCGGCGGCGAAGCGCGCCTATGCCCACGACTTCATCATGGAAACCCCAATGGGATACGACACCGAGGTGGGGGACCGGGGCGTGAGGTTATCCGTGGGACAACGGCAGAGGCTTGGCATCGCCCAAGTGATGCTCCAGAACCCGGACATCATCATCCTGGACGAACCTACCAGCGCGCTGGATTCCGAGTCGGAATACCTCATAGGACAGGGACTGGACGAGATACGCAGCGAGAAAACGCTGATCGTGATAGCGCACCGCCTGTCAACCATTCGCCAGGCAGACCAGATCATCGTACTGGAGGACGGGCGCCTGACCGAGCAGGGCAACCATCAAAACCTGCTGGAGCAAGAAGGTGGGTACAGCCGCCTCTTCGATCTTCAGATTCACGCTTAACCAGATACCGAATCAAATGCCGGGAAAGAACCGGCCAGATTTGGGCAAGGCCGAAAGAATGCCGGAAGTCAGCATCATAGTCAACTGCTTCAATGAGGCCCAGTATGTCCGCGAAACGTTGGACAGCGCATTCGCCCAATCCTTCCAAGACTGGGAGATAATCTTCTGGGATAACGCATCGGTAGACGACTCCGCCCGGATCGCCGCCAGTTATGGGGAAAGGGTGCGCTGCTTTAGCAACGAGACCAACATTCCATTGAGCCAGGCGCGAAACAGGGCCTTCAAGATGGCGCAAGGCCAGTATTTTGCGATCCTCGACGCGGATGACATATGGCTGCCCGACAAATTAGAACGTCAACTGGAGCTCTTTAAGGCAGATCCAAGGGTCGGGATGGTCTATTGCGACTCGACCTTTTTTGACGCCTCTGGTGACCGCTCCCTTGTTTTTGACACCACTCCTCCACATCGGGGGGAGGCCTTTGGCCACCTGCTGGCCCAGAATTTTGTCCTTTCTTCGTCCATGATGTTTCGCCGGGAAGCCCTGGATAAGCTGGAATTCATCTTCGACGAGCGGTACACCCGGGTAGCGGACTACGATTTGACCTTGAGGATGGCCTACCAGGGCCTGATCGACTACGTTGACGCCCCGCTCAGCCGGTGCCGGGTGTACAGCCTGGAGGATAAACCCTGGAAGAAGGGTATGGTTTCCCGGCCGGCCGAAGCCAAGTGGGCCCTCGGCAACCTGGTATCCAAATACCCGGATATCGCCACCAGGTACGGCGATGAGCTTAACTCGTTCCTGGTTCGGCTGGAATACCTCTCCGGCGTCGGCGCGTGGGAAACGGGCAACTTCTCCGAAGCCCGGGTTTTCCTGCGCGGCCACTTGAATCAAAAGAAATTCGCTCTCGTTTACTTCTGCACCTTTTTCCTGCCATACGGATGGTTCGCCAATATAAGGGATTTCTACCGGAGCAACTTCACCAACCGCATTCTCCGCATGAGGAGGGCCAGGCGAGCTGCCTGATGTCTAGCTTGAATCCCGGGTTGAATCCCGGCTTGGATCCAATCGAAATCGCCTCGGCATGTCCGGCCTGCAGCGGCGCCCAACGGGAGCCTATCCTATCGGTGGACCGGGTCCCCGCTTCGTGCGCCCAGCTATTCGCCACCCGGGAGCCGGCCGTCCAGGCTCCGGATTGCCGGTTAGAGATCGTGTTCTGTCCCGGTTGCGGCCACGTTTGGAACGCCTCTCACAGCGAGGACCCTGGCTCCCTCTACAATGACGACTACTACTCGTCGGTAACGGCAACTCCTCAGGGCCGCGTGAGTCGTGATTGACGGCGTCAATGTTATCCCACTCAGACAGATTTCCGACGAACGTGGCAAAATCATGCACATGCTCAAAGCCACGGACCCCCACTTTATTCAGTTCGGCGAAATCTATTTCTCCTGCGCCTGGCCCGGCGTGGTCAAAGGCTGGCACGTCCATTCCCGGATGACGGTGAACAACGCCGTCATGGTAGGCCACGCCAAGCTCGTGATGTACGACGGCCGTCCCGGCTCATCCACCCATGGCGAAGTGACCGAACTTTTCATCGGCGAGGACAACTATTGTCTGGTGCAGATCCCTCCAGGTATCGCCAACGGGTACAAGGCCTACGGCGATAAACTAGTCATAATGGCCAACTGCGCCACCGAGCCCCATGACCCAACCGAAATCACTTACATAGACCCCATCAACAACGACATACCCTACGACTGGGCTTTGAAGGTAGGCTAGGCCAAACTTCCGGCGTAACGCCGAGTCGATGAGCCGATGCCAACCGGCCCTTTGGAGAAATACTTGAATCCTCCGGAATTTGTAGTGACTCGCGCCCCCTTCCGCATCAGCTTTGCCGGAGGGGGCACCGATCTGCCTTCTTTTTACCAGCGGGAGCACGGCGCCGTGGTCAGCAGCGCCATCGACAAATATACTTACGTTATCGTCAACACGTGCCGGCCCATTCTTCAACAGGGAGTCGATGACCCCGGCCGCCACCGCATCAGGTTGAGCTATTCGACCACGGAAAACGTCCAGTCGCCAGATGAGTTGAGCCACCCTATAGTACGGGAGGCCTTGAAATTCCTGGAATTGGACATCCCCATGGACATATCCAGCATGGCCGACGTTCCCGCCGGTAACGGATTGGGCTCCTCCGGGACCTTCTCCGTGGCGCTGCTCCATGCCCTGCATCTGGTCAGAGGAGATACACCCGGGCCGGAGCAGTTGGCCGACGAAGCGGCCCACATTGAGATAGATATCCTGGGCCGGCCGGTGGGGAAACAAGACCACTATTCCGCGGCTTACGGTGGCCTTAACACGATACGGTTTAAGTCCAATGGCGAAGTGGACGTATGCCCGGTGGCCTCGGCAGATATGGCCAAGCGCCAGCTGTTCCCATCTCTCATACTGCTATATACCGGACAGAGCAGGGACGCGGGCCAGGTGTTGGCGGAACAAAAAACCAACGTTGAATGTCTGATGGATGAGCTGTTGTCGATCCGCTGCCATGCCCACGAGTTGGACGGGATGTTCCGGTCTGGTTTTGACGTTGACATCCTTGGAGCGGTGCTGCACCAGACCTGGATGCGAAAACGCAAGCTGGCTAGCACGATATCCAACGTCCATATCGACCAGTGGTATCAACGGGCTATCGAGGCCGGAGCGCTGGGCGGCAAGATCTGCGGCGCCGGAGGTGGAGGATTTCTGATGCTGGTGGTCCAGCCGGAGCGCCGTACCACGGTCCGCCAAGCCTTAACGGAGTTGGTTGAACTGGAGATAGGTTACGAGCCCCAAGGCAGCCGGGCCATCGTTTGCGCCGGTCAGGCTCCGCCAATTTAACTAGAATCTTAACCGGTATTTTCGCCGGTATTTTTATCGGGAGGTAGGGAGAAGATGCTGTGCCACGTCACGGGCGCCAAGGGAGTGGTGGGAAAAGAAGTCACCCGCGCCCTGGAGAGATTCGGCGAGGTCCAAGGGACCGACGTCGACGAGATGGACGTCACCAATGCCGATGCCACAATGGCCACGCTGGCGGCCAATCCTCCCGACGTGATGGGTCCACCTGGCCGGACTCAAGGGCAATATGCCCAGTCAGCAAGACCCGCTGGGTTTCTTCAACGTCAACACTTTTGGCACGCTGAACCTGTTGGAGGCATGCCGGCAACTTGGCGTCGGCCGCTTTATATTTTTCTCGTCGTTGACAGTCCACGGCCCCACCGAGAGTGCGGTGAACGAGGAGGGCCCATTGTTTCCGCAGCACCCCTATTCCGGAAGCAAGGGTGCTGCGGAATCCATGGTGCACGCCTACGCCAACGCCTACGGGATGAAGGCCACCATATTTCGCCCAAACTTCATCGTGGCGCCGATCGCCGCTCCGCTCCCATACGTGGACAACCTGATCTACGACTTCATTGGACTGGCTAATGATCCGGGCACCATAGAGTTGGCCGGCGACGGGCGGTTCGAAAGAGAGTGGATGCACCCTTCAGACGTGGGCTCGGCGGTGGCCGCGGCCGTTTCCACCGGCCGGGCTGGTTGCGAAACCTACATAATCTGCGGCGAGCGAGTCACCATGCGCGAACTGGCCAGCCGCATCGCCGCCCAGGTGGGCAAGGGCCAGATCACCACCAACCCCCAGCGCGGGGGATTTTCCATCATCTCATCGGCGGAAAAGGCCAAAAAGGAATTGGACTGGAAGCCGGTGGTAAGCTTGGACAGTTTGATCGGCCAGATTTGGGAGGAATATAAGTCGCGCCATGGATAAAGGGACCATTCTCATCACCGGCGCTAGCCGGGGCATCGGCTTTCATCTGGCCCATAGGTTTTTACAGGAAGGATATGGGGTCGTAGGCGTTAGCCGGACGCCGGCGCCGATTGACAACCCTGATTACCACGAGTTTACCGTGGATCTGGGCGACTTGGACCAGGTTCAAGCCCTGTCTTCGGAACTTGCTGGACTCCCAATAGCCGGCGTGATCAATAACGCGGGAATTCACGGGCCCGTGGGCGCCTTCGAGAACTTGCCGCTGGACGCCTGGTTTAAGACCTTTAACGTCAACCTTTTCGGGGCAGCGGCCATGACCCAAACCTGCATCCCGTCACTACGCCGGCATAACGGGTTCATCATCTTCCTCTCCGGCGGTGGCTCGGCATTTCCCCGGCCCAATTACTCAGCCTACGGAGTCAGCAAATGCGCCGTCATCCGTCTGGCCGACGTCCTGGCGAAAGAGCTTAGCCCCCAGGTCCTGGTCTACTGCATCGCTCCGGGCCCCAACCGGACCGTTTTGTTGGACGAGACCCGGGAAAACGGCGAAGTGGTGCTGGAAGAAGACATTGTCAGCTTCGACTACCCGGAGAACATATGCTTGTTTCTGGCGAAAAACCGGGACCCCAGGTATTCCGGTAAGTTCATTCACGTAAGAGATGACTACCAGGGGTGGGGAGACGACCAGCTCGCTGAAGAGGCTTACACCCTGCGGCGCATCGACCCAAGAACGCTGGCCAAGGTCAATCTGGTCTGACGATGGCCGTGGACGAAATGCCTATCTGATGGCAAAGAGTCTATTGATCACCGGGAGCCATGGCATGCTGGCCTTCGACCTAGCCTGGGTCTGGTCAAAGGCCGGATACAAAGTCACCGGTCTATCCCACGCCCAACTGGACATAACCCAGCCGGACCAGGTACGGCAAGCGCTAGAGCAACACCGTCCGGACGTGGTAGTGAACACCCCTGGCATAGGGGTGGACACCTGCGAGTTGGAGCCGGAGAAGGGCCTTCAGATCCACACCTGGGCAGCGGCGAACGTAGCACGCCAATGCCAACGCGCCGGGGCAGTTTGCGTGTACCTCAGCACCTGCGGGCTGTTTGGCGACGAGGTGCGATTCCACTCTGAATACGATCCGGTCGAACTTAAGATCCGATACGCCCGCTCCAAATACCTGGGCGAGCAGGCATCTTTTCAACAATGCGCCCGAACTTTCGTGATTCGGCCGGGTTGGCTGTTTGGCGGAACTATGAAGCACCAGCGGAATTTCGTCTACCAAAGGTTCCTAGAAGCGAGCCAAAAACCGTTGCTGACCAGCGCCGCCGACAAATTCGGCTGCCCCACCTTTACCCGCCATTTGGCCGGCAAGATGCGGGAAGTCGTGGAATCCGAAGAATACGGCCTCTACCACCTGACCAACTCTGGCAGTGCTTCCCGCTACGAATACGTCAAATTCATCGTCGAGTCCTTCGGGTTGGACACGCCGGTGGAGCCGGTGGATTCATCTTCATTTCCCCGTGCCGCCGCGGTGCCCGACTGCGAGATGCTGGACAACCTGAACGTTAGATTTCTAGGTCTTGACCCGATGGAACCCTGGCAAGAAGCGGTCCAACGGTATGTTGCTGACCTAAAGAAACAGGGTCTTGTCAAGGCTGGGTAAAGCTGCCGATGGGCGGGTGCAACCCATAACATGAGCGGCCTTTTGACCTCGGCGGCCCGCGTGATTGACATCCTGGGGGCGCCCGCCACATTGCTCTCCTCGCTTTGGCTCACCAATGTCAGGAAAGCTCTCCACGTTCAGCCGATCTCCAGGCGGATCTTCAGCCGCTTGGGTGTCATGCCCGTACGTCACCATTACTACGAGCCCATCGTTTTCCCCGGCGATCTGCGGCAACCGCTGGGTATGGACCGAACCATATCCGGGTTGGACCTCAACGTAGCTGAACAATTGGACCTTTTGAAGCAATTCGACTTCAACCAGGAGCTGACTGCGCTGCCACTACAAGGGCAGGAACCGACATCTTTCTACTACGAGAACGGTCTTTTCGAGACCGGCGACGCCGAATTCATGTTCAACATGATCCGCCATTTCAAGCCGTCGAACATAATAGAGATTGGCGGCGGTTTTTCCACCTTGCTGACCCGTTCCGCTATTGAAAAGAATACCAAGCACGACAAATCCTACCGCTGCGCCCACACCTGCATAGAGCCCTATGAAGCGCCGTGGTTGGAGAAGACCGGCGCCAACATAGTTAGGAAAAAGGTCGAGCTCATGGACCTGGAATTCTTCCAGTCACTGGGCGCAAACGACATCTTATTCATAGACTCGTCCCACGTCATCCGCCCCCAGGGCGACGTGCTCTTTGAATTCCTTGAGCTTATCGGATCGCTGAGGAGCGGTGTTTTAGTCCACATCCACGACGTTTACACGCCCAAAGATTATCCAGAGAAATGGGTGTTTACCTATGCCAAGCTGTGGAACGAGCAATATCTGTTGGAAGCATTCCTTTCTCACAACAACGATTTCAGGGTTCTTGGTTCGCTAAACCATCTGTGGCATAACCACCGCGATGCCCTGAAACGGGTTTGCCCCATGTTGGACGACGAACCTCGAGTGGACCCCACGTCATTTTGGATAGTGCGGAACTAAGCCGGATGGCCCATCCTTCTATCGCCGCTTCCACAGCGTGTTCGTTTGATAACTGAAACCAAACTAGAACAATCCATGTCGTCCCAGTTCTATACCGAAGATGTCCCAGAGACTCTTCTGCGCTGCCTGGGAGATGTCGAGTGGTCCAGCTTCGCCGACCTGGGTTGCGGGGAAGGCGTGATCTTGAACGCGCTGGACCAGATGGGCCTCTTCTCCGGAAAATCAGTCTATGCCGTCGACCAATCCGAGGAGCGCTTGAGCCGAGTCAAACAGATCAATAACAATTTCACGTGCTTGGCGGCCGACGCCAGTCAAACCACTATAGAGTCGAACAGCATCGACTTGGTGATCTCCACCCAGGTCATCGAACATGTGCCCGACGACGAAGCGATGGTCAAAGAGATCCAGCGCATACTCATCCCCGGCGGGACCGCTTTCGTCGACACCATCTTCAAAAAGTGGTACGGGTGGTATTTCTACCGGTGCAACGGCAAGTGGACCATGGACCCTACCCACGTTAGGGAATACACCGAAGATAAACAGCTATTGGACCTCTTCACCAAAAACGGCTTGGGGGTCCAAGCCACCAAAAAGAACCTTCGCCAAGTCCCTCTGATGGACTCGGTTCTCAGGCGGTTGGGCGCCAGCCGGGACGCTTACCGCAACAGCGCCTTAAACCTTTTGCGGAACATCACGCTGCCCATCCCTGGCTACTACATCTGGGAAGTGATATGCAAGAAACCCTGACCGCCGCTGTGGGTCAAAATCCCCGCAGCGTTTCTAAGCCCCTAATGGGAGCCCATGAAGGGTGAACGTGGAGAGACAGTGCACGGGCCCGGAGGCTTCCACCCGCTATAAAGTGGCGATGGTCGCCCTCACATCCTCCTACTACCAAATCGCCCTTTTTCGAGAGTTGGCCGCCAACCCTCGATTCGATTTGATGGTTTATTTCTGCTCCGGCGAGGCCATGGAGGGAAAGGACCTTCGCCAAATGTTCAACACCAAGGGAAAGTGGGGCGGCGAAGACGGCCTGCTGGACGGTTGTCCTCACAAACTACTGCGAAACTATTCCCCCCGCCCATCCTATCTCCAGCCTTATTACGGCCTGATGAACTTTGGCATTTGGCGGGAGATAAGGGATAACCGGCCAGACCTGGTCATCTTGATGGGTTGGAACAATCCGACCTGGTGGGTAGCGTCCCTGGCTTGCTTGCTCTCCGGTATCCCATTCTTCTACATGAGCGACACCAACATCCAAGGGGAATCAGCCAAGCGTAGAGCCAGGGGATGGCTTAAAAACGCTTTAGTCGCCAAGGTCCATTTCCGGCTGGCCTCTGGGTTCCTTTGTTCCGGGCTGGCCAACAATCGATTCTACCGGCACTATGGCGTGCCCGAAAACAAGCTGATCCCCTTCGCTTACTCGTGGGGCTACGGAGCTTATTTGCAGCGTTCCGAAGAATTGGAACGTCAGAAGGATGCACTGAGAGTTCGGTTGGGCATTCCCACCGGCAGCAGAGTGATCCTTTTTTGCGGCCGGTTTGTCAAGCAGAAGAACCTGCCAAACCTGCTCGCCGCCTATGACCAAATTGACGCCCCGGAAAAAGCGCTGATATTGGTGGGCGAAGGTGAGTTGGGCGAAGAGTTACGAACCTTGGTGGCCGAACACAATATATCCTCGGCCCAATTCTTCGGATTTCAAAACCGGAGTGAGATCGCCAACTTCTATGCTGCTTCGGATTTTCTCGTCCTTGCCTCATCGCAGGAAACCTGGGGATTAGTCGTCAACGAGGCCATGTGTTTCGGTCTGCCCATCATAATCTCCGACCAGGTGGGGTCGGTCGACGACCTGGTGCGCGACGGTCAAAACGGTTTCGTTTTCCACAATAACGACGAGAATGGGCTGACGCAGGCCCTAAAGCAAGCGCTGGAATTGCCCGAAGATGAAAGGCTAAAGATGGGCCGCCGGTCCCGGGAGATGATCGCCGATTGGTCTGATCGAGACTTGGCTCAACCTCTGTTGGAATGGCTGGACTCGCAAAGTAAAAACCGCGCCGGCCAGTCCAAAGCCAAGAAACCCGAAGACGGGCAGCCCGAGGTACTCAGCTTCATTGCCCATTATTTACCGGGCTATAAAGCGGGAGGCCCGGTGCGGGCCCTGGCCAACCTGGTAGAGGAAGTCGGTGGCGAATGCAGCTTTAAGATCGTAACCACCGACCGGGATGAAGGAGATAACGAGCCTTACCAACGGGTGCTTCGGGACCGGTGGATCCCAGTGGGGAAAGCAGAGGTACGGTACCTTTCTCCGCCTAACCTGTCATTCAAGATGATACGACGGCTATTAATAGAAAACTCTTATAACGTGGTCCACCTTACCGGTCTGTTCTCAACCACCTTCTCGGCCAAGATATTGCTGCTGCGGCGGTTGGGTCTCGCCGGATCTAAAACGGTCATTATAGCGCCCCGCGGTGAGCTTTCCGGTGGCGCGCTTAAGATCAAATCCATAAAGAAGAAAGTGTACCTGAAGGTGTGCAAATGGGTGGGCCTATATCGAGACGTGGAGTGGCACGCTTCAACTCACCACGAGAAGCAGGACATCAAGCGAATGTTCGGCGCCAACGCCAAAGTCCTAGTGGCTGGTGACATGCCGACCAATTCAGTGCCTGTTTCGGAACAGCCATTGAAGACGGCAAAGGGGCCGAAATGTTCTGGAACCCTGAGGGTCGTGTTCTTATCGAGAATTTCTCGAATCAAGAATCTCCACGGGGCTCTCGAAATGTTGCGCAGGCTGGAGGGAACGATTCGGTTTGATATCTATGGCCCGGTACAGGACCGTGCATATTGGCGCGATTGCCAGAGGCAGTTCGGAATGCTGCCCGAAGGCACAAGCGTGTCCTATCACGGAGCGGTTGATCCTCAGGAAGTGGCCGGAATATTCAGCCAGCATGATCTGTTCTTGTTCCCCACCGATAGCGAAAGTTTTGGCCACGTCGTTCTAGAGTCCCTGGCAGCTGGCTGTCCGGTCCTGGTCAGTGACCGAACGCCGTGGACCGATCTGGAGGAGAACCGAGCCGGTTGGGTAGTGCCTCACCATGATACTTCACGGTTCCAGGAACTGTTGCAAACCGTCATAGACATGGGGCCCGCAGAGCACGAAAGACTTTCTACGGGCGCATTGGAATACGCCGCACAGGCGAGGAGGGATTATGCAGTAGGAGATGCGAACAGGCGGTTGCTGGGCTTAGAAAAAACGGCTCGACCTTAAGTGCGAAACATTGTCAAATGGATATGGGAGGAAAGTATCGGCCCAACGCTTGTGATAACATGATGTGGGCAGTCTCCGGGCTGATGCTAAATGGTGGGATGTGGGCCATGACAGTCTACACTTTATTTCATGGTATTTATAGAATGGTGCGCCACGTGTTCCGTTCTACCGGGCATATCAACCTGATTCGCATGTTGCTTGGACCCATTGCGGGCCGGTTTATGTTCAGGATGGCTCCGGTCACAAACGGCACATTTAATTTGAATGGCCATACCATGGCCCTTGCCGGAGGTGGCCGGTATCCTCCCATCGACATGGCGATGGGCAGGTACGAAGAGCAAACGGTCAACTTATTGAAATCGCGTGTTGACCCCGGTATGGGAATGGTAGACATCGGCGCCCACGTAGGTTATTTCACGCTTTTGGGTGCAAACCTGGTCGGCCCGGAGGGCCGGGTTTACGCTTTCGAGGCGGAGCCCCAAAACTTTAGTCTTCTAGTTTCCAACATCAAGCGTAACGGTTACCATAACATCGTTCCTGAGGAACAGTCGGTGTCGGACGAATGTGGCACTACTCAGCTATTCCTGAGCGGCTTGGACAATGGCAGCCACAGCATTTTCCGAGCTCGAGAACGGCGAATCATCGGCGATGTGCAGGTGAAAACAACGACTTTGGACGCGTTCCTAGAAGCACGGGATTGGCCACGGATAGACCTGATCAAGATAGATGTTGAAGGAGCTGAGATCCAGGTACTTCAGGGAATGAAGCGGTTGCTGCAACTACAGCCACCGGAGTTGGTCATTGAGTTTTGCCCGTTTCTTCTTGAGTCGGCCGGCAAACAACCAATTGACCTCATCAACGAGATTCGAAACCAAGGGTACCACATTGAATATGTCGACGAGGCGAAAGGCATTGTCCCGCTGGCACCCGAAGATGAAGGTCCCCTGATTGGATCCCTGTTAAAACACCAAACCTACGTGAATATCTTTTGCTCAAAGAAGGAATGCCAAGGCTCCGCGTCTTAACCTGCGCCTTCGCTTGTTGTCCTCCAGGGAAACCGGGGTTTACCGGCGGAGAGAGCCTGTTGGGATGGAGTCTGGTAAATCAAATCGCCAGATTTCACGAGGTCTGGACCCTGACCTACGCGCCCGACCAGCCCGGCATTGAAGAAGCCATAAAAGAAGGCGAGGACGCCGGAATCCATTTCCACTACGTGGCTCTGCCAACATGGTTGGGCATCCTCTTGAAAATTCAGGGCGGTCACCAATTTTACTATTACCTTTGGCAATTAAAAGCGTATTTTGCCGCCAGACAACTGAACAAGACTATCCGCTTCGATCTCTTCCATCACGTCACATACGCCAATGACTGGATGGCTAGTTTCATTGGCGCCCTGCTTCCCATCCCGTACCTCCGGGGACCCGGCGGCGGAGCGCAAAGAATTCCTAAAGGCCTGCTCAAGCAAGATTCTCTCAAGGGCCGTCTTTCGGAGCATTTTCGCTCCATTGGCCAGTGGTTCTTTCGTCATGACCCCATCTTCGTAGCCGGTCAAAACAGGGCTCGAGCTATCCTTATCTGCAACCCAGAGGCGTTGGAGGCTTTGCCAAAGCCATGGCGGGAAAAGGCTCAGCTCTTCCCGGTAAACGGGGTTTCATCCACAGACTTCGCCTACTTTACACCCAAAGAGGCGCCGAATGGCCCATTTCGGATAATCTCGGCGGGCAAGCTCATCCGATTAAAAGGATTTGATTTGGCCATCCGGGCGTTTGAGATTTTCTCAAAAAAATATTCAGACGCCCAGCTTACCATCGTAGGCGATGGCCCAGAGTACAACCATTTGGAAGAGATGGTAAGAAAATCGGGGCTAGGATCAAATGTTCATTTCGAGCAGTGGATGCCGCGAGAAAAGCTTCTTCAGGAAATAGCTTCTAGCGATGTTTTCCTCTTTTCCGGCCTTAGGGATGGCGGCGGTGCAGTGGTCGTGGAAGCGATGTCTGTGGGCAAACCCGTAGTCTGCTTAGATATCGGTGGTCCTGCCATGCACATAAGCGAAGATAGTGGCATAAAGGTTCCTGCTACGACACCCCAACGCACCGTCAATGACTTGGCGGCGGCCCTGGAGCGTTTATACCAAGACCGGGGATTAAGGGAAAGAATGGGGGAAGCGGCCCGGGAAAAGGCTTTGCAGGTTTACCATTGGGACCGGGCAGGCGAGAGACTGCAAGAGATATACAGCCGCGTAACAGACACGACCTCGTACAATCAACCCTAGATGATCCCTTTAAAATTTCCCACCCTGAACCTCGGTTCAGCCGTGGTGCTGATCTTTACATTGGGACTCTGGGCCATGCTCTGGTTCAGCCTCCATCCCGGGAACCCAGCGAATATCCTCAATCCAGGAAGCTCGATAGCCTACCTCCACGTTCTACGAGGCTTCTTTCCCTTCATTGCCGCATGGATTGCGGTGATCCTAATACTAGCCAAGCTGTCCCAGATACAGCCGAGAGGATTCCGGTTTTTCGGTCCGTTAGGATTGGCCACCGTCTACGGGGTCATCGGTATCATGGCCTCTATCCTTTCACCCAATTCGCCCCTCGCTCTGTATTGGGCTGCCTCATACCTTTCAGTTCCAGTGGTGCTATGGGGCGCAACTTGGGGAGGTGACTCGCTGGACTGGGTGAGACGCCTAGTCTATCTAAACTGGGTTGTCATCATCATGGCCGTGGTCGCCCTGTCTATCGTAGGGTTGGTCTATCTTGGATATGCCCGGGCGGCCATAGACCCACACAGCTATGTGACGTGTAATTGGGGCGAGGATTGGTTAAAATTCACATCCGGCGCTCTCCGCACTACCGGGGCGGGCCGCTACGCGGCGTTAGCATTGGTGATCGCCTTGAGTCTGCTCTGGCGAGGGAAATGGCGCGGCCTTTGGGTATCGGTCTTGATTGCTTCGTTGATGTTGCTTATCGCGACCAATGCCAGGGCCTCAATAGCCGCCCTGTCCGTTGCCGTGCCCGTAGTGATCCTACTCCACGGAGGGAAAAAGGCAGCGATAGGCGGAGCCATCGCCCTCTCGATCCTTATGCCCATACTTTGGGCCAGCGGGATTTCCGAAACCTTTCTTCGAAATTGCATTTTGACGCCTTGGTCCGCGGAAAGGGCAAGCACGCTAAATTTGCGCTCGCCAGGACCGATCCCGACCCCCACCCAAACCCCGCCAGATCAGCCTGCCGTAGCTCCAACGGCGCATTCATCAACCCTGGAACCGGGGAATCAAGCCGAGCCAGACCCCAGCCAAAAGGCGGCAGCCGAGGCGCCAACACCCCCGGCTATTTCACCGCCCGGCGAACCAGCACCCCCAGAGGAGCCTTCCCAAAAACCTAAAAGCAGCTTCATCCCAGCGGGTTTCTACACCTTCAGCGGCCGGACTGTGGTCTGGGAGACTGGCTGGGAATTTGTGAAGCAGTCGCCCTTTTTGGGTTACGGGTTCCATGCGGACCGGTTAGTATTGGGAACCCACATGCACAACGCCATTTTGCACTCCCTTCTCCAAACGGGATTCATCGGCGCGTTGGCGTTCATTGGCACTTTCGTCTACGGAGCCGTATTGTTGTTCAGGCTTCTGAAGAATCTTAGCTATCTGCCGCCGGTGCATAAGCAGATGGTGGTCCAAACCGCGGGAATCATGGTTTTGTTGTCCATCCGGTCCGTTTGGGAATCTACCGGTGCGTTTTTTGGAGTGGATTGGCTTATCTTGGCGCCTTTGCTGCTCTACCTCCAGATCCTTGATTCCACCCGCCCTCAGATGGAGAGAACCTCTTGACTTTGGTTTCAGACCAAATCAACTCATTTGGTGTTTTGGGAGTCCAGGTCCATCTAGCCCGGATGGACCAAGTGTTGGACGAAGTTGACCGGTGGATCGAAGAACGGAAAGGCTGCCGGTATATCGTGGCCACCGGGATGCACGGCGTCATGGAAGCCCGCCGGAGTCCTTATTTCAAAGAGGTCGTAGACGCGGCGGGGCTTTTCGTACCCGACGGATTCTCATTGGTTCTTATCGCTCGCTTTCGCCGGTTTAAAATCAAGAATAGGGTGAGTGGTCCTGATCTTCTGTGGGAGGCCTGCAAACGTGCCGAGGGGAAAGGCCACCGAATGTTTTTCTATGGCGATTCCGAGGACACACTGAAACAATTGACCGCCAAGCTTGGGGACAGCCTCCCAAATCTCAAGATCGCCGGGGCCCATTCGCCTCCTTTCCGGCAGCTAACTCCGGAGGAAGACGAACAAGAAGTACGAATGATCAACGATTCGGGGGCAGATATAATCTGGGTGGGACTGGGGCTGCCCAAACAAGAACAGTGGATATACGAGCACCGGGACCGGCTCAATGTACCGGTGGCGGTGGGAGTGGGCGCCGCCTTTAAGTTCCTCAGCGGCCGGGTCAAGCGAGCTCCGCGGTGGATCGGTGAAAACGGTTTCGAATGGCTTTGGCGTTTCGTCCAGGAACCACGGCGGGTTTGGCGCCGGGTCATAATCGATGGCCCCCACTTTATGTTATACGCCGTATTGGAAGGACTTGACCCAAGGAGGCCCAACAACCCAAAATGAAAATATCAATAAAATTCTCAAAGAGTCCCTAAAGAGGAACATTCATGATTGATCAGAACGGGCGCCGAGTCCTGGTGACCGGAGCGGGCGGGTTCATCGGACACCATTTGATCAAGTATCTCCGGTCGCTAGGCCATTGGGTACGAGGCGTGGACATTAAAGAACCCGAATACGAACCGTCGGCGGCAAATGAATTTTTGATTGCCGATCTTCGAGAATACGAAAATTGTCGTAGGGCTACTCAAAACGTGGATGACGTTTACCAACTGGCCGCCGACATGGGCGGAATAGGCTATATAACCGCCTATCACGCATTGTTGACTCGAAACAATATCCTGATCAACAGCCACATGCTGGAGGCTGCTCGTATTGCCTCAATCAAACGCTACCTGTACACCAGTTCAGCGTGTATATATCCCATGTTTCTCCAAGATGACACCGACGTGACACCCTTAAGGGAGGATCAAGCCATCCCTGCCGATCCAGAAAAGGGATACGGATGGGAAAAGCTCTTCACCGAACAACTGGCCACCTATTACCAGGAAGAGTTCGGCCTGGATATAAGGATAGTTCGGTTCCACAACATATACGGTCCTCTGGGCACTTACGAAGGGGGCAAAGAAAAAGCTCCGGCCGCGATCTGCCGTAAGGTGGCCGAAGCCGCTGAGAATTCGGAGATCGAGGTATGGGGTGACGGCGAGCAGACTCGAAGTTTTTGCTATATAGACGATTGTGTGGCAGGCTTGTTAAAAATAATGGATTCAGGCTACATTCAGCCATTGAATCTGGGCACCGACGAACTGGTCACGGTCAATCAATTGGTGGACACTGTGTGCCTAGCGGCAGGAAAGAATTTGACGCGAAAGCACGACCTCACCAAACCCCAGGGTGTCCGGGGGCGTAATAGCGACAACAGTCTGCTCCATGACGTCCTTGGCTGGTCGCCCACCATATCTTTACGAGAAGGCCTGGAGACCACCTACCGCTGGATCTGGGAAGAACTGGACCGGCAGCAAGGGGCCATGCCTCCCCTGCCCTTGAACCCTTCCCACGCGGTGATAGCCGGAACCTAACGCCGGCCGCTGGGCAGCGTGATGTCAATTTAAACTGGAAGCTTAAGATATTTGGTAAATGTGAACTCAGCAACTTCTAAATCCCCCGGGGCGAAAATCAAAGGACGCCGCTACAAACGTCCCTTAGACCTTTCGATCCTGATTGCAGCCCACATGACGCTCCTTCCCCTGTGGGCTTTGCTTTGGACCCTGATTCCCATGCTGGTTTGGCTGGGTGACCGAGGTCCCATTTTCTTTCGCCAAGAACGGGCTGGTAAGGACGGTAAAAGCTTTATCATCCTGAAATTCCGGACTATGATCCCAGATTCCTCGAGCAAAGGACCGGCGTGGACCACCGAAGGGGACCTGCGGGTAACGGCCGTAGGGAAGATATTGCGCCGGACGGCCCTTGATGAATTACCCGGCATCATAAGCATCTGGAAGGGTGACATGAGCCTGGTGGGACCTAGGGCCCTCGACGTAAAAGAGCACCGCATCTTAGAACAGGAGATTCCAGGGTTTGAAGAACGCCTGCGTGTTGTTCCCGGACTCACTGGTTTAGCCCAGATACACGACCGCCAGGATATCGCCCAAGACAAATTCAGGTACGATTTAGAATACATCGATCACATGAGCATTTGGCTTGATCTAAAACTCTTGCTACTTTCAGTGTCGTACACCTTTTTAGCCCGATGGGACCAGCGTGCTGGGAAGGTGTCCACCTCGCCCCGCCAACCGGCCGGCCGGCGCCAGATTGACACCATCCCGGATGTTATCGATAACGAACCCGCCGGCCAAGACCGGGCGAATACCTTAAGGACTTGAGCCGTTCTTGAAGCCCGGCGGAACCTCGGTGTAAGCCGCTTGATCGATGCTCCTGTTCGCTAAAATTCTGTTCCAATCATCAGCAAAAATTTAGTGGCGGTGTCCAGGGAGTCCATTTATTTTGACCCGCCCGCCCACGTCTAGTTTACATATCCACAAATGCCCTCTCCGGCCTCACCCTTCACCAACTTCCTGCGCCTCTTCCCCTACACACTATTTCGTATGTACCCCATGTGCCTTTGTACCCGGCCTCAGGTTAATTAATTGACGACGGCCCGATCGAACATATTAAGCACCGGCAATTCCGAAACCTTATTGCGCTGGATCACCAGGAGCATCGAGTTTCTTTGGCTATCGGCAGTCATCTTGGTGCCTCTGGCATTCCTTGACCGCCAATACGTGGTCTCAGAAGCTGTCATCGCTTACGTAGAAGTGCCCAAGGTCGCACTGTTGCGGACCCTGGCGGGCCTGATCTCGATCTTGTTGCTACTAGAATGGGGAATAGCCAGCAGGTCAAAATCTTTCCCGCCCTTTTGGACGAATCTTCGGCAGATTAGCCTCAGAGCGCTGTTCTTAAAGCTGCAAAGTTGGTTGCGTGCCCGGCCAAGTCATTGGATATGGCTGGCTGTGTGGTTCTATTTCGCAACCTATTTGATGGGCACGATATTCTCGGCATCGTTCTCCGTCAGTCTGTGGGGTGAGGTCCCGGGACAGGACGGCTATTCCACCTACACCATCATTGCTTACGTGGTGTTATTTGGAGCCATTGCCACCCACCTTAAAACCAAATCCCAATTGTGGCGGCTGTTGGGAGCCATCATCGTCATGGGAGTACTGGCCACCGGTTATTCCGTGTTGCAAAAAAACGGCCACGACTTATTCAACCTGGCGGAATTCACCGGAGGTGCCACCACATCACGATCCACCGCCCTGATGGGGAACGCCATTTTTGCCGCCGCAGTCATGTCTATGACCATCCCCATCTCTTTATTCGCCGCGGCGGCCAGCTTGCGCGATAAGCGGGGAGCCGGAGGCGATCCAGAGAGAAAATGGTTTGAATGGATAACGGACCCCATTGGCGCGATGGCCTGGGTGTCGCAACAGACGATCCAACTAAAAAGAACGTGGCGGGAATGGATACCGGCCTATTTCATTGCGAGCGCCTGGGTGTTGGTACTGACTGTCCAACTAATGGGCATAACTTACACCTTCAGCCGCGGCCCTTGGATGGGCACCATTTTGGCCATTACCGTAACCAGCGGTCTTGCCGCTGTATTCGCGGGCTGGAGCGCACTAGGCCGGCTTGCCTTGGTGCTGGGGGTTGCAACGGGGACGGCATTGGCGGTGGTTCAATGGGACATCCCCGTTACCGACTTTCGCCTTTGGCTGGGCGCCGTGTTGACTATGACAGGTCTCATCGCCATCGTAGCGGTTGTGGGTTGGCGGATTTTCGGACAGGCCTCCCTGGCTTTGGGAGTATTAGCCATGATAGCCGCCGCTATCATGCTGATTCCGTCTTGGTTCAGTGACGGCTTCGAACCCGTAGACAACCAGTCATCCACAGCTACTGAGTCTTCGTCTTTTGGAGGAAGGCAGGCGGCGGAGAGGTTTACCTCGATCGGGGGAGAGATATCTTCTGGAGCTTTGGGGGGCCGGGTTGATACCTGGCTACGGTCCTGGGAGGTGATACGAGACAGGCCCTGGTTTGAATTCGACCAACTAAGCTTGCCTTGGATTCGCCCACTTTTGGGTTACGGTCCAGACTTATTCAGGTACACCTATCTGCTGAAAAGCGTTCCTCAGGGAGGGACCGCGCCGGTGGAGCCGGACCACGCCCACAACTATTTCATCACCCATGGGGTGGATCTGGGGGTCCTCGGTTTCCTAAGCTCCATCGGTATCTTCGCGGCCGTGTTTTTGGTGGGCGGCTACCTTCTCATCTGGCAACGGAGTGATGTTTCTCCGCTGCTCACATTAGTCCTTATCGGGGTTCTGGCAACGCTGGCCGGACGCTTTTTGGAGATGATGGTGGGGGTTGCCAGGATATCAGACCTGACTATCCTGTGGGCGGTCTTCGGTATTTTCGCCGCCCTACCCAGGATCGTAGCCCAATCGGCCAAGGAACCAGATCCTCCACCGTCCAGCCGAGCCTCGCGAAGGCGGAGCCGTACTTCTCAGAGACCGCCTAACTCGGAATTTGCCATGGAATGGCCATCGTTCATACGTCTAGCCATCGTTGCCTGGCTGATTGGAGGAATAGGGATTCTGATCTGGGTAAAAAACGTCAACTACGTCAGAGCGTCGGTTGAAGTGGGTGAGGCGGTAAAAGATTTTCGCACCGGTAACTTTCAAGCCAGTTTGAGTTCCTTGGACAAAGCCATCGAATTGGCGCCTGACGTTTCGACTTATTACAATTACCGTGCCCAAATCTATTTTGCTTACCACGTCTACGATCAAGTCACTCCTGAGAGCGAGTGCAGTCTTCAAGTCGACACGCGGGACGGCATACCGTATGGAGGTTGCCTCAATATAAAGTCCTTTGAGAGCAATGTCGAGAGCACCAACAAGCGGCCATTTTACTATCGGTCCAGATGGGCGCTGGCCAATTCGGCCCTCAACCTAAAGCAGGACGGGATAGCCATTCAGCTTTACGATGAGGTGTTGTCCATGGTCCCCAACAGCGGACCAATGCAAGATTCTATTGGCCTCATCTACGTTGAACTGGGACAAGCCTATTTGGAGGCGGAGCGGCCAGAGGCGGCGCTGAAGCCGTTATTCAAAACCAATGATTTTCTCCCCCAAGGTGAATTTCTGGCTGAGGCTCAGTTCCTTCAAGGAACGGCGCTTCGAGACCTGGGTAGATTGTCTGAGGCTGCTGAGTCCTTTGAGTTGAGCTTGCACCAAGCTTTTTCAGTAGACTCATTAGGCCGCGCCCATATAGCTTTGGCGGAGATATATGGGGAACTAGACCAGACGGACTTGGCTCGAAAACATAGATCATCGGCCGAGGGAATAGCTTCCGAGCACCTGGCACAAGCACTGGCGGAAAACCATCGTCTGGATTTCCCGAAAGCCAGAGAATCATTTGAGCTTGCGGTGGCGCTATCGATCACTGACGACATCCTGATCCGGGCACATGACCGGCTGATCGTAATCTACCAGCGGATGGGCGATGAAGACTCTTCCAACAAGCATCAGAACTTGAAACGACAGTTGGTCCAGCAGGTATTCCAGCTTGGGATGAATGCCCACGAACAGGGCGAATTTCAACAGGCGGCCGCCGATCTGCTACTTAGTTTTGGATTTATCGATGACCCCGATATAAAGCATCAAGCCCAGGAAGCATTAACAAAGATATTCGGCCAGTTGGGCCCATCCGGTGTATCGGAACTCCAGCTGCCGGCCAGAATCCATGTTGAATTGGGTCAGGTCTTTCTAGATGCGAAACGGCCTGAGGTAGCTCTGGAGTTTGTAATCAAAGTCAATGATTCCATCGCTGATGAGGTTGATCTGGCTGAGGCTCTCTTCATCCGCGGGTCGGCGCTTCAAGACCTGGGCAGGTTGTCTCAGGCCGCTGAATCTTTTGAACTGTTCTTAAACAATCCCACCTCACCAGACTCATCAGCGCGCGCCCACCTGGCTTTAGCTGAGGTCTATGGGGAATCGGGCCAGGCGGTCCTGGCTGGGGAACACAGAGCATTGGTCGAGAAGATAGCTTCGGACCGCCTGGCACAAGCACAGGGGGAAAACCAGCGTCTGGAATTCACAAATGCTAGAGAATCGTTTGAGCTGGTAGTGGAGCTATCGGCTTTGGACGACACCCTGATCCAGGCTCACTATGCGCTAGCCGGGATTTACCAAAGGATGGGCGACGAAGCTTCTTCGTTTAAACGCAAAACCCTGGTAAGACATTTGGCCAAGCAGATATTCGATCGTGGGTTCAGCGCCCTAGACCAGGGCCGGATTCAGCAGGCGGCCGCCGACCTGCTACTTAGCTTTGAGTTCATTAATATCAAAAGCCCCGGAGAGATGGCCCAATTGTTTCCGTCTCAAGACATAGAGGCAGTGCTTCAGGCGAACGAAGCATTATCCAGGATATTCGCTCAAATAGGACCATCGACGTTATCTGAACGCCACCGAGACCTGGCGTTAGTGGCGGCGCACACCCTGATTGAGACAAGCAAGGCACAAGAAAACGTAGGCCAGTTCCAGCCGGCAGCCAATTCCCTTGAGTCAAGCTTGAAGCTAACCGATGACCCCGGTTTGACCCGCCAAGCCCACGGCCTGCTGGCCAACATCTACGTTGAATTAGGCCAGGCTGAGTTGGCAGAACAACACCGGAGTTTATCGCAGTGATAACGGAGTGATGCCGAAATAATATAGTGAGGACCAAATCAGGGCCGGTGATCGATCACCGGCCCTGATTCATTTCCGGGAGATTGTGGCGCCGGCCGCGTTCCTACTTATGGAACATGGGCAGGACCTCGCTGCCCATCATTTCCAGTTGTTCCATGGTCTCATCGGCCGCGCAGAGGGGGCGAACCACGAATTTGGACGCACCGGCTTCCGCGAATCTGTTGATCACCTCAGCGACGTGCTCCACGGGGCCGGTGGCGCTATATTCGGTGAAATAGGCATCTGGGCGGTGCCGGGTGACAAATTTGTACGCTTTGGCTGTGGCGTCCTCCACATCGGGCGAGATGTAATATCCCAACAAAACCCCAACATGGTCGTCCTCTATCTCTCTTTCGCACTGCTCTGCCGTTTCAAATAAGACGTCCCGCCCTTCCGCGATCTCCTGGGGCGTGGCGCTGGACACCAACCAACCGTCGCCGACGCGCCCCACCCTTCGGGCGGCCGCCAGGCTGCGGCCTCCGATCCATACCGGGGGCGATGGCTGGAATACTGGCTTGGGAGTGATGCTAACGCCGTGGCAGGTGTAAAAGTCTCCCTCGTGGGTCACGATATCCTCTTGCCACAACCGGCGCATCAAAGCGATGGCTTCGTCGGTGCGCCGGGCCCGGTCCGCTTTGGGCACCCCACATGCCTCATACTCTTCGGGCACTTCCGATCCCAGGCCAACAGCCGGGAAAAATCTGCCGTTGGATAGATAATCCAGCGTGGCGATCTGCTTGGCCAGCACCACCGGGTTTCTCAGAGGCATGGCCAGCACGCTGGTGCCGAATTTCATACGGTCCGAATAGGCAGCCACCATAGACAGGGCGATCATAGGCTCCAAGCTGAACCGGTCGCTTACGATACGGTCACTAAGCCACAACGAGTCATAGCCATACCGGTCGCCGACCTCCACCAACTGGCGGAGAAAATCCGGATCCTTGCCGCCCTGGCCAAATGCGCCGGGCACGTAACCTATGGCAACGCTCATCTTAATCTCCTTATGCGCTAGAGGGCCGGGCTCAGTACCCGAATTCAAGCTTGTAGGACCAAGGGGCCCGCTCCAACGCAGGCAAAGGCAATTGTACACCATCAGCCCCCGATCCAAGCCTGGCGGGGAACACGCCTAGGGCAATCGCGTCTTAATAAAGGTCTCAAAATTGTTTAAAATGGTTGCTATCTTGTTGGGATGTGGGAGTGGTAGTGATGGTTGAGGCAACAGGTGCACCCATAGTCGAATACTTTGCGGCGTTGG
>DAOUHE010000236.1:0-1615 GCA_034428715.1 Dehalococcoidia bacterium | reverse complement strand
TCTTAGCCCTTCTGCTCAGTCCTTTTGGGGACGATATACTTGACGATCCCACCACGTTTTGAACTTGGGTGATTTGCAACGGTTGGTATAGCGGGGAGAACTCCGATGAAGCGTAGAGACTCGTGGGCTACTGAAGACTGGATTCGGGAGTTAGACAAGGTTATCAGCTTGGGTCGGGGGTGGTTGGTCGTTCAGTCGCCACGCTCGGAAGGCGAAATCCCGTCGCTCAACGCCGCTAAGCAGTTGGCTGAAGAGGCCTGTGAGTTTGCGTCCTGCATCAGCGCCGCTATGAATCTGAATCACAAAGTGGCCGCGTATGCGAATCTGCGGCCATTGGTGGATCGGTTATTGCATGCTGCACGGTTCTTCGAAGAACCTAAGGATACGAGCGCCTGGGCGTATTGGTCCGCGGCCGAGCTTAGCCAGCTCGTACATAACGTTTTGAGAGAAGGGGCAGTCAATCCAGAGGACCGTGTCGGCATGCGATCTTTGCTGCAGGATGGTCGTCATTGGAATCGCAGCGAGTCCGGCAAAGACCAGCAGTTGCTTAAACCTAGTAGCTACGAATGGCATTCGATACTCAAGGCACTAACTAATGACGCTAATCCTCGCCTGAAGGGTGCCTACGACATTGCTTCCACTTATGTCCACCCGACCTATCGTGGTCCCAATGCGTCTGATCCAGGCGTGAAGTATGTGCTACAGCAAGCCATTTTGATAACATCAGCTACCATCATTCTGTGTGCAGCGGCTTTCACACCTTTCGAAGATAATCAGGCTAGTTACCAGGTTGATCCGACGCTCATCGAACTACTGCAGGAGCTGACCGATTTTCTCGGCGGACCCGGACGCATCGATTTCGTTGGGGCAATGACGAACCCGCCTGAAGGCTCGAACAGCGCACAGATGCTGCACCTTTACGGCGCCACGTTAGTGGGGTTCGTGTTCGACAGAGAGGTGATCAAGGGTCAGCCGCGCTTCAGTTAGTCACGGTGTGGTCGCGGGCTCACCGTGGAGAGTATCTCCTAAAGGAATCGTAAGGTGCCCCCGTCGTGAGGTGGGCACCTATCTAGGCGGCTCCCGGTCGGACGCTGGAGTAGTCTCTCCGGCTACCCTGAGTCCGGGCCGGCCAACGGTGCACGGGAGTACGACTCTCTCCTCGGCTCTAACCCCTAGCCTTGGGGACACGGCAAAGGTGCGCCTACGGCGAGTTGAATAGACGCCGCTTTCGCGGGTTTATCCTGTTATGGGATGTCGCAGAACCTTTGTCTGCCTTGGCCTCGGCTGTTTCTATGCTCGTACCACGCTGCTCATGTCCGGCCGGTTAGGGATCCTGTTGGCCGTCTTGGGTGCGGTGTCTCCTCCACTGTGGATGCGGTTGCACGCAAGTTGGATCGTGCGACAAATGAATCGGATACGTGAGGAGCGGGATTTTCATCATTCGCGCTCGCGTCGGCAGTTCTTGAGGGCCTCAATGACGAGCGCGGTCATGTTGGTGCGCCCGTCGAGCGCCTTGATTCCGCGGCGCCATCTGAAGGCCGGAAGGGTTCAGGCAGCTGAGTGGTGTCTATCGAGAGAATAGAGAGAGAAACCATCGTTGCTGGCGATGGTTGGG
>DAOUHE010000235.1:0-4542 GCA_034428715.1 Dehalococcoidia bacterium | reverse complement strand
CCCTCCCCAAGCGAAAGGTCCTCAGAGAGCTGGGCATCCCTAAGAGCACCTACTACCGGTGGCTCAGACGCCAAAACCAACAAGGACTTGAGGACCGACCAGGAGGCGATCAGCCACCATGGAACCGTCGGAAGCCGCCTGTGCCGGCCTGAACGTACCAAATAGTCGTGCCGTTGGGACCGATTTCGCTACGGGACGTCGCCCCGGCTTCCTCAAACATCTGAATTTGAGCCGTCAGGGCGGCCTCTTCGGCCTGGGCCAAGGCGTCGATATCGGCTTGAGATGGTGAGCCGGCCTCGTTTGCCTCCAGAACGGTTATGGTGGCCGTCATGGGCGGATGGAGCAAACAAACGTACTCGTAGATGCCGGGAGTGGCGAAGGTCAGGGTGAATTCGTTGTTGGCCGGGGTGCCCGGAGGGCCCGCCGGGATGTTTGACATGATGCCCGAACTGGCCATTCCAGTGCCGTCATAGGTCTCAGCCGGTCCTCCTGGTGGCCGGGTGGGGAATGCGACATTCGGAGGAATCTGGAGGTCCATCGGACCGCCGCCCTCAATGGGAAGGGCCACCGGCGGGCGTTGGCCGCCGGAAAGGAACGATGTCGTGTGCACTTCTCCGGAATGGTTCAACTTGAACGTCACCGTGTCGCCGGCGCGGACGGCTACGGTGGATGGGAGGAAGGCGTTGACCGACGTGGTGTCTTCCCCGGCTCCCACCATTATGGTGAGATTCCGGGCTCCAACGGCAGCAGCAGGTTCCATCGCTGCCGGGACTTCAACCTCTTTGATGACTTCCACTTCCCGGGCGATTTCAACCTCTCGAGTGACTTCGACTTCACGGGTGACTTCGATGTCGCCGGAGCAGGCGGCAAATATGAATAGTCCCGCCACCAAAGCTGCCAATATCCGGAAATTTATCATTGCCGTTCCTCCAAGTGAATTATGCAACGCGGCTATAATTGCCACAAGTCCTCCGGAATTTTACGCAGACTCTACCAACCAGTCAACTGAACGGCCGAAACACGGCTAGATGGATATGACTTAGCGCCTGCGTATCTGGAATAACCAAAGGCCCGGATTTCCAGACGTGAACGACTCGTGTCTTGACCGCTTGGGCTAGGATGATGCCGTTTTGGTGCACTGGCCGGTAAGGGTTGCTCGTTTTCCACTACCATTCAGCCGGCCCAGGTTCCCCTGAGCCGGCTGAATGGTAGTCATGAGTAAGGCCGCAACGCGCGGGAGATTTTCCTTTAGCGGCCCCAACCTGCGCCCTGCTTCAAACCGGCCGGTTAGGGCTCGGGCCGGTATATGACCGCAATCAGGGCAGTCAGGACCTGGCCGTCGACATTGTTGGCCACGATGTCGATGATGTTTGCGCCCGGCTCCAGGACCACCAGGGTGGAAAACATACCGATCTCGTCCACTGGGACAGACAGGCCGTTGATACTGACCACCGCGTCGGGCCCGGTGTGTCCGGAAACCGGTATGGGGCTTTCTGACACCGTGGACTGGTCCGTGGGTTCGTTGATCTCAAGCACGAATGGCTGCAACGGCAGGATCACGGTGATTATTTTTTGTTCCATGTTGCCCAATGGGTCGGTGGCTACCACCGCAATGAAATTGAACCCCGGAAAAAGGCCTACTTCAGAGCGAAAACGCCCGTCGGCAGCTACCTTGGCCGCCTTCCCGTTAACGTTCACCGACGCTCCGGGGCTGGTTACACCGTGTACCACCACGGCGTTGCCGGAGGCCGTGGCGCCGTCCGCGGGGCCCAAGACCTGGAGCGCCAAACGGGGAATGGCAGGGGGTGTGGGCGTGGTGGTGGGTAGCGGTGTCGCAGTCGGCTCGGGCGTAGGCGGCGGAGTCGCGGTTGGCTGGGGCGTAGGGGTAGGACTTGGCGCCGGCGTTGGCGTCGGTCGAATGGGAGTGGGTGTAGGCGCCGGCGTGTCAGTCGGAGGGGGTTGCAGGGTTGGTGTGACGATCGGGGCCGGGGTTTCATCGATGGCCGGAGTTGATTCCGGCTCGGAATTTTCCTTGGCGCCGGCCGTTCCGGGGCGCTCGATCTCCTGAATACAGGCGGCCGAGACCAAAAGGCTTCCCAGAATTGCCAAACCAATCAGGTAGCGGACTATTCGCACCAGCCTGTCTCCGTCAAAAACCTGTGCCCTCCGCCTCTTAGTTCGCTAGGCCGATTTGCTAGGTCGATTTGCTAGGCCGGCGATGTTTTAATATTCCGGGATAGTGCCGGCCCCGGCATGTTCCGTGGCGCGGTCAATATCGATTCATTGGCAACTGGGAATGCCCCAAGCCGGGGTTAGGGCCGTTAGCTCTTGCCAATGGTATTACGGCAACCCCATAGTGGCCGGATGGCCGGCGGGCGAGGTTGGCGCCCCGGAATGTATCCGCTAGATAGCTGAGCACCATGTCACTGCTGGCCATCCAGGGGCAACCCCAGGAGAAAGGCCGTGTGGTTGGTCTGTGGGCTGGTGTCGGTTTCCACTACGAGGTCCCCCCCGTAACGGTTAGCCAGGGTCCTTCCGATAAAAAGCCCCAAGCCGGAACTGGTCTTCTCTTCCCTCCGGGCCACTTCCGGAGTCCAGCCGCGGTCGAATATATGCTGAAGGTATTGGGGCGCTATACCCGGTCCGTCATCCCAGACGCGAATGAAGAAATGTGTGGGATTCTTGGTGAGTTTTACTTCGATGTGGCCTTCGGCGAAACGAACGGCGTTGTCCACCAGGTTGGTCACTATATGTTCCATGGTCGAGGTATCGGAACGTACGATGCCAAACTCGGAGGGCTCCGCCCACCAGGTGATCTCTTTGCCGGCGTCGGACGCTATCCGTACGTACCGGTCGACGATCTTTCTCACCACCTCCGACGGCTCCACCGGCTGGCCTTGAGTGCCAACATCGGGCCCTTCCAATTGAACCAGGATCTGGATATTAGACATCATCAAACGGAAATTCGGGGTTTGTCTTTCTATTTCGTCCAATAGCCCCATGACATTAAGGTCGGCGGACTTCCCCGATGACTCCAAGATCGCCCGGAGTTCCCGTTCCTTACCCAATACCCTTCTCAAAGGCCGGCCTAAGTCGTGGTCGAACAGCTCAAAATACTGTTGCGTCATCCTCCCCCAACGGTGGGGGTCCTGGACCGCTGAGTTGGCTTTTGCCGCTCTCCGGGCGGTCAGACTGCGCATCAAGTAGGCAAGGGAGATCAGTCCCAATCCGCCAATCATCACCACGGCGCCCAGGTAGGCCATGGGTTCTACTCCCCAGAGTCCGGGAAAGGCTAATTCCCCAAAAAATGGCGAAATCACCAGGCCGGCGATTCCGGCCAAGGTAACTACCAAACCGGAAATTATGACTCCTTTGTGCATTATTCCTAAAAGCAGTTTCAAAACAAGTGGTGGCTCTCGAAAGTCAGTCGCTGGACGGCGACAGACGGTATCCTTGGTCTCTGACGTTGATGATGAATTCCGATGCGCCGAACCGTTGTCCTAATGCCGTTCCCATGCTGTCCTTAATCTCCCGGATGCGCACCCTCAGGGACGCCCGGGGGTCTTCTCCTTCGGAGTAGCGTTCCAGCCGGGCAAAGGGGACCAACTCACCCGGGCTTTTGTACCAGGTGGCAGCAAGTTCCCTGAGAATTTCAAATTTCATACCCTGAATGTCGTCTACTATTTTGGTTCCGCCGCCGGTGGTCACGGAAACCAGTTTGGCTTCGGCGTCCAGGGTGATGCGGCCGCCGATGGATATTTTTTCCGGAGCGGCCCCGATCAGCCGGCGAAACCTTAGGATCACCTCTTCCGGGCTGGCCAGCTTGTCTATAAAGTCCACCGGCGCACCCTGCCTGAGGGCGCCCGAGGCCACGGCGTCGCGGTCGGGACCTTGGGTGTATTGGGTGAACATCAGGATGGGAAGTCTAGGATTGCGTTCAACCAATTTGGCGAGGATGCTCAGCCCTTGGAAGCGCTCTTCTTTTTCTTCTCCGAAACGCACGTCAAGCAGAACGCCATCGGGACGCTCCTCCTCCACGGCGTAAAGGGCCGCGGCCTCGAATTCGTCACCCACGGACCACTGGGTCTCGGGCTTAACGACAATGGTCTGCCACCCTTCCCGTTCCAACCGCCTCACCACGGCCGCTACGATGGGAGATTCCCATTCGTCGTCCACGATGAGAATCTTGAATTGTGGACTATGCTGAGACATATTTTCCCGCCGCCGGCAGCGCCCGTTGGAAATTTAGAAACCGCCGGAATGACGCGGCCGACTAATAGTTTAACAAAGTTAGTGGAACACCTTAAAGCCACGGTTAAGTTAAAGTTATTCATCAATTGCTTCCGCAGGTAGGTGATTCTGGCCGCCGGGGTTGCGGGTCGGAAAGACCAGTTGAATAGGAATAGGGAACATTCTAGTAGTCAGTCATGTTTGGAATCGAAGGGATAGAGGCGGTGAAGTTTGCCCCTGGCGTCCTGGGTGTTGAACCGCCAGTTAATGGTGGCTCGGGCGGCATTTCGCTCCGTGACCAGGGCCTGGACC
>DAOUHE010000234.1:0-2453 GCA_034428715.1 Dehalococcoidia bacterium | reverse complement strand
CTGGCCCAACTCCCGTATGCCGCGGCGAATCGTCCCGCGAGAAGCTCCGGTGGCCCTTGCAACCGCTGCCTGGCCACCACGCCCGGCCGCCGACGCCTCAGCGGCAAGCACCAGCCGCCGCACCCGCTTGTCCACAACGGGGGCAATCGCTTGGTAACGAGCTTGAATCGCTCCTTCAACTATCACCCATTAAGTATAGCTGAGCATGTAGTAAAGAACCAGTTATTTCGTGACAGTTCCTTAGCTGAATTACTAGTTGCGCAATGGACCGATAGCCCTGGGCATGAAGCCAATATGAGAGGCGCCCAATACACACAGTGGGGTTGGTATCTTCCACGATTTAGAGCAAGAGTATGTATTTGCGACGCATAACTTATGTTTTATTCGTTAGTCGGCCCAAGCATTGGATTTCTCACTGACGAATGTTCTAAGCTGTTGGACCCAACCGATGGTTAGTGTGACGCCTATTAACGAGCCAGCGCCCGCCTAACCTTCTCGGCGTAGATGGGCAGGTCCTTGATTCTGGCGCCGACGGCATCCGCTACCGCGTTGGCGATAGCCGGGGCCACGGGCCCGCAGGGGTTTTCGCCGATTCCCCGGGAGTTGAAGGGCCCCGGCCCGATGTCCGATTCCAAGAGCACCGTCTGCAACTGGGGAATGTCCCGGATGTTGAGGATCTTGTATTCGCCGAAGTTGGGGCCGGTGACCCGGCCTTCCTCCACGTTTAGGTCCTCGGTGAGGGCGTAGCCGATGCCCTGGATAACCGCGCCGTCGATCTGACCCTGGTGGTCCACCGGGTTGATGACCTTGCCCACGTCATGGGCCGTAGTGAAGCGCAGCAGCGTCACCTGGCCCGTCTCCGGGTCGACCGACACCTCGGCCACCTGGGCGGTGAAAGATGAGGTGGGAGAGCGGTCTGGGTCCAATACGTGGCCCCTGGCCACCACCGGGCGCCCCAATTGGGCCAGCAGTTCGGCCCAGGGTCTGCTTTCTGACGTGTCCTGGCGTACGACGTTCGCGCCCCGGATTGACGTCTGCTCCTCGGGCCAGCCCAGGAGGTCGGCTGCCACGCTCAGCATTTCCTTGGATGCCTCCGTGGCTGCTTGATAGGCCGCCAATCCCGCGACCCTGGTGACTCTGCTTCCGCCAACGCCGGTGTCGAAGGGTACGCCGTCGGTGTCCCACACCTCCACCTGGATGTCTTCGGCGAGAACGCCCAGCTCTTCGGAGACTATCTGACGCAAAAGCGTGTAGGTGCCGGTGCCCGGCTCGAAAATAGACGTGTGGACGGTCACGGCGCCGTCTTGGCTCAGGGTGACCGACGCGTGGGACTCGCCGCCGGCCACGGGACGTTCGCCCATCGCTATGCCCCGCCCCACGTTGGTGGCTTTGGGATTTTCGTAGCCTGAAGCAGATACTACGGCCTCCAGAGTCTCGATGGCCTTGACGTTGGTGTAGACGGTCCCTATGGGATTTTCGTCGCCCTCCTCGATCAGGTTCTTCCGGCGAAACTCTAGCGGGTCCATCCCCAGCCGCCGGGCCACAAGGTCCATCTGGGATTCGGCGGCAAAGACGGCCTGGGGCTCTCCGGGGGCACGCATGAATCCGCCGGGGACCGTATTGGTATAAACCTGGACGCCTTCAATGTGCATGTGGGGTATCTTGTAGGGCCCGCCGGACTTGGATGCGCCGCCCAGGTTTACGCCGGGCGCGGGTTTGAAGCCACCGTAGGCGCCGCTGTTGAACAGTACCCTGGCCTGGTGGGCCACCAGGGTACCGTCCTGCTTGACGCCGGTTTTCATCTGGATCAGCGCGGCGTGGCGGGGATTGCCCGCGATGAACTCATCAACCCATTCCATCACCATCTTCACCGGCCGTCCGGTGCGAACCGCCAAGAAATAGGTGAGCGGGATGTTCATGGGCGAGCCCTTCCCGCCGAAGTCCCCGCCGATGCTCACCGGGTTCAGCCGAATGCGTTCTTCGGGAAGGCCCAATGCCGCCGAGAGCTGTTGCTTGATGGCGTAGGGCACCTTGCAGGAAGCCCATATCTGCACCCGGCCCTGGCCGTCTATCCAGACCAAACAGGTATGGGTCTCCAGGTATGCCTGGTGTTGCCGGGACACCGTGAATGTATTCTCCACTATCAGGTCGGCCTGTTTGAATCCAAACTCGATGTCGCCCCTTCCCCAGGTTTCGCTGACAAATGCGTTGGTGGGCGATTCCAGCTGGGCGGGCAGGCCAACATAGCTATTGACGTCGGGATGAAGGATCGGGGCATCGGGGGCCAGGGCTTCCAGCGGCTCGAAAACGGCGGGCAGCTCTTCGTATTCCACGTCGATCAGCAGCAGCGCCTCTTCCGCGGCGTCGCGGTCCACGGCGGCCACGGCGGCCACTCTCTCGCCGATGAAACGCACCTTATCCTCGGCCAAGATCGGCACATCGTACAACCGCCG
>DAOUHE010000233.1:0-6976 GCA_034428715.1 Dehalococcoidia bacterium | reverse complement strand
ATATAAAACTCGCCAAGCTATGGGGTAATTATAGCCATACCGACGGCCAACGTCTCACAAATGGACAATGGTTTAAAGAATGCCGACGATTTACTCAGAGGGATATTCACCCATATGGGAAATGTGGGTGTACAGCAAACAGACCCGGAGCCGCTGCGCTCTGAGCTGGGTCCCGGCGCCGCTGAAATCGCCGAAGTCGTCCCAGAGATACGGGCCAAAATCCCCGGCCTGGGGATGCCGCCCGAACTGGAGCCGGAGCAGGCCCGTTTCCGGCTCTTCGACTCCATCACCACCTTTCTGAAGAACGCCGCCCGGTCTCAACCGCTGATGCTGGTGCTGGACGACCTCCACTGGGCCGACCTATCCTCCCTACTGCTGTTGGAGTTCCTTGCCCGAGAGTTGGCTCAAACCCAGCCGGCGCACCTGTTGGTGGTTGGGTGCTACCGGGACGTGGAGCTGTCCCGCCAACACCCTCTCTCCGAGACCCTGGCCCAGCTATCCCGAACTACTGGTGGAGGGGGCGGCGGCGGATTCCAGCGGGTTGTCCTGCGAGGGTTGGGCCAGGACGACACAGCGCAATTCATCGAAGCGAGTACCGGCATCGCGCCCACCACGGGGCTGGTTGAGAACATTTTCTCCCACACTGAGGGCAACCCGTTTTTCATGTCCGAAGTCATCAGCTTGCTGTCGGAAAGCGGGGACCTCACCTCAAATGGCATCGGCACAGCCGAAGGGCTGAGAATACCCGAGGGGGGGTCCGGGAGGTAATCGGCCGTCGTCTCAACCGGCTGTCTGAGCAGTGCAATCAGGCGCTGACCACCGCTTCTATCATCGGCAGAGAGTTTGATTTCCAGGTGCTCTTTGGGTTGGGCGACGGGATCACCGAAGACCAATTGCTGGCTGTCATAGATGAAGCAGCCGGATCCCATCTGATCGAAGCACTGCCCGGCCGGCTCGAAGCCTATCGGTTCACCCACGCCTTGATCCAACAGACCCTCTCCGAAGAGATGACCCCTAGCCGCAAGGTGCGGTTGCACGCCCGGATAGCTCAAGTGTTAGAGACGATCTACAGAGATAGCGCTGTGGCTCACGCCGCCGAGCTGGCCCACCACTTCGCCGAGGCCCAACTGGTCCTTGGTCCAAGGAATGTGGTGCGCTATTCAATGCTGGCAGGAGAGAAATCGTTTGCTAACTACGCTTGGGAAGAGTCCGAAGTTCACTTTCAACGTGCGCTGGACGCCAAGGGTGTCCCGTTGACCAGTGCGGAATCGGCTTCGGATTTCGAAACCGCCGAACTCCTGTACGGCCTGGGCCGCGCCCAGCTGGCCATGCTTCGTGTGGACGAAGGGTGGGCCACCATGGGCCGGTCTTTCGACTACTACGCCGAGGCGGGAAACTTTTCCCGGATAGTGGACATAGCGGATCACCCAATTGACATTGCAGTTCCTGGCAACGTGGCGCCGCTGCTTGACCGCGCTTTGGATATAGTTCCTCCCGATTCTTACGAAGCCGGGCGTTTGCTGCCCTGGCATGGGCGGATCTTGAGCGCGCTCCGTGGCGACTACCGTGGCGCCGAGGAAGCCTGGAGCCGAGCCCTGGACATCGCCCAACGCGAAGGAGACACCTCCCTAGAGTTGAAGACCTTGGCCCACGCCGCCGAGGGCGCCGGAACCTACCTCCGTTGGAATCAGTGTCTGGAAAAGGGTATGCAGGCGGTCGAGCTGACCGGCAAGGTCGATAACCCCTTGGCTGAAAGTCTTGCTCACCATTGGGTTTGGTTCTCTTTGGGAGCGTTGGGCCAGGACAGTGAGGGAGCCCGGCGGCACGCAATGGCTGCGATGGCCGCGGCAGAGCGGCTGCACGACCGGTCCCTTTTGGCACGTACCCTGGTCAACCTTTGTAATCTCTTTAGCGCCTGGGGTGATTGGCAGACCGCCCGGCAGTTCAGCGACCGCGGACTGGCTTTGGCCCCCCAAAGCGCCTTCCCTGTGCGGACATTGTTGGAGTATCAAATTGGTGACTTTGAACGTGGTGAATGGTACCTGGGACGAGACCAGGAGGTCGTCGGACTCACCGACCATCGAACCAGCCCGCGGCGCGCCTCAATAGTTTTGACTACTGTTGCCCGCATAACAGGAGTCTCCGAGAGCCTAGACACCGCCAAGGCGACCGCTGAAGCTGTTCTTTCGTCATCGTCCGCTACTCCTTTTTGTACTTATGCAGCCAACATAAGTCTTGGGTTGATCGCCGTGGAGCGGGGAGATGCCGCCGCCGCCGCCGATCAGTACTCCGCGTTGAAACCATACCGGGGGACCATGCTGGCGCCGGGTATCTGGTGGACGTCTGGCGACCGGATGTTGGGGCTACTTACCCATACCATGGGCGACCTGGACCAGGCGGCCGTGCATTTTGAGGAAGCTGTGGTCTTCTGCCGCCGGGCGGGCTACCGACCGGAGCTTGCCTGGAGTTGCTGCGACTACGCCAACATGCTAATGGCAAGGGCACACGGTCATGCGACGGGCTCCGGACGAACGGGCGGCGGCGATAGTGCCAAAGCCTTGGCCCTGCTGGACGAGTCCCTTTCAATCGCCACCGATCTGGGGATGCGCCCGCTTGTGGAACGGGTAAACCAACGGATAGAGCAGGTTCAAGCACTACCAGAAACGCCCCCGGCCTACCCCGACGGACTGTCCCACCGAGAGGTCGAAGTGCTGCGACTCATCGCCTCGGGCAAGACGAATTTAGAAATCGCCGAAGGGCTGGTCATTGCCGAAGGCACGGCCCGAAGGCACGTGGCCAACATCTACGAGAAGATCGGCGTCGCCAACCGGGTGGAGGCAGCATCATATGCGGCCCAACACGGGCTTTCCCAGTAAAGGGTCCGGTTAATATGGTTGACAGCGAATCCCAACCAAACCAGTCGCCGTCCGGTGGGCGGGGCTCCGGTGGCGTCTTTATCGGCCGCCAGCGCGAGATGGCCGAACTGACGGCTGCCCTCGACGATGCGTTGCCCGGCCAGGGAAGACTGGCCATGCTAAAACCCGCACCGCTCAAGAACTCGCTTTACATGCCGCGGCTCGCGGCTCCCAGGTTCTCTGGGGGCGGTGCTACGAGGACGAAGGCGCGCCGCCCTATTGGCCCTGGGTTCAGACCATTCGCTCCTACGTTCAGCAATGCGACGCCGGGCAGCTTCAGTCGGAGTTAGGCACCGGCGCTGCCGATATCGCCAATATCGTTCCCGAAATACATAGCAAGATAACGGACCTCAGGCCGCAGCCCTCCCTGGAGCCTGCGGCGGCCCGCTTCCAGTTATTCGACTCCATCACCAATTTTTTGAAAAACGCCTCCCGGTCCCAGCCTTTGATGCTCGTGCTGGACGACCTCCACTGGGCCGACCAGGCCTCCCTCCTTTTGCTGGAGTTCTTAGCCAGAGAACTGAGTGGAAGCCGTTCGCTGGTGGTGGGGGCCTATCGTGACGTAGAGCTTTCTCGCCAACACCCGCTGTCGCAGACGTTGGCTCAGCTCTCACGGGAAGCGGTCTACCAGCGCCACCCCCTGCGAGGGTTGGACCCAAAAGATACTGGTCCGTTCGTCGATGCCATCGCCGGCATCCAGTTTTCCCAGGAGATGTCCGAGACCCTTTATGCCCACACCGAGGGGAACCCATTCTTCCTGACCGAGGTTATCAGGTTGCTGGCAGAACGGCATCAACTGGAGTCGGCGGGCGCCTCTGGATCACTAGACATCCGGGTGCCCGAGGGCGTCAGGGAGGTGATCGGCCAGCGTCTCAACCGGCTGTCGGAGCAATGTAATCACGCGTTGACCACCGCATCATTGATCGGCCGGGAGTTCGATTTCAAAGTACTCATCGGTTTGAGTGAGGATGGCACGGAAGACCAAGTGCTGGAAGCCCTTGAGGAGGCCCTTGCCGCCCGCGTTATCGAAGAGCCACCAGGTACGTCGGGACTGTACCAGTTCACCCACGCACTGATTCAGGAGACCCTAGCCCAGGAGCTGTCCACCACGCGCAGGGCGAGGCTGCATGCCCGCATCGCTGAATTGTTGGAAGGACTATACGGAGATAGCGCGGAGACCCATTCCGCGAAATTGGACCATCACTTCGCCGAGGCTGAATTGGTTCTCGGCGCTGCCAAGCTGGTCCATTACTCGCTGCTGGCGGGGGAGCGGGCGCTGGCTGCCTACGCCCACGAAGATGCACTCGCACATTTTGAAAGGGGCTTAGGCGCGCGGGACATTCCCCTGTCCGGAACGGAGGCGCCGTCCGATGAAGAGGCTGCAGACCTGCTGTTCGGTCTGGGCCGGGCCCAAGCTGCCACACTTCTTCGCCAAGAACTGGGTCAGGCGGTAGCGTTTCTAGGTAGGGCGTTTAGTTACTACGCCGAAAACCGGGAAGTTGACCGGGCGGTCGATGTTGCGGAACATCCATTAGCCGGGATGGGATTTGGCCGACCAAGTGGGATGGGACCGATGATCGAAAAGGCACTGGAGATGGTCCGATCTGATTCCCATGAAGCGGGCCGCCTTTTGTCCCGGTATGGGCGTGTTCTAGGAATGGAACAAGGGGATTACCAAGGCGCAGCAGATGCCTTTGGGCTTGCACTGACTATCGCCAGAAGGGAAGGAGACACCTCCTTGGAGATGAGAACACTGAACTTGGGCGCCAATGTTGACGTGTTCCATCTTCGTCAAGTGGAGGCACTCGAGAAGAGTAGAAAGGCAACTGAGCTGGCCACTCAATCTGGAGAACTCACCACGGAAGTGCCGGCTCGATTTTGGGCGGCTTGCGCGATGCGGGCTATCGGTGATTTGGAAGACGAGGAACGGAACCTGGGGGATTTGCTAGATGCGGCAGAGAGGTTGGGTGACCGCTATTGGCTGGTTTCTGCGCTTTGGCGGAGTGAAACTGCATCCTCGCTCCGGGGAGAATGACAGGCCGCAAGGTTATTTAGTGATCGCGGGTTATCAATATTTAGTACGGACTATCGCCTACTCCCTACAAGAGTGGTATTAGAATACCAGTCGGGGGAGTATGAGGCGGGAGCGACCTTTGCGAAACAACTCCTTGAGCTCACCCACGTGAACGCCGAGCAACCAACCCCTGGGTTTGGATTAACCGCCGCGGCGCTGTCGTTGGTCGCCGAGATTACGGCATCAACAAAATACCTGGAGATCGCCCAGAAAATCGCGGAGACCATTATCTCGTCTCCTTTGGCCACGCCGACCGTGGTTTTGAACGCCAGAGTTAGCCTTGCCTTGCTTGCCTCGCAGAAAAGCGACCGGAGTATCGCACGGGAACAATATGCCGCGATTGAGCCGCTGCGTAGCCAACAATGTATTCGTATTTCTGCTTCTTTGGCACATGCGGTCATTGATCGCGTGCTAGGCCGTCTGGCTCACACCATTGGCGACACAGACCAAGCCAAAACCCATTTTGAAGACGCCACGGCTTTCTGCCACTCGGCGGGCTACCGGCCCGAGTTGGCCTGGACCTGCTACGACTACGCCGACATGTTGCTGACAGGGGCGCACGGCCGTGGGCCCCTACATTCGGCCAAAGCCTCGGCTCTGTTGGAAGAGTCACTGTCAATTTCCACCGATCTGGGTATGCGCCCCTTGATGGAGCGCGTAAGCCAACGGCTGGAACGTGTCCACATCCTGCCAGAGACGTCCTCGGCCTACCCCGATGGCCTGTCCCGCCGGGAGGTCGAAGTACTGCGCCTCATCGCCGGCGGCACGTGGGCAACATCTACGAAAAGATCGGCGCCGCCAACCGTGCCGAAGCCACCCGGTATGCCCTGCGAGAGGCAATGCTGGCGCTGGACGAAAACCGAACCACCGATCTATAAACCCTGACATCTTCTAGGGGTCAGGACCACCAAGCCTCGCCTAAAACCCTCGACGCCGTCCCCAACTGCCCAATTCCAAGCTCCACCCACATAGCTTCCTACACACATCCGTCCTAAGCGGCGCCACCCACTACACACTTCTGCACATCGGCGCGGTTTCAACAACGATTTTTCCTTTTTTGGATTTGTGCTTTTCAGTCGATGCGGCTCTCCCTGGCCGCGACCTACTATGAGTGCACATCGAATCACCGACACAACGACAGAGCACGATAGAAATTGAGGAGACGAAAATGAGCACTCAAATGAACAGCCAGCACCATGGAGCAAAGATCCTAAAACAGGAAACTTCAAACATAGAGGCGCTTCCATATTCAGGAGAAGGACACCGAGGAATTACGCTCTGAGATGGGATCCGGCGCCTTTGACATCGCTCAAATCATGCCTGAAATCCGAGAGCAACTAACAGGATTGGCGCTGTCTCCAACGCTGGAGCCTGAGCAAGCCCGATTTAGGTTATTCGACCCCATCACCAACCTTCTTAACCAATGCGGCCCAATACCAACCGCTGATGCTGGTGTTGGAGGGCCTTCACTCGGCCCATCATTCTTCACTTATGCTTTGGGAGTTTGTGAGCCGAGGGATTTCCACCTCAAGGGTCATGCTTCTGGGCACCTACCGCGACGATGAGGTTGGCCGCCGGCATCCCCTCTCTCAGGCGCTTCGATCTCTCATTCGGGAACCCAACTTCCACCGGGTCCAACTGGGAGCTTTTAGCAAACAGGACGCGGCCCGGCTTGTTGAGCTTCACACCGGTGTCAGCCTCGCTGAACCCAGTTTGGACTTAATCCACCGTAGGACCCAAGGCAACCCCCTATTCTTGAGCGAATTAGTGCGCCTGGTTGAAGAAAGAAGTGCAGGTGCTGCCGATTCTTGGACATCTGCGCTGCCGGAGGGGGTGAGCGACATTATCGGCCGAGTGTACCCACATTTCCCATATGGGTGAATATCCCTCTGAGTAAATCGTCGGCATTCTTTAAACCATTGTCCATTTGTGAGACGTTGGCCGTCGGTATGGCTATAATTACCCCATAGCTTGGCGAGTTTTATAT
>DAOUHE010000232.1:0-4859 GCA_034428715.1 Dehalococcoidia bacterium | reverse complement strand
CATCTGCCAAGTACAGACGATGGAAGGTGCCCGTTTGGCCGTCGATGGCGGGGCCGACATTCTGGCGGCCCAAGGGAACGACGCGGGCGGGCATACAGGCATGTTGAGCCTGCTTCCCTTCCTCGTCCGTGTTGTCTCCGAGTTTCCGAACGTGCCGGTAATCGGCGCCGGTGGCATCGGCGATGGCCGGTCTCTGGCCGCCGTGCTGGCTGCGGTGGCCGAAGGAGCCTGGATGGGCACGGTCTTCACGGCGACTCAAGAAGACGACGAAATTCCTGACGCCCACAAAGAATTGATCGTCGCCAGCGATGGAGAGAACACCATCCATACCCAGGTATTTGACATCATCAATAACGCGGTGGCTGGCGGCCCGCCTTGGCCGGAAGGTATCGCCGGTCGGGCCTATAACAACCGGTTCGCCCAGGAGTGGCACGGCCGGGAAAACGAGCTTCGGGACCGCCTGGACGAGATAATCCCAACCTACGTCGAGGCCCGGGAGCGCGGAGATTTTGAAATCCGCTCGGCATTGTTTGGCAAGGCCGCTGCTTCCGTTAATGCCATCCGTCCAGCCGGCGACGTCCTCCGTACCATTTGTGATGAAGCAGAACAACACCTGCGCCGGCGGTTTTCAGAAATAGTCCACTGAAACCCTCTGCACCTCCTCCAGCGGTGAAAACGGTACCGGGTCCGCCATGGGGCACCTTATCAGGTAAGGCTATGGAATCCACGCCTAAAGCCATGTTCATTTCGTAGCCGCAGGACCACCTACGTTACGCTGATCGCTTGAATCCCGCCCAGCGAACTTGGAGAGATGGGGTGCCCGTGATAATATTTACGTATATCTACGTATATATACGGTTACGGAGAAATACGGTGCCACTCACCAAGCGTGTCGAAGTCCTTTTCGACCCTGACCATTACCGGATCATAGAACAAATTGCCCGTTCAGAAGGTAAGACCGTGGGGGCATTGGTGCGTAAAGCGGTGGAGCAGGTCTACCTAACGTCCACCTTGGAGAAGCGGAAAGAAGCGGTGGAAGGGATTCTCAGCGAACAGAGCGATTTGACCTGGGAAGAGGCAAAGATCATTCTGGAAACGGACGTTGGCAGGCGATTTGAAACTTCTTGACACCAATATCTTCATATACGCCCAGGGGAGGCCGCATAGGTACTCTGAAGCTTGCCGGACTCTTGTTGCTAGAATGGGTCCCGAATCCGGCGAATTTACAATAGATATTGAGTTGCTCCAAGAAATCCTCCACGTTTATATCCACCGCGGTGAACGTGGCAGGGCTTTCAGGACTTTCGACCGGCTCATGTCATTATTTCCGCGGCCCGTTCCATTGGCTGCGGAAGAAGCGTTGTTGTCCCGCCAAATCCTGGAGCGATACCCGGCCCTGTCTCCCCGCGATGCCATCCACGCCGCAGTGGTCTCCACCCAGCATTTGGAAGGCATCGTCACCACTGATGCGGCCCTTACCCAGGTCAGCGGGCTGACAGTTTTTGACCCCATCGCGTTGGCCCCGGGATTTTCGTAAATCCCGGCATTCGTCGGCCGCTGGAGGACTCTGGCCACGTACCACGATGACATCGGAGAGAGAGAGCCATCAAATTACGGTTAGGGACTCCAAGGGTTTGAGTGATACAATGTAACTACATTGTGAATACGACAGGATAAATCATGATCAAAACCCTTACGCCCCACGGCAACAGCGCGGCACTCATCATCGATAAGGCCATTTTGGAAATCCTTAATATCGATATGAGCACTCCTCTCGAGATCGTGACCGACGGCCAGAGCCTGATAATTTCCCCGGTCCGGGACGACCTTCACAATGACCGAGTCACCCGGGCACTGGAAAGGGTCAACGCGCGTCACAGCGAAACCCTCAGACGACTGGCCGAGTAGATGGCCGAGCCAGTATTCCTAAATCTCGCCGACGTATTAACGATTCATATTGATCAAATCCAGCGTTTCGGGGGCGGGAATGGCGTGCGCGATTTTGGGTTTCTAGAATCAGCCTTGGCTATGCCCGGGGCATCATTTAGCGGTGAATGGCTCCACCGGGACATATATGAGATGGCTGCGCCCTATGGCTTCCACATCTGCCGCAACCATCCTTTCATTGACGGCAACAAACGCACCGGTTTGGCCTGTGCCCTAGTTTTCTTGGAGTTGAACGAGATACCCGTTGAGGACCCAAAAGGCGTGCTTTACCAGGCCAAGATTGATTCTGCCACAGGCTCACTGGATAAGTTTGGATTTGCCCATGTTCTGAGGGAACTGCCACAATCATCGTAAGACGCCATAGGGACACGCTATAATCTAGTCGCACCGGCCGTGTTCCTTTGAACACAAGAAGGTAGTTTTTTAGACCTGGCTGATACGATCGGCAGGCCTAACTTCTCCGCGACATAGCCTTCGCGGCGCATCCGATAATCACCAGAGGCACGGAGCTAATCACTCCGTGCCTCTGGTTTCGCCTGAAAAGACGGGCCGGTTCACCCAGCGAATCTTACCCTGCGATTATCTGGGCCACCAACTCCTCTTTGCTCTTTCCGAGGTCAATGGGGCCGCTGTAGCCCCGGCCATTGGGCATCTCGATGTCGGCGAATACTTCGATCCGGTTTCCCTCGGGGTCGAAGAAGTAACAGGAAATCCCGGCGCCATGGCTCACCGTCTGCTGGATCTCTATGCCCATGTCTTTGAAGGTCTTGTAGAAGCCAAGCACGTCTTCCACTTCGCCCACCCGGAAAGCGATCTGCTGGATGTTCTGGGCGGCTCCATCCCTGCCACTGACCAAAGCGATTTCGTGGTCCTCTTTTTCTATGTCGGCCGTGAGAAACACTATCCGGTCGCCGTTGCGGTGGGACTCGGTGAGGCCCAGGGTTCCGCAATAGAATTCCGTCATTTTATTCAGGTCATTGACGAACACACCCACGTGGCTAAGGCCGCTGATCTTACCCATTGCGTATTCCTCCCTAGAGTATCTTCAGATTGGTTGGAATTGTAAGGACAGAGAGCACCGCGGTCAAGGTTAACGCGTCCAGTCCATCGAGGCTCCGGGGCGCCCGGCAGGGTAGGCCCTCAGGGTAGTTGCAACAGCTGCAGAATGTTCCCGTCTGGGTCTTTCAGGGTGGCTATCCAGCCGCCCCAATGCTCTTGTTCCGGCGGCCGGATGAACTCCACCCCGGCTTCGGCCAGCCGGAGGGATTCGGCATGTATGTCATCGACACCCAGATGGGGCATCACCCGGTAAGGATCGGCCGACGATCCGTGGACCTGGCCGTGGAGACCGATGTTGAACCGGATATCGCCCAGTTCAAAAGCGATGAAATCGTCATGCCGGGAGTGCAGCGGCAGCCGCAGAACGTCATGATAGAAGCGGAACATCCCATCCAAATCCGCGGTCCACAGGGTAATGCCCACTACGCCGGTGATCATTCTGCTCGTCCTCTATACTTTGACTGGTCCTAAAAAGCAAATCCCCCATCCCTATCGCGTAAGGGGAAGGGGGACTTGACGGATTCGTCAATTGGCTTAGGCTCCGGCCGGGATACCCTCCCGTTTGGCGGCAGAACACCGGGGACACCAGCCGTAGAAGTCCACCCTCTGCCAGGCAACCTGGAAGTCCGACTGGCTGGAGATCCGGTTTCGAAGCCGCACCACCGCTTCCTGTCCCGCGTCGGCATCCATTACAGTCTCACACTCGATGCACACCAGATTGACGTGGGGACCCACGTTTGGCTCGTAGCGAGACATTTTCTGGAACGGCAATTCCTGAATCATACCGCTTCGCTCCAAAACCCCCAGGTTGGAATAAATGGTAGCCAGGGTCATGGATGGGAAATGGTCCCGAACCCGGTCATATATCTGCTGGACCGTGGGATGGTCGGTGGAATTCAGCACCGCCTCGGCGATGGCCAACCTCTGGGGAGTCACCCTGACTTCCCATTGTCGAAGCCTTTCTGCTATTTCTTCTTGGGTCAAAGCCGGCCCTCCGGGGCACTACGCGGATAATGAGTGGTGGGAACCGGACGTAATCCGCCGGTATTCGTTCCATCATGGGCTAAACTATAATCGTATTCTGACGCCATGACAACCCCAATCGCGCTGGCCGTGGGTCAAAATCCGTCCCGTGTTATATATAAACTGGCCACCATAGGCCGGGTCCAGCCCCGTTACGGTTTGAATCTTATTAGGGTGGCGCCCGCGGCGTCCTCTCAAAAAACCGGTAAACAACTCAGCGTTCAGTCGCCCCAACACTTGAAAAGATCGGTCCACAGGGATAATCTGGCTACTCACGGAGAGATGGCTGAGCGGACGAAAGCGCCGGTCTCGAAAACCGGTATACGGGCGACTGTATCGTGGGTTCGAATCCCACTCTCTCCGCCATATTAATGCTCCTTACCGTCCCAAAACGTCCCCAAACCCCCTAGTTCATAGCTGAACTAAGGACACCTAGGCCTTGAATACTCCCGCGAACTCCCGTAAAGTACCACTGTATCCCACACATTGTGTGGGAAGTAATGTGGGACGGAGGGGAGCATGGGCAGGCTCACGGCCCTCGCGGCACGGGCCCTCAGCAGACGAGGCAGGCACGGCGACGGCGAGGGCCTCTACCTCCACGTCGCCCCTTCCGGCAGCAAATCGTGGGTCCAGCGGATCGTAGTCGACGGACGGCGCCGCGACATAGGCCTGGGGCCTTACCCCACGGTCAGCCTGGCCAGGGCCCGGGCCATCGCCCATGACAACCGCACCGCCGTCGCCGCAGGGCGCGATCCGGTTGCCGAGAAGCGGGAGGCCCGGGAGACGGCCCGCAGGCCTGCCCCGTCCATCCCCACCTTCGCCGAAGCCGC
>DAOUHE010000231.1:0-3511 GCA_034428715.1 Dehalococcoidia bacterium | reverse complement strand
ATGGTGCGCACCATGGTGGCCACACCGGGTTGGGCGCGCTTGGGTACTCGGGTGAGCAGGTTGGCCATGAAGTGAGTGCGGCAGCGTTGCCAACCCGCCCCAGCGAACACCGCGGCGATGGCGTTCTTCAGCCCCTGGTGAGCATCGGAGGTTACCAGTTCCACCCCGGTGGCGCCCACGTCCATGCCCAGGATCTTACGCTGCCCGTCGGCATTGACCCCCGTCTCCACCACCACGACGCGACGTTGACGATGCGGCTGCCCACGTGGCCCACTTTACCGCCGCCCTTTACAGGTCATCGGTTCACCTTTCGCCGAAAGGGTACGACCTCTATCGGTCCTTCAATTTTCGAGCGAAGCGCCGAAATCTACTGACGGTGAACGACGGATGACCCCGAAAGCACGCAACCAACGCAACCCTGCCACTTGATCGGACGCCTGAACATTCCCGGCAAAAGGCCAAAATACCGAAGCGAAACCCGTCACTGAGTTGTCTGCTTTCAGCCGCCGTTCAGTCGCGCCTGAGTTTCGCAATTTTCTGGTCAGTAGGACGCGTCTGGATTTTTAAGAGTTCATCTGATACAACTGGACAGGAACGCCTAAAAACGACGGGAACCAACTATGAGCCGATCCCAATAATCCGGCGGCCTGAGAGCGATGAGCGCACAGGCGAAATGAAAAAGGCGACGTAGTCGTCACCCATGATTGCCCCATCAGCTGTTGCCAGGGGTTTGATTTTGCCTTGGGGGACAGCGACGACAGCGAATCCATACCCGCGTCATACGCCGTGATGTTCAGCTCGAAACGCGCCGCCGCAGGAGCGGGGGATGACGTCGAGATTGAAAATCTGTTCGCCGAATGTGCGCTTGAACTGGACATAGATGAAGTGAAGGCCGAGGTTGAATACATGGTTGGAACCGGAGAGGCGGAATTCGTTGAACCGGAGTCCTGATTTTCCGGCGGATACCGATAAACAGCGGGAACCGCAACGGAGGGAACGTCACCATGCAGAATTACAATTTATTGAACAATAATCGAACCAACAACAGCAATAAGAAAACCAAAAAGAGCCGTAACTACAAGCGCATGGGCATCGTCATGGCGCTGATGCTCGTGGCCGTCATCGTGGGTTACGCCCTGAGCGACCGGCCGGATAGCGCTGGCGACCGGGTCGCAGCTGCAGCCGGCCGGGTCAACGAACAGGTCAACGATACTCGGCACGATTTCCAGGACATCCAAGAGCTCGCCTTGGAAGCTCAAGCTCCATCGGCAGTCGTGCAGGAGCCCACTTCCGGCGGTGGAACGCAGGCCTCAGCCAGCGCCGCGCAGCAGCTAGCTCTGGCTTCCGATAGTATTCCGGGAATACCGGCTGGAGAGCAAAGCGCTGCCAACGTCGCCGGCATCCCGGGCGCCGGTCAGGCAGAAGGTGACCAGGGGGACGCCAGCGCCGCTCCGCCGGCCACGCTGACCTTCAATGAGAAGGCCCGACAGATACAGGGCGACGCCCCGCTCACCGTCCACCAGGAGGCTGCCCAGCGGCTAGTGGACAGCTGGCAACCGCAGTACGAGGCGGCCGTTCAGGAGCACAACTCACTGATGTTACGGATCAGCGAAACCCGTGCGCTGTGGCAGGAATACCGCGATGAGCAGACCATGCTCATCAATGAGATGTACAACCCCGACTTGCGTGCCAGCATGGTCACGGACCTGCGGTCCGACATTTTGGCCTTCGAAGAGTGGGACCGGAACGCCGAGCATGTCGAGATCCAATCCAATGCCGCCATGCTGAAACTCCACGACATGGACCGGGTTATCCAATTCCAACGCAACCGGGCCGACTTCCGCGCCGTGATCGGACAATCCATTGGTATGTCATTGCAGGTGGCCCTGCTTCTGGATAGCCTGGACACCTTTGAGGACCGCACCAACGTGCTCTCCGCCGCAATCACCTCCGGCTGAGATCCCCGACCGGGAGCAAGCTCATGAATCTGGACACCTTTGATATCGGCGAAATCGCCGCCCATAGGTGGTTTCGAATGGCTCATGGTGTGGCGATCATCATAACGCTGGCCCTGCCCTGGGCAATCATCGAGGACCACAGCGAACCGCTCAGCGCCTTCGTCTTGCCCTACCCGGTGTTCACTGAATTGCAACATCAGGCGCCGGACACCGTGACCGCCCTGCTCCTGATGGGAATGATCGTGTTGGCGTCGGCCGCCCATCTCTACATCAAGCTGGGCGACGGGCGCGGACTGTGGCCGGCCTGGGTCATTACCATAGCGGCGTTGCTGCTGCCGCTGTGGGCCAGCGAGGCCGTGACCGTCTGGTGGGGCTGGGCCGCAACGCTGCTGCTCAGCGCTCCAGCGCCGACCATCTGGTGCGTGAACAAAATGCGTAACCTGTGGTCCGGCGCAGCTTGGGCGAAGTTCAAAGGCGCCATGCAGCGCGGGAGATCCCACAATACCGGCAACCAGCAACGGTAACCGGCAAAAACAGCGGCCAAGCCCTGATAAAATCCCGGTTCGTCCGGGAGGGTACAAAAATGGTTCAGCCAAACGAACGGGTTTTCTACGATAACGATAGCATCTTCATATCCCAGTACCGTTTTGTGACTCCTAAACGGCTCCGTGTTCCCTACGAGGAGCATACAACGTGTCTGGGGCACCGTTGACAAAAAGCCCCGTTCCTGTTTATTCGGCGGCATATTGGCAATCGTTGCATTTCTCTTGTTTGTCGGAGGCTTGGGGTTGGCGTTAGGCCCGGGTGTGTCACCCTGTTATGACTTTGGTTGTGAAGTGAAATGGATAGTCGCAGGGGTGCTCCTGATATTGATGAGCTTTGTTTGCGTCATTTTGGCATTGAAGCGTGGCCGGCGGCGCTACTGGGCCCATTTTATGTTCGCAGGTGGGGCTACATTGGCACACTACGGCGCGATAAATTATGGGGATGCCATCGGCCGTCAACCTGACTACTCAGTGTGGAGCTACGATGAGGATTGGGCCAGCCAGCTCATCCAGGCGGCGAACGACGCGATGATCGGTGCCCAGTTGTGACGTCGTGCGATGCTGTTGCATCATGCTGATGCCGGCGTGTTCTAGAGGTCTGGCCGGAAAGCCATTGGCCGGGTTTTGCACTACGCTAAGCAGACGTATTACAGTCGTATACGGCGTGATAGTGTATGTAATACGTTTCAAGAACCTATTATTATATCTGTAATCGACGTTAATAAAAAACGACTTGTGGAGAATCGAGGTTCCCGGCCAGATTTCTAGGCCATGATTCATTCGACGATGTTGAACAACGTTGACGAATATTCATGGCAGGCGTGTTTGTACACCTTGGGCAAGCCCGGTTTCCAGGGATTGGTCGCTGCTGTCTGGTGGGAGCATTGCCCCAGCTGACGACTTGGTAGTACCGAGGACCTGGGATGTCCGGCCTGGAGCAGCTGACCCTGGCGGTTTCCTACTGGACCTGCACGGCTTCGTCGCGCTGCTCTTTGGCTTGAGCGTGTT
>DAOUHE010000230.1:0-2279 GCA_034428715.1 Dehalococcoidia bacterium | reverse complement strand
TCCAGGCCCTGGTCACGGAGCGAAATGCCGCCCGAGCCACCATTAACTGGCGGTTCAACACCCAGGACGCCAGGGGCAAACTTCACCGCCTCTATCCCTTCGATTCCAAACATGACTGACTACTAGGCTGCCTAGACATCGATTGCTTCGCTAAGAAATCCCCGCCATGGTCCTGCCACAGCAACCTATTTCGCCACCGGTTTGGCTAGGAAGATTGATCAGTCGCCGTACCCGCCGCTATGCCTGAGGCCACCACGGTCCCAGAAAGGTCAGTTACCTCAAAAAGTCTGAACGTGGTGTTGACGCCCCTGCCCCAGGATACCTTCTTCCCCTGGAAGGCGTCTTCCAGGGGGCACCTGCATTTGCGGCCCATCATTGAAAACCCGACTACAATCGACCCGAGATCCGGCGTTTCCACCGTCGTTCCCTAGCTGTTCACGGAATGGGATATGAGCCCCGACGGCCAGGACTTCACCTTCAAGATTCGCAAGGCAGTGAAGTTCCACAATGATTGGGGGGAGTTCACGGTCAAGGACTTCATCTACAACGACGACTCGGCCGTGCAGGATGGCAGCCTCACGAGCTGTGCGGCTACTTTCAAGGCGTTCATGGGGACCAAGACGGCCACGGAAATGAAGGACAATGGCGACCTGGTGATAATCGCCGACCATAACTTCACCATGTACACTGCCCGGTCCCAGGTAGACGTGGTGAGTTGGTGGTTGAACATCCTTGCGGTGCCCCGTGCCGAAAGTTTTAGCTCGGCCCAGTTCGAAGCCGAAGGCGAGGCGATGTACGAATCCGGACCATCGGGCACCGGCGCCTACCAGTTCGTCAGCCGCCAGCTCAACGAGTTCGCCGAGAGGGAGCGGGTCCCCTACGACCATTGGCGGGTGAACCCCGAGTTCCAGACTTTGAGGATGACCACAGTTCCGGAGGAAGCCACCCGCCTTGCCCAGTTACTGGCCGAAGAAGCTGACATGGCCGACCTTTCCAAGGCCATCCATGATACTGCCATAAACGGCGGCATTGTGGTATTTGAAAGCCCGCTGCCCGCCGTGGGCCTCACCATTGTGTTCCAGGGCGTTTACCGCGTTTCCAAGGTGAACTGGGACCCCGACAACGACCCCTGGACCCTGGAAGGCGAGCCCGGCCGCTTGATCCGAGAGGCCATGAACCGCGCGATCGACCGTGAGCCCATTATCAACAGCCTCTTCAAGGGCCGGGGCTCGCCCATGTACAACACCACCTTCCATCCAACGCTGGAGGGTTGGAGCCAACGGTGGCAGGACGACTTTGACAAGAACTACGGCTTCGATCCCGAGCTGGCCAAGCAGCTCCTGGATCAGGCCGGCTTCCCCGGGGACGCTAACGGTCAGAACCGGTTCCGCATCGAGGTACGCCAGTCCAGCCTGCCGGGCTTCCCTGAGGTGATCGAAGTTGCCCAAACGGTTGCCCAGAGCCTTCAGGAGATAGGCATTGACGCCCACATTATAGAGACCGAATTCTCCCAGGCACAGGACGCCTTCCGGGACCGCCATGACGCCCACTTTCTCCTCCCGGTGCGGCAGAGCATAAGGCCAATCACCGCCAACATGCCTATTTACTGGTACACGGGCCCCACCGACGAGGAGAAAGGCCGGCCCACACAGGGAGTACTGTTGGCGGAGAGCGAAGTGGGCGACCGGGTGTACGAGCAGATGCTGGGCGAGTCGGACCCTGCCGTACGGCAGAGCATATCCCTGGAGTTGGGCGACTTCCTTATATGACCAGTACTACAGTGTCCCCGTGGTGAACATCAAGGCGACCATCGTGGCCAACCCCGAAGTGGTGGAGGAGTACGTGTTCGGTGGTGTAACCGGGGTTTTCAGCCACATGGAGTTCAACCGGAACGTTTCGCGAACGGAAGTCCATGACCGGGTAGAGGAAGTGTTGCAACAGGTTGGCATCCACGGGGGCATCCCTCTCCCACGGTGGGAGATGGAACGAGGGCGAGGGTAGGTGATGAACCTGCTTAAAGACCTGCAGGGCCAGTACAACGTGGGGTACCTACTCATCGCCCACAATCTGGCCACTGTCCGCTATACGGCCCACCAAACGGTGGTGATGTACCTCGGTCAGGTTGTTGAGTATTCCGAAACCGAGGAGCTTTATGGTCTATTTACCCCGGACGACCCCATAACTGTCCGAAATACCTGTGCTCTCAAAGCAGGCTAGCCAGGTGCCAGCCGAAGCCGGCTGATCCGTTCTAGTATCCCGGTCAGCATTTCCCTGGTTAC
>DAOUHE010000229.1:0-36931 GCA_034428715.1 Dehalococcoidia bacterium | reverse complement strand
CCGCACCCGCTCGTCCACAACGGGGGCAATCGCTTGGTAACGAGCTTGAATCGCTCCTTCAACTATCACCCATTAAGTATAGCTGAGCATGTAGTAAAGAACAAGTTATTTCGTGACAGTTCCTTAGTGTCTCCGAGGACATCGGAATCGCTGATTCCCCGCTGATCGAAGTTCTATCGGTGGTAGTCATCGATGTGGCCGAGGCCATGAGCCTTAGCGATAGCCCGCAGGTGGTTGTACCGCTTGTCCTTAGTGTCTCCGAGGACATCGGAATAACTGATTCCCCTCTGGTCGAAGTGCTTTCGGTGGTAGTCATCAATGTGGCCGAGGCCATGAGCCTTAGCGATAGCCCACAGGTGGTTGTGCCGCTTGTCCTTAGTGTCTCCGAGGACATCGGAATAACTGATTCCCCTCTGCTCGAAGTGCTTTCGGTGGTAGTCATCGATGTGGCCGAGGCCATGATTAGCGATAGCCCACAGGTGGTTCCGGCGCTTGTCTTAGATGTGTCAGAGGACATCAGACTTACTGATTCCACTCTGATAGAGGTTCTATCGACGGTAATCATCGACGTGGCCGAGGCCATGGGCATTAGCGATAGCCCGCAGGTGACCCCCGCCTTGATGCTGGACGTTTCCGAGGATATGGGCCTCACCGACGATCCAGCCGTCGTTATTTCGCTGTGCGGAAGTACGATAACCACCAACACCACCCTAGACACCGACCTGACCGGCTGCCCCGGCACCGGTCTCGAGATCAGGACCGATGGAATCACCCTGGACTGCGCCGGCCACACCATCACAGGACCGGGGCCGCGCGCCATCCAGTTCTCCACTGGCATTCTGGTAAGAGCAAACAACGTCACGGTCAGCAACTGCAACGTAACCGGGTTCGATTTCGGGCTCGACATCTCACCGGTGGGCGGGCTCATTGACGGGAACGAGTTTTGGGGTAATGTCGAGGGGGCAATCAGCCGGGCTTCTGGAGTCACTTGGAGCAACAACACATTCAGAGACAACCTGGAAAGTGGGGCGCGCAGCACCGCAACCGGCAACGTGTACACCACCAATATCGCGGCCGGCAACGGGGTTGCTCCTGCGCTAGGCAGGGCTGGTGACGGCTTCCACATTCCGGGGGACGGTGCACGCCTGACCGGACACACGGCCAACGACAACTTCCTTAAAGGAATCGCGATCGTAGGGGCAGACAATGTCCTCGTTGGAGGGGACACCCCGGCGGACGGGAACACGGCCAACAACAACAGCGAGTATGGCATCTATTTGCAGACGGCGAACAACAATACCGTGAGCAACAACACGGCCACTGGAAACTCTTTGGGGGGAATCCGGCTTCAGAGTCTCAGCACCGGCAACCTGGTTTCCAGCAACCAGGTTTTCGATAACGGCCTCAACCCCGCTGCGGGCCGGGAATCCAGCCGGCCGCCGTTGGCGACGTAAACAACGAGATTCTCAACAACGACGTGGGCAACAACGGAATCGGGATTCAAGTCCCAGGCTCCACTCAGGTGATCGGCAATACGGTGCACGGCAATCACAAAGATGGGATTCTAATCGATGGTGAGCTAAATATCGTCGACGGCAACGAGGTATTCGACAACACTTTACTGACTTTTGGGTCCCGAGCCGGCATAAACCTGAGGTCCGCCACCAACAACACTATCGGCAACAACATCATTCGAAATAACCTGATTCGAAATAACCTGCACTGGGTCATCGAGCTTAGGAACGGCAACACATTTAATCTATTCAAGGGCAACATCGTGAATGACAATGCGGCGGGGGGCATTGTCTTCGCTGGTGGCGCACTAGACCACGACAACACGTTTTACGACAACCTGTTCTCCAACTCCCTCAACAACGGGGCAAGCGCCTCAACAGGCCCCAACTCTTGGACCAACCCGGCTGGCCAAACCTCGGGGATCAACATCATCGGCGGACCCTTCCTGGGAGGGAATTTCTACGGCAACGGCGATGGGACCGGCTTCTCGCAGACCTGTGTGGATGGCGGCGGAGATGGCATTTGCGATTCGTCATTGGTGTTTAACGCAGACAACGTGGACGGCCTCCCTCTAAGGGAAAACATCGCGCCGGTAGTCACACCTCCGGCGGATACCACGGTGGAGGCAAAGGGGCCAGACGGCACGCCGGCGTCCACATTGGCCGCCTTCCTGGCCGGCGCCACCGCTTTTGACACCGTTGACCTCGCGCTGGTGGTAATTAACGACGCACCAAAGATATTCCCAGAAGGCACCACTCAGGTGTCATTCAGGGCCACCGATCTCTCGGGCAACACCGCTACCGCTGTATCCAGCGTGTTGGTGATTGAAGACGGCGATGAAATCCATCCCTTCATCGATGGCCGGTTCGTCGACGGCAAGTTCATCGATGAGTCGATGGTATTCTCCAATAACTTCACCGGCCAGCATATAGCCAAAAGCTCGACCTTTGGTTTCATAGCAGACCGAGCAGGCTTGGCCGTCACCGTGGAGGACCTGGCCGTGGGTGGGATGCTGCTGAGCGCCGAGGGTGCTGCGGCGGGGGTGGCCGCCGTTAGCGTCTGCGGCACCACCATTAAACTTGCCGCCGGCAAGGTGGCGGATGTGGCCTGCGGCTCTCTGATCCTTGGGGTGATTGTCGGCCCCGTGGAGTTACTCAATTCCACCGAAACTACCACGGTGGCCCTGTCCACAGGTACCACGGCGACGGTTTACGAGACCACCGACCCCACGACGGGGGAATTGACGGGAGACCTCACGTTGGAGCTGGACGAGACCACCGTGGTAACGGTGCCCTGTGGCACGGTAGCCACGGTCACCGAAATTGCCGAAAGGGAGTTCTTGATAACAAACGATACGCCCCAGAGTCGGGCACGGACCCTATTACACACTAGGTTGGAGGCAGCGACGATGTTGAAATAGGGGCGGGAACCACCTATGTCCCGGTAGTCATCGACATCAAGCCGGGCAGCAATCCCAACTCCATTAACCTGGGCTCGGACGGCTTGATCCCCGTGGCTATCCTGACCACCAGCGCGGCTGACGGAGATTCGGAAAACTTCGACGTGGCGGATGTGGACCAGGCAACCCTTACCTTGGCCGGCGCCGCGGCCCGGGAAAAGGGAAAGAGTGGCAAAATCGGAACGTTCGAAGATGTGGACGGCGACGGCGACATGGACCTTGTGGTGGAATTTCCGACGGACGAGCTGAACCTGAGCCCATTGGACACAATAGAGGTTCTGGATGGGAACACATTTGGTGATTCGGCTATCCACGGAACCGGACCCATCGTGGTGGTGCCGCCTTAAGCTATCGCTTGACCCGGCTTCCTTTCCCCATGTGGGCCGGACACTAGAATGAGCCAGGCCACCGGCTAGCGGGGGATCTGACTACCCAGTTGCCTTGCGGGCTCCGGGATCAGCCATTGTCTATCCGGCAAACCCAATCATATTGCAGGGCATAGGGTGCCAACCGCCCCCAGATCCTTAGGCACTGGCCACGTCGCTCAGCCTTACCACGCCGCCATCGGGTATCAGTCCCGAAAACAGCTCCGGGTGGATGATCTCAGCCATTATTTCCAAACCAGTGATCAGCCGGGGTCCCAGGCGGCTGGTGTAAGCATCGGCGTCGATGATGAACACCTGGCCGTTCCGCACCGCCGGTAGAGATTCCCACCCATCCAAGTTGGACAGCAACGGCATGTCTTCAGCGGCGCGTTTCAGGTTGTACCCACAGGGCATCAGCATTATTATCTCGGGTTGGCTTGCGACTACCTGCTCCCAGTCAAAGCGCATTGACCCCTTTTCTTTGCTGCCAAAACAGGCAGCGCCGCCGGCCCTTTCCACCATCTCCACCACCCAGTGGCCACCGCACATCAGCGGATCAGCCCACTCCAGTTGGAGCACCGTGGGCCGGTTGGCGACCTGAGCAGCTTTTGCGGTCACCGCGTCGATGCGAGCTTGCAACCCCTCGGTTAAAGACTCAGCGGTTTCTTCCGCGCCCGTCGCCCGCCCGACCCGCCGAATATCCTCAAGGACATCACCAAGCAACTCGGGGTCTAGTGAGATAACCTGCGGGCTTTTATTAAGTTTCAATCCAAGCTCGGCCACCTGCCGGGCGGACAGCGCTCAAACATCGCATATGGCTTGGGTCAGCAGGATATCCGGGTCGGCGGCCTGCAATGCGGCGTCGTCGGTTATGTAAAGCCCAAGCCCTTGCCGGATCTTATCTGAGATGATTGCGGTTATGTCACCACTGCTGGGATTGCCGCCGTCAAAAACGCTGCGCACTATGACCGGTTTGCTTTTGGCATCGGGCGGATAGTCACATTGGGCGGTGACTCCATAAAGCTGGTCTTGTATTCCCAGCGCGTAGACTATCTCAGTAGCCCCTGGTTGGAAGGAACAAATTCGCATGAACAACCTCGTGGGTTATCTCTGACTCGACGTCATAGACGCCGGCCAAACCTTAGACGTCTATCCGGTAGACCCTGACAGCGGTTTCATGGAACATGGCCGCGCGTTCGGATTCCGAGTAGCCTTTGGACAGCCACTTGAACGCGTTATACATCACGTTGTAGGAGTATGACACTTTGTCCGGTGGGAAGTTGCTTTCGAACATGCACCGGCCGGTGCCGATTTGGTCGATACAGTAGGTCATCCAGGGAGCCATGGCTTCCGCCAATTCTTCTGAGCCGATGGGAACTTCCCGAGCGTGCCAGCCAAAACCCCACCGGGGCATTCCCATGCCGCCAAGTTTGACTGTGACATTGGGACAGGCCGCAACCGCGGCGATTCCGTTTCGCCAGGCGGGTATCACATCGCCGTCCCGGCCGGCATAGATCCCCACCCGGTTGCCACCGCCGATGTGGTTAAGGATGATGGTCAATTCCGGCACGGCCTTGGCGAAGTCCGCCAGTTCGGGCAATTGAGGGAAGGAAAGCATGACGTCCATGGACAAACCCTTGCTCGCCAACACCTTCGCCCCTTCCCGGAATTCGCTGTTGGCCAGGATGCCCTCCGTTTCCCGGTTGGCCAGCGCCGGGTCGGGGCTCCACGTCACATTGTGCCGAATGCCCCGAAAGCGGTTGGGGCTGGCCGCCTGTAGCGCCTCCAAGACCGGTACCAACTTTCCCGCCAACTTGAGGTCGGCGTGGCCGACAATGGCCGCTGCCGCCCTGCTGGGACCATAGATCCCACTGGCGCTGGCCGCCGCCAGGCCTTGAACAAATTCCACCTCTCCAACCGGACGCGATTCTACCGGGCCGTCCGGCCGGTACATGGAACTGGCCTCAACGAACACGGTGGACCGGACGTTGTGGCCGCTGTAGATGTCGCCATTTAGCTCATGGATAAGATACCGCTGGTAGGGAATGCTCTGGGGACGGAGGTCCCAGAAGTGGTGATGGGTATCACATATGGGAAGCTCCGGCTCCAGGGTGGGTTCTTGAGTCAAATCGAGCCAGTCATTATCCCCGAACGGCATGGTCGTGCCTCCGCTACTATATTTTGCGGCCCGATCGTATCACAGCTCTCCGGAGAACGACGTGATTCCCGCCCTTGGCCGGAAGGGGGTAACTGGCCCTTTCGTTCAGCTCGCAAGCAGTTCTTTCAGATTTTGGTCTATGAACCGGGTGTCTTCCGGATTCCTGCCCGGGCCGCCGGCCAGATGGCCCCAGATCGACGGTATGACGCGAAGTTCGGCGTTGGGCATGTAGCCAACCTCGATCTCGTTGTCCTCGGGAGGGAAATACTGATCGGTTCGAGAGGGCATGACCAATGCTTTGGCCTTTATCGAGTCCAGTGCTTTTAGGAAATCTCCATCGTATAAACCGTTATCGCTAATGTCCCCTTGCTGCCAGGTGTGGACCATCGCCAGAATGTCGTTGGCATCCAGTTGCAGGTGACGGCCTTCCCATCCCGAAATCAGATAGTCCTCCAGCGACGAGAACCCCATGCTGAGGTAGACCTGCTCTCGATAGAAAGCCTGAGAGGGCGCCCATCCCGCGTATACCCTGGCCATGGCTCGAAGTCCCTTGGCGGGCTGATGGTCGTACCAACCGCCGTTCCAGGCGTCGTCGGAGCACAACGCGGCTTTTACCCCTTCCAGGAAGACGTAATTGTGACGAGAGGTCCTGGCAGACCCGCACCAGGGCGCTATCCGTTCGACCATGTCAGGAAACAATGCACCCCAATGAAAAGCCTGTTGGGCGCCCATCGAGAACCCGCAGACCAAGGCGATGCGCTCGACGCCGAATTGCTCAGTCACGAGCCGGTGCTGACACATGATATTGTCATGGTAGGTCATTCCGGGAAACCGGGCCCTGTCGAAAGGTGAGGGCGTGTTGCTGGGAGAGGACGAGAGCCCGTTGCCGAAAAGATTGGGCACGACAATGAAGTATTTCCCAGGGTCCAGCGCCATCCCCGGGCCGATCATTGGCTCGTTGGCCGGATGCTGCGAACCAAAGAAGGTCGGAAATACGATGGCGTTGTCTCTTCCAGCGTTAAGCTCTCCGTATGTTTTATAGGCCAATTTGGCGTTGCGGAGCTTCAGACCGGATTGAACGTCTATGTCACCCAACTCGAAGACTTGATGACCGCTCATAAAAAGAACCTCAGACATATATAGCCGGTTGATCCTAGAGACACGGAATCATCGCTAGACTCGTGATGTTAGATCATCGAGAATTACAAATCCACCAACACTCCACGCAGGGGAAGCCTCTGGCAGCCTTAGGTGACCGCCGGCTTTATAAGAAATCAAGCCCCAGAAAGCACCCATAAGGCTACCACGGCGGCTGGACCACAGTATGAAGTATGATTGTGAAATACACCGAGGGTTTGAATCCTATCATCACCAACACGGTAATTGCGGTGACCATGTCGCTAAATCCGGCTGGGGGAGGGCATTACCCATGCCACACGAGGAACCCCACGACCCACTGGCGCCCGTGGATCCGCTGCGCGACTGGTATGTCAACACCATCTGGGGCAAGCAGGTAGACGACGACGACATCCTGTTCGAAGTGATGAGCCTACAGGTATTTCAGGCCGGGCTTACCTGGCGGATGATCCTGAACAAGCGGGACGGGTTCCGCTGGGCGTTTCACGGCTGGAGCATAAAAACGGTGGCTGGCTTCGGGCCCGCCGAGGTGGAGGCACTTCGAAATGACCCCGGGATAATCCGTAACCGGCTGAAGATCCAGGCCACCGTTGAGAACGCCCGTACCGTGCTGGCCCTGCAGAACGAGCACGGCAGCTTCTGCAACTGGTTCTACAACGTTCTCGAAGGCTCGGAATACCCATCCCTTCAGCAAACGCTTCGGAGTACCTTCAAATTCATGGGACCGGAGATCTCCCGCATGTGGCTAATGGCATCCGGCCGCATTTCTAGGGAGGAGGGAGACAAATATCGGCCTTGATACCAGGGGTTTTCCGGCTGACCAGGCCAAGTTCCTAATGAATTGGAATTCCTCAAGGCGGATTTAGTATTATTATATAACGCTTTGAATACCATATCTTGTATATTTTTATATGAAACATTTTTAAAATAGCTTTATAAAGCATATTCGTGCAAATCGACCCGCATTATTAGTCACCATTGATAGTTGCCCATTAACCACCTATGGCGGAGCGGAATTATCTGGTAGAATCGGCATTGGTACAAGTTAAGGTTTCTGCTAGACCGGATGACCTCGACTGAACCAAAAAACACATTTGGAGGCCATTCGGATGGCGATTTCAGACAAAGACCTGACGTGTAGGGACTGTGGAGCTATTTTTGTCTTCACTGTCGGCGAACAGGAGTTCTTTGCTTCCAAGGGTTTCACCAATGAGCCAAGCCGCTGTCCCGCTTGCCGGGGCGCCCGCCGAAACCAGCAGGGAGGAGGAGGTGGCGGATACGGCGGCGGCCAGCGCGAGATGCATCCGGCAGTCTGCGCCCAGTGCGGCGTCGACACCGAGGTTCCCTTCCTGCCGCGTGGTGACCGGCCGGTGTACTGCAGCGACTGCTTCAGCGCCATGCGGCGCTAGACCCTGGCAAAGCGCCTCTTAGTACTCGTCAAGGCGTCCGGGGAAAAGCAAAGGACGGATTAAAAGAGACCGCCTGCTCGCGGTGGCCTTATGAATCATGGTTGTGACGATAGGTACACGAAACAGGTTCGTCTTATGTGATGATTCGGTGTGGGTTCAAGGCTGAAGGCAGTCGACGAATCCTCAAAGGCCTTACCACAGACGCGCCATCGAATTTCGGTGGCGCGTCCTAGCATTCGCCCTCGACCTACTCGTTTGACGAATAGCCCGTTGGACACGCTAACGTGAATCCTGCTTCGCTTTGGCCTGCACTAGATAAACCGCCGAGGTTCTATCCTTTCCCTAGAGAAACCATCGTTTCGGCGAAGTCAAAGGTGGCGCGGTTAGAATGGCGCCCAGGGACCCGCGCCTAAACGTTGGGGTGGATGCGCCACTGGGTGGCGCATTCAAAAGCGTGCCCCATACGGCACAGCAGCGGTTCGGAAAGCTGGTTGCCCACGAACTGAATGCTCAGGGGCAACCCATCGCCGTCTTGGCCGCAAGGCAGAGAGATGGTGGGAGCGCCATTAAAGTCGAAGGGTATCGTAAACCGTCCCCAAGACCAGTCGTCCTCGTCCATGGGCCCATACAGCTCCTCCGGCGTGACCCGGCCCGGTGGTGTGGTCATCGATGGACAGACCAGCACGTCTATATCGTCGAAAACGCCAGCTAGGATCCCGTTGCAGGCCAGCCGTTGTTTGTTGGCCTCCGCGTAGCCCGCCCCGGTCACGGCGGATCCCCGTTCCAACCATCCCCGGAACCAAGGTCCGTACTCGTCTCCCCGGGCCGGATACGTTTCTCGGTGCGCGGCGGCGGCCTCCGCCTGGCAAAGCACCCCCCAAGCTGACAAGAACTCCCGGGTGTCCGGCATCCGCACCGTCACCACCAGGGCTCCCAGTCCCTCCAAAACCCTGACCCCAGCCAGCACAGCCTCGGTCACCGGGCCATCCACCCCTTCGGTAATGTACCGTTCGTCCAAACCCATGCGCACGCCCTGTACCCCCCGGTCCAGGCCATCCAACATGTTTGGCACAGGGACCGTAAGCGATGTTGGGTCGTTGGAGTCGTGGCCGGCCAGGGCTTGAAGCATGATTCCGGCGTCTTGGGCGCTGCGGGTCATCGGTCCGATGTGGTCCATCGACTCTGCCAAGGCGAGTACCCCGTAACGGCTGACCCGGCCCCACGTGGGCTTGATCCCCACGATGCCGCAAGCCGCTGCCGGAAACCTGATCGACCCCCCGGTATCGCTGCCAAGTGATCCAAAGCAGAGACCAGCCGCCGTGGCCACGCCGGAGCCGCTGGAGGACGCCCCCGACCACCGTTCCGTGTTCCAGGGATTGAGAGGTATCTGAAACTCCGGATTGTACCCGGCCATGGCCCCCTCAGTGAGGTTCAGCTTTCCCAGGATCACAGCGCCGGCCGATCGCAGCTTTTCCACCACCGTGGCGTCGAAGTCGGGTACATGGTCCCGCAATACTTGCGTCCCGCCCATGGTCCGGACCCCCTTGGTAAAGCATAGGTCTTTAACCGCGATGGGAACCCCGTGAAGCGGGCCGAGATACCTTCCGGCGGCAATCTCAGCCTCAGCGGCGCGGGCCGAGGCCATAGCTTGGTCCGGCATGACCGTCGCATAGCTTTTGAACCGCTCATCGGCCGAATCAATCCTGGCCAGCATCGTCTCCGTTAATTCAACGGGCGACAACTGCTTGGACTCGATCAGGCTGGCCACTTCGGAAATTGTTTTGAAGTGCAGGGGTGTTCCTTGCATGACGTAGCTCCTCGTTGCGGTACCGGTTCACGTTGGTCTACTCTACAATACCTGGCGTCACTATACCTGAGCCGCCGGGACAATGACTCTTCCATGACCCCATCACCTTATTTGGTCAAATAAAAGGCGGATGATCTTTTTTCCGGACAAATTTTAAACAGGAGAACATTGGAAATGAGTCTTGAAGATGTAAAAGCCCTCACATTCGACACCGGCAGCACGATCCTCGATTGGCACACCGGTTTCACCGACGCGCTGGCCATGGCAGGAGCCAGCCACGGCTTGGAGAAAGACTGGGCGGCAATAGCCAATGACCTCCGCCGCCGGTCGTTGCACCGGATGGTGCACCAAGGCAAAGATTCTCCTCCCAAATACAATTTCGACGATTCCCACCGGGTTGTGCTCGACTAATTGATCGCTGAGAACGGGATGGAAGACATCACGGAGAAAGAACGATACGGCATTTGGTGGACGGCCGCCCACAACTTTAAGGCGTGGCCCGATTTTCCGGCGGTGCTGCCAAAACTCCGGGAAAAGTTCATCTGCGCGTCAATGACGATACTTAGCTTCAGGATCATCATAGACACGGCCAAACGCAACAACCTAAGTTGGGACGCGGTAATTTCCTGTGAGGGCATCGGAAAGTACAAACCGCTGCCGGAAGCCTATCTGACCGCGGCCCGGTGGCTACAGTTGAAACCGGAGGAATGCTGCATGGTCGCCTGTCACAATTTCGACCTGGACGCGGCGAAAAATGCTGGATTCAAGACTGCGTTCGTCAGGCGGCCCGACGAGTGGGGCGCCGCCGGCCCTCCGGACCCCAACCCAAATCCGAGTCACGATATAATTGCCAGCGACTTTCCCGGCCTGGCAAGGCAGTTGGGAGTCCAGATTTAGGGCGCGCCGATCTCGCCGACTGTACCAAACGCTAAAGCGCCAAGAGTTAAACAAGGAGAAAAATTAATAGGAAGCCCAAATCCATAAATCGGATCAAGCAGTCACCGGTTTATCTGGGAATCATTACAGCTTCGTAGCGGGCTCGGACCATAAAAGGGGATGGGGCCGTTTAAAAGGCTCCTAGCCCCGTAGTTCAGGAATAAGGCGGACCTCGTGAATGGTTCGGAACATCCCCAACCTAATAGCAGTTAAAATCATGGCGGAATCACCACCAGGGAAGCCGTTAACCGAGGGCCGTGATGACCTCATCCAGATTGGAGATGGTGGCTAGAAATGGCAGCGCGGTCGTTAAGGCGGAGTCGTGGGCTTCTTGGGATACCGAAGCGCAGCAATCTCCCACGATCACCACATTGTATCCCCGGTCCGTCGCCTCCCGGGCGGTGCCTTCGACCACAAAGTTGGTGGCTACACCGGACAACAAAAGGGTGTCGATGCCACCGGCGGCAAGTATCGTCGCAAGGTCAGAGCCATAGAAAGCGCTGACCCCACGCTTGGTCACCACCGGTTCTCCATCCCGCGGCGTGACGGATTGGTGTATCTCAGATCCCCAGGTACCCTCTACGAGAGCGTTGGCCCCGACAAGAGCACCAAAGAGACCGCCATTCGCTGGGCGTTCCGGGTAGCCCGAGCGAAACTTTACCGAGACGTAGATGACCTTTACACCCGACCATCGCGGCAAATCCAAAGTCCTTGAACGCCCCGTCCTCATGGACTATGTCGTTTTCAAAGTCCATTGACAAGAGCGCTGTGTGGGCTCTGTCAATCGTGAGGGCCATTTTTTAACCAACTTTGTTAAATGTGCTGCCCAGTTACAATGAACGTGTTCAAATCTCCCGGCAACGTATTTACACCCAGGGGCTCGTCTGTGTCTCCGAAAATCAATTCAAGGGGCGTTGCCGCACCGTGCGGGGCACCATCGGGAACTCTCAGCAGCACAATGTCGGGAATCCACCATATGTATCTGACGTAACTACGCCGAAATCACTTACAGAGGTCCACCCATGAAATTGGCGGTCTGCTTGCGATAGACCTGGAGGCGCTGTCGTGAGCATTCCACCACGAAGATCCGGCCTTCGTCATCCACTTCTACCGCTATTGGTCCTTGGAACAATTTCTCCCGTTCTTTTAGACCCTGGGCCCTTTCCCTGCTCCTCACCATCGACGGGTCCAGATTCACCCTTTCCCTGCCCCACTTGGACAAGGTTGCGTCGCCGTGCAACTGGGTGATAAAGCCGCCATCTGTGTCGAACACCTGAAGACGGTCATTCTTGAAATCGGTGACGTATATGATCCCATCTTTGTCGACAGCTACCCCGGTGGGGCGGTTGAATTCTCCATCGCCATCTCCGGAAGCGCCAAACTTCATCAGGAACTGGCCGTCCCTGTCGAACTTTTGAATTCGGTCGTTGCGCCAGTCTGCCACGTACACATCACCGTGGTGGTCGATCTCAATGCCCCACGGATAATTGAACTCGCCATCACCGCTGCCGTTGCTGCCCCATTTGGAAATGAATTTCCCTTCCTTGGTGAATACCTGAACTCGATGGTTCACGCTGTCCACCAGATACAGGTTGTCATCGGCATCGAATGCTAATCCGGAGGGCTTGTTGATCTCGCCGTCACCATCGCCAAGGGTTCCCCATTTGTTGATGCACTCCCCATCTTTGTTGAAGACGGAGATCCGGTTGAGCCACTCATCAGCCACGTAGGCGATGCCCGCGCTGTCTAAGGCCACCGACGTGGGCCACATAAAAGTGCCGTCAGGGGCGGACGCGTTGGCTTCTTCGGGGTGAACCTTGGTGCCGAATTCCCGGACCAATTCTTCGTCCACCGTGAACACAGTAACCCGTTTGCAAGGGGAAAACGCTGGGGTCTCAGAACCACGGTTTAGCACGTACAACTGGTTCTCGTCGTCTCGCGTTATCGCTACCGGATAGAAGAACCCGCTCCCGCTCCGGTTTTCTTGCCGTCCGATGGTGTGGCTATATTCGAAAGTTATAGGCGAAATCTCTGTAACCATTTTTCCTCACAAAGGGTGAATCTTCATCAAGTAGCGTAGAAGGTATCTCAGGATCATAAATCCAAGGTGGATAATCCTTCGACAGGCTCAGGACGAACGGATGGAAAGAGCCTCTCCCGTTCGTGGTGAGCCTGTCGAACCATCTTTCAAGTTAGTTATTTAATATTCGCAGCAGTTACTTGATGAAGTCAAACTGCTCGTAAGTTCCCCCAAGAATGGGATTGGCATCCAGACCCATCCACCGTTCCAGCAACGTGGCGTAGGTGCTCCGGAAATCGTTGTTCCATTGCAAATCGCCTGAATCGAGCTTTTCGGGCTCCAGGGAAGGATACTCGCCGTAAAGGCCGCCCTTCACCGCGTCACCGATGACAAAGGCCACTCCGCCGGAACCGTGATCGGTGCCCGAGCCGTTCTCCTGTACCCGGCGGCCGAACTCGGTGAACAGCAAGATCACCACTTCCTCGTTGGCGTTATGCTCCTTCAGGTCCTCGTAGAAGTCGCCTATCGCGCTGGTCACATCGCCCCACAACTTGGGCAGGGTGATGTTCTCGTTGGCGTGGGTGTCGAAGGTACCGGGATTCACTCCGGTGTAAAGCACCCGGGTCCCAAAGTCCGACAGATGCACCTGAGCGATGCTCTTCAGCCACTGGGCGAACGGGCTGCCGCCGTACTCCACGCTGGAAGAATAAGTCTGCGGCGCCGTACTGAGGATGTCGGCCCCTTTCAGGGCATCCAAACCGGTTTGGGACAGGTAATCGCTGACCGGGCCGGAGCCGATCATGGGAGCGTACATGCGGGCGAAGATATCCAGGGCTTCACCGCGCTCCTCGTCCCCCTGTATTCCCGTTAGCACACCGTAGTTGCTAATATCACCCACCGATGCAACCGAAACGCCGGGCGCGGCCAGGGCGCGGGGAAGGCCACGGCCAAAGTTCACCGCGGTCAGGATGTTCTCTTTGTTGGGGTCCAGGTCACGGATGGCCTTGCCTAGCCAGCCCTCGGTGACCATCTTTTCCGGATTAGCGGTATGCCAGATGTCCAGGGAGCGGAAATGGGAGCGATTGGGGTTGGGATAGCCGATGCCTTGCAGGACCGCAACCTTACCCTGGTCATACATCTCTTTGATCGGGGCCATTCCGGGGTGGAACCCAACCTTGTCATCCACGGCCAAGACCTCATCCGGACCAATCTGCAAAGTAGGCCGGTAATCAACGTAGTGAGGGTCACTGTAGGGAATAAAAGTGTTAAGGGCGTCGTAGGCCCCCGTCATTTGAAGTACTACCAGCACCGGGTCTTTTTTGTTGGAGGTCATCGTCTACTCCTTAGTAAAATGAGTCGTTTTCCCTATTCCTACCTATGGGCGGACGCCATACACTGGATTTTTAGGCTAGGCGTATAGATATTCCTTTGTAGCCACAATCATCTGTAGCATTTCGCTAACGTGCTTCGGAAACTCGCTGGTATCCGTGGACAGGCCACCGCTCTGTTGAGCGTGGCCCACCAACAACTGATGGTTCTCATCGGTCAACTCGTAGTGCCCCAGGAGCCTCAGGCAACCCTCCACCAGGCCCTCTGGGGAAATGGTGGGGCCTTCCGCGGCCAGTTTTTGAACCATATCCTGTATACCCGGATAGCTGACGTCGCCCACGTAATCGGCGATGAAGTTGATCCGGCGGACCAGGGTTCCTCCGTCGATCCATTCCTTACCCGTATGCCAACCTTCGACAGAAGGGGGGTTTAGGATCTCCTGGCCCATGTGTTTCATTTCCTCGAAGATCGCCTCGAAGCCGGGCTTAGGAGCATTCCAATCCCCGGCCAGACGTAAAGTGCCGATCACCGTTTCGATGGGGCCTTTGATCCTGGCAAAACGCGCGTTCTTGAATGCGTCGGAATTGAACAAGACCCTTAGCATGGACCGAATGTCATAATTGGAGCGGAAATATTCATCTTCCAACATCTTGATAGTGTCGGGGTCCCTGGGCGGTGTATCCATCCAGGACGGCACCTGGGCCTCGTCAGCCACGAAGTGGTCATAAAAATGGCGGGAGAGGAATCGGGCCGTAGCCGGCTGCCGGCAGATGATATCAATGATGTCCTCGCCGTTGAAATTGCCGGTGTGACCCAGGAAGGTCTTCTCTCCTTCATCATGGTCGTCGGGGTTGTAGACAAAGGTCGAAGGGTATCGGCCGTAAGGCTGACCGGGGATGCCGTTGGCGATGGTCCATCCGGTGAATGCCCGGGCACACTCCTTGACGTCGTCCTCAGTGTAGTTGAATTCCCCATCCATGCCCACACCCAGGGAGAATAACTCCAGCAACTCCCGCCCGTAGTTCTCGTTGATGGCGTCTTTGTGGCTCAGGCAGTTGTCCAGGAAGTACACCATGGCGGGGTCTTTGGAGATCTCTACCAGCAGGTTTTTGAAGCTGCCCAGCCCGTGCTGACGCAGCATCTCCCATTCGGAGTGGGACGTGACCTGACTCTGAGTCTTGCTGTCAGCGGTACACAAGATACCGTGCCAGAAAAGGATCATCTTCTCTTCCAGCTGGCTCTTCGAATTGACCATGCGAAACGCGATGTATTCAGGGACACATCGTATGAAATGATTCCATTCGATGAAATACCGTTCGCCCAAGTCCAAGTCCATACCATTGGAGTGGTCCTGGGGATTCAACAGCTCCTCAACCGTTTCCTCGTACCCCTTAGCCGCTCGGGCTTCAAGCTCCCCGTACTGAGCGCCAAATCCGGCGCGCCGCATCAGGTGGGCCATCAAAGCAATATCTTTATCTGCCATCTATTCTCCTCATAGATCTGAGCAAGCCTCTAAGCAGGTTATCAATAACATATAGTAGCACCCATGCTTTTCCAAATTCAAGTTGCCAAAGCAGCTCTGGTGAAAATCGAGATCAATCTCGGTTCGCCAAGACGTAGCATCGACCGTCGCGGTTATGGTATGAACGCCCTCGATCAACAAGTTGGTGGAGAAACTTGCGCCTTTTGCGGAGGCGCCCGGATGTAAGTCAGACGTCCACACTATCGAAGCGCTTATGTCCCCGTCCTCGGCGTCATCGGCCATGCCCGTGAAGTTGATGGTGGCGCCGAGGACAAACGTGGAGCCATCGTCAGGGCTGGTAATGGACACCATAGGGGGAGTGTTGGAAACCGTGATGGTGATGGAGTCCGTGCCGGCGATGCCGGCCGAGCCTGTCGCCGACGCGGTGATGATATGAACTCCGTCAATCAAGGCTGTGGTGGAAAGATTTGCTCCAGTTCCGGACCCAGCTTGAATGTCAGAGGTCCAAATGATGGAAGCGCTGATGTCGCCGTCTACGCTATCGATGGCGGACGCCTGGAAGAGAATCTCGGTGCCCGAATTAAAGACCGATCCGTCGGCAGGGCTGGTTATGGCCACCACCGGTGCACAACCCACGCAATCCGCGATCAGTCCAAAAAACCTGTCAGACTGGAAGATGTACAGGTTGGTCACCCCATCGACGGTGATGTTCTCCAGCCGCACTGCCCAAGCGCCGTCGTAGGGCCCGTCGGTGACCTCGGTCTGGGCCTGGTGGTACTGGACCGCCGTGCGAGGAGCCGGATTGGCCCCATGGTCGAAGCCGGCGGTGGTAAAGTCCCACGCCTGGAGGCCCAGCTTGTACATCGCCACGTACAGCCGATTGGGTGCGATGTCGAAGCGGATCTCCAGGTTGTGGGCCGGGTTGGCCGGAACGTCGGACCCCAGCGTCAACCCATCCACGTGAACAGGATTGGCCGGGTCACTAACGTCCCACATCTGCACCGGTTGATCGCCGTTGGCGCTCAGGAATTCGTCCTGAATGAATACCAGAGTGCCATCTTGAGAGGCAAAAGCGTGGTGCGCCAGGAAATTGGCCGGGTCGAGTTGATTTGGCCCCACGATGGGGGTGGCGCTGGTGCCCGGCGTCACGTCCCCGGCATTGAGGATGACCAAGCCGGTGTCCCAATAGGCCAGGTATACCCGCCGGCCGGCCGGGCCGGTGTGGTTAATGACGGTGACGTCGTGGACGTAGTTGCTGCCATTGGCGGTGGGCGATGTGTAGCGGCCGATCTCGACCGGTTTGCCGACGCTGCTGGAGATCCCATCGGAGCCGGCGAACTCTCCGCTTATATCCAGTACGCGCAGGTCGTCGGTGGCGTCGGCCGTGGCGTATATATACCGGCCATCGCCGGTGGGAATGTTATCCTCCACAAACACGTTGTGGGTGTCACACCAGTCGTTCCCGATGAACTGGCTCTCCAAGACCGGGTTGGCCGGGTCGTTCACTCTGACAATGATCACACCACAGACGGCCGGCAGCTCGAACCGTTCCATGCCCAACACGATATAGTCGTTGGGCCCTTGCTTGAAAGTTTTCAGGTCCGGAGTGTAATTGCCGCCGTCAAGGGTAATTTGCGCCAGCAAGACCGGGTTGCTTGGGTCGCTCACGTCGGTGTGAGTCCAGGCTGCGTCACCACCGCCTGCCTGGAAGACATGGGTCGCGCCGTTCCGGACAATGGTGTCGAGGTCGGCATTGTCGCAGATACCGTTGTCCTGAGTTCCGATTGCCACCACGCCGGAGATGGCGCTGGTCAGATCCACGTTAGCGCAATTAGCCGTGGTTTGGCTCCCAGAAAGCCCAGTAGGATGATCGGGGAAGCCGTGACGCAAGGGGATGCTGCGAACCGGATGGTTGGGCGCTTCACGCAGACCGCGCAACTCTTTACGCTTCGTGCCGTCCTCATCGGCAAGCGCTAGCGAGGCTGCCAACGCCGCCAGCGCCACTGTGGTTACCAACAAACCTAATAATAACGGCGCCTTCATGCCGCATTTCTCCTTGCCGTGGGAACGAACGGCGACAATACCTGCTATGCCAGCGAAGGCGGTCTAGCGTCTACTATCCAGTAGAACCTGTTCACCATGAGTCTTGGCCGGACCTGAACGGCAGGTGCTCCAAATGCCAGGTGTGATACGCGTCGAAATCTCCCGCCGCTGTCTCGGAATATGGGGGGTCAGGAATCCGTTTCCGCAAGGCTTTTGATCCCCTGGACCGTCAGGGTCATGTTCCCACGGTGCTGTTCCCGTCGTTGGGCCAGGATCTGCGGGGCCTCGCCGGGATTTTCCTCCATGGCCCTCCCCGTGGCTGACAGACTGGGCCCAATGATCAGCCGCTGGCGCAACCTGGTTCCTCCGGGTATCCGCTCAAGTTCAAACCGCCATTGGGCGCTGGGCCGGTCAGGGTCGTTCACGTTCCAGGCGAAGACCCGGGGCGGATCATAGGCCACGAGGTGTGATGTGGTCTCCCATTTCTGGTTCACGTCTTGCCGTTCGTTCCTGCCTATGAACGAAACTCCTTCCCGCGGGCCGTCGCCATCAACCCATTCAGCGCCCTGGAACTCATTGCTGAATCGAGCCGGTATGTTTATGTCACTCGCCAATTCCCACACCTGCTCCGGGGAGGCGGCGATGTCAATCTCAACGGTCACGCCAGGCGCCGTGGCAATGAGTGAGCTTTCTTCGCCGGGCCGCTCTTGGGTGTACCCCCACCGGTCGAACCAAACTATCTCCGAAGCCGGCCGGCGCGATGCGGGCTTAAAGTCGGTGCCGATGGTCCAAGCAACGGGGAGTAGCACGATCGGGGTGACGCCTTCAGGGATCCCCAGCAGGTCAGCAAACTCCTTGGCTTTGCCTAGATGCATCGTGGTCCAAGCCGAACCCAGGCCCCGCGACCGCAGCGCAAGGCAGAAACTCCAGGCTGCTTGGATCACCGAGTCGAATAGGCCGGGCCGTCCACTGCCGTCATGGACACCCCAGATGGTAGCCAATACAAGTACCGGCGCCCGTTCCAGGTTTGCCGCTAGATGTGCCGCGGATCCCAAAACGCGTTCGTTCGAATTCCCGGTCTCGTCCCGAATATCGGACCGCTCGATGATCCGTTCTCCGCCGGCGGCCCGGTACAGCTCGGCCAGTCGTGACTTGGTTTCAGGATCCCTTATGACGAGCCAGCGCCGGCTGGAAATGCCGGCTCCCGTCGGCGCCTGCTCCGCCAGCTCGATACAGCGTAGCAGCAGGTCATCCGGCACGTCGCGTTCAAAATCAAGGCGAATCCGAACCGCCCGTGTGGTGCTCAAGAGGGCGTCGGTTTGTTCAAGGTCAAATTCCATCGAAAACCTCCAGAAACCTCTGCGGGATGTATCGGGCAAGCCAAGGGATGATACCGTACATTCAGACCAGGCAAAGATACCAAATGATGCGATCGCGGGTCATCGAATATGGCGCCCCGTTCCTGTACCTCTTCCTTTCACATGGAACAAGGCTGGAATGAGCACGCGTTTACAGTTTCATCGCCTCCAAGCCAAACTTTGCCAGGTCCTCATCGGCATTATGGCCACGTAACCCGCCAACGCCGATCCCTCCCAATATGGCGCCGTCCTTGATGATGACGACACCGCCTTGCTCGTAGGTAATCATTGAGTCGCCATTCTCGCTGACGCTGTGCCCAATATTTGACATGCGCTGCTCCCAGGCCGTGGTGTTGATACCGAGCACGGCGGCCGAGTACGCCTTACGCACCGCGTGCCTTCGCGTGAACAAACGGGCATTGTCCATCTTGGCGAAGGCTTCCAAATTTCCGGCCGCGTCTACAATCGCCAAACACACCGGCGTGTCGGACGCCGCTTGAGCCCGCTCCATCATCGCCTTCATCGCCGCTTCTACTTGCCCCAGTTTCAATTGGGTGTCAGAAATGGCCATGCATGGCCTGGGTTCCTCTTGTGGTGGCGTTGCCATCAGGTCAGCCTCTCCTATCCAGTAGATTTGATGAATCTCCGGGGGATTGCATCAATTTTGGGTGTATCGAAATATTCTGGCCTATTCGGAATCCCATCATGATATTGCCAGCGGCTAAGCAAATCGGATAATATTCAAACAATCTTAGGTCAACCAAACATTTGGCATCGATCAAGGCGGTGACAGAATCCTGGTGAATCTCCGAAGGCAACTTCGCCGAGGCAATCAACGAATCTGGACTGCCATCAGCCTGGTGACCCTGCTTCTGGCATTGGTGGCGGCGGCCGGCGGGCCTATCTCCGCAGCGGCTGGCCTGGATTTAGCAGGCCAGGTTGATCAACGGGTTGTTCCGCCGATAGACCACAAGGTCATCTTCATCCAGGGTATCAACAGCGAAAGCGGTAATGACAACTGCAGCGGTGTGGGGTTCATCGAAGATGGGCAAAACCGGGTGCAGTGGATGGTGGATTACCTGGTTGGCACTCCTTGGGTGACGGGTTCGGCGCCTTCTTTAGACAGTAACGAGGACTTCGCCTACTTCAGTTACTCGGGGAACTACTGCACCAATACCGACGGTACCTTCAACTTCCAGAAACCACGCTACAGTGATGGTGATACCTGTGATGGCGTGGGCAACGCCGTCCGAAGGCTAAACGATATGGTGGAGCAGCTTCTCCTGGACCACCCCGATGCCAGATTCACGTTCATCAGCCACAGCATGGGCGGCATGGTGGCTTCAGGCTGGGTGCGGCAACACCCCGAGATGGTGGACCAAGTGAATTCGGTGATCACCTTTGATAGCCCGCTGCGAGGTATAGCTAACAGCATTCTCGAAGAGCGGAATAAAGAACTCAAGTTTCCTTGCATCCCCTTTTTCTCCCAATCATGGGATGACCTGGAATGTGATGACTTCACCCAAATCCCCGCCGGCTGCGACTCCGAGGTGGTGCCGGCGATTGCGGAAGTCGGCGATTCAGTACCTTTCTTCACCATGGACGCTATCCGGAACGACCTGCTTTTCATTGAATATGTCCCCGGTGACCGCACTACATTGCTTAGCAGCGAAAGCAAAATGCATTGCCAGTTTGGCGATGACCACGAAACCGTCTGGAACCGTAGCCGGACCGATGGCGGGCCAGTTGATTGCTGGTCCACCTTTACTTACCCCAGCGACGTCCTTGACGGAAATCCCGGCCCGCAGGACTTTCACCTATCTCCCCCGCCTGAAGATATAAAGAGCATATTCGTCGCCTGCGCCGTAACAGTGGACCTTGAAGCGTGCAAAAGCCAGTCGGCGTCCAACGCTTCCCTTACGTTTCGATAACCGGTCCCGGCGAAGGGTGCGTCATCAAATCCGGCGCCACCATCTTTTTCACCTGAGGAGAACGGCCAGCGGCAGCTATCCTGAGGAGGAGCCGCGGGATACATCTCCGTCGCCACCTCAACCCTTATACTAGCCCCGGAAACACGCCCAGCCAGGTTGTTTCACAGGTTGTTTCAATCGACCCTTCTCAGGTTAGGAGAGTTAGCTTGAGTTCTGATTATGTGACCAACGAAGAGATCGTACAAGCCGCGCGCCGCCGTCTTCCCCAGGGTCCGTGGGACTATCTGACCGGCGCCTCGGAGTCCGAAACCACCATGCGGCGCAACCGGTTGGCTTTCGACCGCATAGCATTTCGGCCGCGGGTGCTGGTCGACGTTTCCAGTGTCGATCAATCGACCACGTTCCTTGGCCATACCCTGCGAATACCGGTCATGCTAGCTCCCATAGGCGGGTTGCAAAATTTTGACCCCGAAGGCGGAGCCGCCGCCGCCAGAGCCGCCGGCGAGTTCGGGACATTGCATGTCGTAAGCTCCGCCACTCTGCCAAGTCTGGAAGAGACCGCTGCCGCAACCGAAAGCCCCAAGATATACCAGCTATACATTCGCGGTGATTGGGAATGGACCAAGGATATGATTGACCGGGCGAAACAAGCCGGCTATCAAGGGTTCTGTATCTGTGTCGACTCAGCCTATTACAGCCGAAGGGAACGGCCCATGATTAGCCGGTGGTCGATAGATTCTACTCGCGACCCTCAAAACCGCGAGTGGCAAAAGTCTGTCACCTGGGAAAGCATCGACCGGATGAAGGAATACGCCCAGCTGCCGTTTATGTTGAAAGGCATTGCGACCGCCGAAGACGCGGCGTTGGCCGTGGAGCACGGTGTAGATGTCATATGGGTGTCGAACCACGGCGGACGCCAGTTAGACCATGGACTTGGAACCATGGACATTATCTCCGAGATCACCGACGTCGTCGGAGACAAGGCTGATATCGTCCTGGACGGCGGTATCTTGCGCGGCAGCGACGTCCTCAAAGCGCTGGCAATGGGAGCCAAAGCCGTCGCCATCGGCAAATTGCAAGGCTGGGGTTTGGCTGCCGCAGGGAAGGATGGAGTCGTCAGGGTGCTGGAGATCCTTGAGGAGGAGATTCGCGTCGGAATGGGTCTGATGGGAGTTACTTCCATAGGGCAGCTTACCCCATCCCGTATCTGCCCAGCCGAAGCCACCACCCGGCCCCATGAGATGAGCGCCTGGGTAAACATGCCGGAAGATAGATTACTTTAGAAGGCATTCCCCAGAAACCGAAGGTCCATCCCAAAGTAAAAGTGTCATTTTGAGCCAGCCGCAGCGGCGAAACATCTGGGGAGGGGACGCCCCGCTGCCCCAGATCCTTCGCTTTGCTCAGGACGACATGGTTGGGGGTCCAACCACGGAATCTTGAGAGGTAAGTACGACGTGCCGGGTTGGACAGCTAACGGAGTGGAACCGTGGGGCCTGCAAATGGACCCGGTGGGCGCTGATGGAAACCTGTTCTTCGCCGGAGATTTCCTCATCGTGCTTGGCTTGCACCTCTACGTTTCAGGCGACGAGAAATGGAATACGCCCTTTGACCTGGTTCGTGATGGCGAGAACACCTTCACCTGGACCCATACTGGAATAGCCAATTACCTGGCCAGCCAATGGTCGGCGCGCCCGGAAGGCTGCCATTGAGAAAACACCAAGATTTGGCCCACGTGACTGGGCCGCGCCGGACTCGGTTTGAGGCTACACGATATCCTGTACGGCGGCGACACGCATCGAGTGTTTCATAACTGGTGGGAATACGCTCGAAGGGAATATCTACCTCACTTGGAAGGCAGGGGAGGTGACACGCTGACCCAGTATTACGACCCGCAGATCGGCCACCATCAATTGACCGGTATCGGTGGAGGTTTGGGAGTGGCATTCGCCGTGGCGCCCCAGAAGCGTGAAGCTGGGAGATCGCTTTTTGAAAGCGCTGCCGATGCGCTGGGTTGGACATCCCTTGACCTGATGCGGGAGTCCAGCAGGGAATTGACAACCCTAGAACCAAGCCCAAGGAACACGCTCACCGGTCTGGCCCTTGCCCGGGAGTATGGGCACGATGCCGTATACGCAAAATTGAAAGCCCACGCCGAAGCGCATTACGAGCCCACCTGGAACTTGGAAACCGGGGAGTTCACCTGGGGTTTCGGTCTCGATGAACCGCACCCACGGGGTCAGCTCAATGCCACGATGATGGTATCCGAAGCTGGCAACGAAGGAGCCTGGTGGAGGCTGTTCAACCAGCCAAACTTACGCAAGTTCACCGACCCGAGCATTCATGGCGTCGATTTCCCGGCTGTCTGTCTATCCCAGGCATGGTATGACGTGGAGCGGCGACGGCTGGTTGTGTCGACCGATTCCGGGATCACCAGGGCCGCCGGCCAACCAACTTCTTTCAGTGTGAGCAACGTGGATGCCCAAAGCTGCGACATTATCATAGACGGACAGTCGTCCCGCGACTGGCGCGCGCTGGAAGATGGGCTCGAAATCAACACCACCGTTGGCAACCACACCTTCCTGATCACAATCCGATGAAGAGCTGCATTTCGGCAACGCGGGCGCTCCAAGAATCCAGCTCTGCTGCCCGCCCCGAGCCCTAGCGTGGCGGATAATAAGAAATGCTGAACCTATACTTCAGCCACGATCTCTTGGGTTAATCTGCCAACGGCCCGGCACACTTCGTCAGCGGCTTTGTCTACCTCTTCTTCGGTTTTGTATCGCCCCGTCGAAAACCGGACGGTTCCCATGGCGTATTCCATGGGAATTTCCATCGCCTCCAAGACGCTTGAGATCGTTACGGAGTCGCTATGACAGGCTGCACCCGCGGATGCCGCGACGGATTCCAGTGAATCGAGTATCTCGTTCGCCTTCAAATCTTTGAAACTGAAGCTTGATGTATTGGGAAGCCTTTGGTCCAGGTGGCCGTTGATTCGCGCGCCAGGGATCTTCGATAGGATTCGAGATTCCAAACGGTCACGCATCGATTCCATATGATTAGAATATTCCCGGATGTTCTTACCGGCCAAGGCACATGCTTCACCTAACGCGACAGAGAAGATGACGTTTTCCGTTCCGGGACGCCTGCCGCTTTCCTGACCGGCCCCGAGCATCAGTACCCGTGTTCTGTTTGGCTCTGCTGGGTATCTTGTCGTTAGTCCGCTACTTTGATTGGATGCCGCCTCTAGCATACAGTTCATTTTGGGACGACCCCCAGACCAACATCCTCCAGCTATTCTGGCCTATATTTGCGATAGGGTTACTGGGTGGCCTCTGGGCTGCGCTGGAGATGCGGAGCCGGGAAGATTCCTCCACTATGGTGATCCTCGCACGCGCATTGGGTCTGATTTTGCGCCACGGCGGCATGTTGCTGAGCGCGATAATCCTGTTGGAGATTATATTCTTGGTGCCCGGCATGGGTCGTCTTCTCGTCAAGGCAAGCTTCCAGCTGGACGTACCGGTTGTTTCGGCTTCCGCCGCCGTATTTATTTGGTTGGCATTATGGTCCCGCTTCCTGGGTAACCTTCTGCTAGCAGTTGTAGATCGGGAGCCTACGACTAGGCCGGAGTCTACCGGAGGGGCGATAAACGGCCACGGGCTGCTCATCGGCGGAGGAATTGCCATAGGCGTGCTGTTGCTCCTACTCTTATTACCTTTCGTGGCCTCTCAAGACCCCCTAATGACAAACAGAAGTGAAGTTCTGGCCGGCCCCGGCGGTGCCCACTGGCTCGGTACTGATCCAATCGGGCGCGATATCTTTAGCCGGGTCCTCCACGGGGGTCGTGCGGCTGCCCTGATTGCCTTGCCCATGGGCCTCTTGGCGATCCTCGTTGGCGTCCCGATGGTGGTGGCCCGAGTCCTGCTTGACCGTGCCGGCAAATCGGCACTGTTATACGGAATTGAGGGCGCATTAGAAGGAATCGTGGCGGTACCCTGGTTGGTGATCGGTATTTTGATTCAGGTGAGCATTGGAGCAGGTTGGCCATTCTTGGCATTGGCGGTAATCCTAGTGCCCAGGGCTCTGCGGGTGGGATGGACCCTGGGGGCTGGCGAAACCCTCCAATTGCCCCAGCTGGCGCCTATGGCTTTGCGGCTCGGGGCGCTCTTCCTTGCTGCTGCCCTGGTCATGAGTTCCGCCCTTGGTTTGTTAGGGCTTGGAATCCCACTGTCTGCCGCGGACCTGGGCGGGATGCTCTCTATTGGCAGCGGATCGATCGCCGCCGTCGCCCCCTGGGTTGTCATATTTCCTGGTCTGGTCCTTACCCTAGTGGCTGCCATTTGGTTGGTGGTAGCCACTAGGGTAAGGACCAGACCAGGCCCAGAGTACCGGCCTGTGGGATGGGCCCACATCATGTCCTAGCAGGTGTAAAGCTCTGACCTACTATCACCACAGGGCACTTTCTTTGGTCATCCAGCCGCGAGCCTTGATACCGGTATGATCTGCCTTTAACATTAAGTTCACCGGCACCTTCGGCGAATGGCGTCCCCTATTTCCGTCTGAAACCGATAGGACGCGCAATACGATGCCCGGTTTCGGGCCACTGTCAAGGTCACCCTGGATACAGCCCAGGATCTTCCGGTCTCCACGTAGCGTTGGAAGATCTGGCTAGCGGCCATCGCCTTGGCCAATTCGGGCATCCTCTTCTGCGTAAGATACCCAACGCTGGGACTTGTAGCGTTACTTCCCCCAAGCCGATGTTACAATTTGCGCGTTCCAATAACTCGCATTTGATAAGGAGCGAAACACGGAAACGACATTTACAATCGGATTAAAAGGCGTGGATCTTACCGTGATCCGGAGAGGGTCCGGCCCGCAAATCCTCATCCTTCATGGCGGCGACGGGCCGACAGGCCGGTTCCCATTCGCGGATCGATTGGCGGAACGGTACGAGATCATAGAGCCGGTACATCCTGGGTTTGCGGGCACACCGATACCGGAACACTTTGATAATCTTCAGGATCTGATCTTCCTTTACCTGGATCTTATCGACCATTTGGACATTGGTGATGCCATCCTCATGGGCTTCTCAATGGGAGGGTGGGCCGCTGTTGAGATCGCGGTGATCAACGCGCGGCGATTCTCCAAACTGGTACTGGTGGATTCGGTAGGCATCAAGGTGGGCGGGCCATTCGACCGCGATATCGCCGACGTGTTTGCCGTCTCGGCTGACGAACTCACGAGGATCGGGTGGCATGATCCATCGAAAGCGCCCGACCCGAAAACCATGACCGATGACGAACTCCAGGTTTTTGCCGCAGACCGGATCGCCCATGGCCTTTATACCTGGGAACCGTATATGCACAACCCCAAACTTCCTTACCGGCTGCACCGGATAGACATTCCCACACTGCTCATGTGGGGCGAAGGTGACGGCGTCGTCACGCCAAGTTACGGCGAAGCGTTCCGGGACCTGATTCCCGGCGCGAACCTGGTTGTCATCCCGAATGCTGGTCATTCTCCCCATGTCGAGCAACCAGAAGCCTTCGCCAAGCACTTTCTTGAATTCGCCTCTCTCTAAGATCGAACACCGAGGATTTAATAATGAAGACATGGTTTTTTACCGAAGACGCCTATCCCAACCTCCCTGACGACGAATCTTACGAATCGATTCGCGTCAACCTGCCCAACAAATACTTCGATCCGGAAGTGGGTGCCGATCTGTACAACATGTATCTGGATATTTGGGGCGCGGCCGACGAGATGGGGTTGGAGATCATGCTCAACGAGCATCACCAAACCGCCACGTGTGTGCTGCCGACGGCGCCCATTGCCCTGGGAGTTCTAGCCCGCGAGACTCAGCGGGCGCGGCTCTTGATCCTGGGCAATCCCATCGTCAACCGAAAACAACCGATCCGCGTCGCCGAAGAAATGGCCTATATCGACGTGCTGTCACGGGGCCGCCTGGATTGCGGTTTTGTCAGGGGCGTCCCCTATGAGATAGCGCCGGCCAACGCATATCCCTACCGGGGCTCCGAAAAGCTGTGGGAAGCCCACGACCTGATAATGAAAGCTTGGACGCACCACGAAGGCCCCTTCAACTTCGAGGGACGTTGGTTCCACGCCCGCCAGGTCAACATATGGCCACGGCCTTACCAGCAGCCCCATCCGCCGGTTTGGATCACCATGGGCAGCGCCGGTTCTGCCGCGCAAGTCGCCAAGCGCAAACACATCGGAGCGGTGTTCTTGGCCGGATACCCGAACATCCGCAAGCTATTCGACGGTTACCGGGAAGGATATCTCCAATCCCATGGCGAGGAATCTCCTCTGGACCGGCTGGCCTATGCCGCCATAGTCTATGTCGGGGAAAACGAAAAAGAGGCGCAAAAAGGAGCCGAAAAACTTCTTTGGTACCTCAGTTCCAACAAGGTGGCTCCCCAATTCAACAATCCTCCGGGCTATCATTCCCCAGAGGTAGCGGCCAATATCATCCGAGGCCCCAGGCCGGGAGAGCCTAACCGGCGTGACCCCCGGCTGGAGACCCAATTGGCCCGCGGTAATCTATTCGCTGGAACTCCCGGTCAGGTCTTTAACCAACTGAAGAATTTCTGGGAATATTCGGGTGGGTTCGGACACCTCTTGATGATGGGCCAAGCTGGATTCCTGAGCTACGATGAAACGATAAGTTCGATGGGCCTGTTTACCAAAGAGGTCTACCCACGGCTCAAGGAGTTGACGGCGTCTTACGATGCCGGGGCCATGAAAGAACTCAGATCGTCCCGCCCTGACGTCGAGAATGTCGACGTGGGTTTGCTGGCATCCGAGTTCGTCAGGTAGGAAGAGGAGAGCCAACCGGCAGGGAGTAAGAGGAAGCGGTTATCGAACTCCCGGTGTTCAAAAGCCAAGAGGATAGAGACTGGGCCTTCGGTAAATTGGCCCAAGAGGTATTCAAGCTAGCGTGAATCCAGAGAAAGGGAAATCGTCCGGCGAACCATTACGGCTGTGTCCGCTCCCCATCGGCGGAACCCAGGCCATCAAGTCCTTCTGGCGTTAACAGCAGGGCTTCGGTGGCCTGGGTGGCGCCACCCCGGTTAGACCGGCTCCGGCCGCCATTTGTGAACACCAGCAGACCAAGCCCACCAGGATCATTCCGCAACGCACCGTTCCCGGCGGGGAGGGAGATCAATGCGCTGCTGCCCTCGGGGATATCGGCCACCAAGGCCACAAACCCCTCGCTGAGTGGAGCGAACGTCAGGCCCTCAACCACATCGCCCAAGCCTCCAAAGAATATGTCTACTGCGAAAACCGTGGCGTCGATTTCTTGGAATAAGGGCACGCTTCCAATCTGCTCGCCGCAGACCGTCAAAGCCGTGTTGGCCGTGTTCATGGCATGTTCGGTGAAAAAGAACGACGACATGTTTCCCGTGGAGTAGTCCACCGCCCAGGTCACGTTTCGCCCATCGACACCGGGTTGCAGAAGCCTCAGGTCAAAGTTGAATACCGCGAAATCTGGTGTGCCATCACGGTCGGTGTCCAGGTCAAACCAGTAGATGCCTGGAAAGTTGGCGTGGGTCTGCCGCTCCCAGGTGTTCACGGCAAAGACCATGACGTAGGAAGGCTCCGAAGAGCAGAACCCGGCAGGGACCTGAAAAGTGCGAACGCCGATGGCACGAATGTCGGGCGTGGGCGACCCCTCGCCGCGGCCGCCCCTAGGCAGATCCGGGCTGAGGGCGATTAACGTGTATGCGTCGTTTTGCGCAACCCCCACCCCGGTGTTGGTCAATTTTATCGAGCTGGCAAGCCCCGGCGCGGGGAAGGAATCAGCGGCAAACTCTGGGATGGCCCGAGTAGATATCACCCTGGCCGCCTTGCGGGGCAGTACATGCCATGCCAAGTGGATCGGCCGCACACCGTCATCCAGAACCAAATAGCCGTCGTATTCGTTTACCGTCAGCCGTCCCGAGTCGTTGCCATGCCGGCCCGAATCCATCACGTTGTCTCGAAGCAAATGCCCTTGAATGCTCAAAACGGCCTCGAACACGGCGTCCTCACCGGCTCCAACGCTCACTTCCGGGGGCGCCGAGATCGTGACGGCGCCGTTGGCCGCGTCGTCGGCAAACCGGAAGGTAGTGGCCAACCGGTAGGTGATCTGCGAAGACGAATAATTCCGAAGCCGAACCCGTTTGGTCAAGTTTACGCTGCCATCAGCGACGTCCACGAAGCCGAAGCCTAGCGACCCGGTAAGCCCGTCTTCGTCCCATGCGGCGGCTGGGGTGGCCAGGGCCCGGTCCACCCGCACCTCTCCGCCGCCGATGCGCGTCACAGGGGCCAGGGGACCTTCGCTGGTGTTGCGGATATTCACTTCGCTGGTGTTCATGAGCAATGCCTTGACCTCAAGGGGGCTCAGACTGGACCTGGAACCTCTCAAACCTCTGTCGAAGTTCAAGCCAGGTCTATATCCCTGCAGCAACAGGGCCGCGGTGCCGGTTACCATGGGGGTCGCGCCAGATGTCCCGCCAAAGGGACTTTCGCCGGTGCCCGTGCCAACCTGGGCCGACACCGAGGCGCCGGGAGCCGCCAAGTCTGGCTTGATCCCGTTGCCTTGTAGCTCGGGGCCTCGAGACGATGAGTCCACCACCGAACCAACCAGCAAATTAACGTTGCCAGGATCTAAACGCACTTCCGCGCTGCCTTTCCGCAGGATGCCGCCGTCCCCTTGGCCGATCATGAAGCCGGGGATAGAGATCGCGCTGCCGCCGCCGAATCCGCCTGGGAACGGAAGGCCCGGGGAGACCAACGCGATGATCCCAAGAACGCCTCCGGCATCCTGAATGTTGCGTATCTTTGCGCTGAAAAAACACCCGCCCCGGTCTACCACCACGATTTTTCCTTCCAGGGACTCCGCGGCAAAGGGAACGCATCCGTCCAGGTTGCCACCGGCTCCATCGCCATACTGAGCCGGGCCTTGAATGACCTTGGTAAGTGGTGCGGACCAGGGTTGGAAGATGACCGGGTAATCCCCTTTTACCGGCGAGGGCTCCAAGACCGTCATGAACGGGATAGAGTCTGCGGGCACGTGGGTCTGCGCCACCGCGATAGCCGAGGCCGCCGCACCCGGTGAGCTGGTGATGTAGGGAAGGTCACCACCGTTTCCGGAAGCGGCCACCGTCAGCACGCCCAATTTGGTGGCGTTGTCCACCGCCGCCGAAAGCTCATCGTCGAAGGGTTGGCCGTAGTTGCCGCCCAGGGACATGTTGACGATGTCAACGTGGTCGACGGGGTTGCCGTCGCCGTTGGGGTCCACGGCGAACTCCATGGCCAACAGGAGGGCCACGCCGCTGCAAGCCGCCGCTTGGGTGGCACAGACCTTGACGGCGTAGAGGGATACCCCGGGCGCCACGCCCTTCCGGCCGCCGATGATATCGGCAACGTTGGTTCCGTGGCCATTAGAGTCTATGGGGTCCGGGTCAAAAGAAAGAGGCCCGGCCGGCCAGGTCTCGCCGACGAAATCATAGCCGCCCACTACCTTTTCGGTCGGGAACAGACCGTCGGTGCTGGCATTTCGCGGATCCGATGGGCCGGCGCCATAGGCCGCCCTATAGGCCGCCCTGGTACCACGGCCGCTCAGATGAGCGTGAGTGTAATCTACGCCCGTGTCCAGCACCGCGACCCGAACCCCCGAACCGTCAACTCCCAGATCCTGGACCGCCGACGCCCCAATGTATGGCACCGTGTCGGACAACGCCAGTTTGTAGTCTAAAACCGGGGTGATGCGCAGGACCGACGGATCGCTTGAAAGTTGGGAGAGAACATCAGTGTCCACTTCGAGCAACACCGCGTTTAAGACCAGCCGCATCCGGCCCAACACTTTGGCCTCGGGCGCGATCTCCAGCAAGCGTTCGAGGAAGTCCCGTTGTTCGGTTTCGACCGTGCCTTTTCGTTCACGGCGGGCTTTTGGGCTATCGTGGCCGGCGTCAACAACAGAGTCAGTCCTAAGCCGGACAACCACCTGTTGGACGCCCTTGGCCCCGAAGATTGGAATACCGATATCGTTGACCGAAATGCCGGTCATCATCCGGGGCGATGGCAGCCGCAACTGGGCCAACGACTCTGGCAGTCGCCGGTCATCAAGCTGTTGGTTGGCAACATCCTGCCGGTCACCACCCGCTATTGACGCCGTAGTCAAGAAAGCGGCGAGACAGGTGGCGATCATGACCAGGCCGCATAGTGCCTTCATATTCAATCGTTTGGTGCGATTCATGGATCACGTTTATCTTAGCCCGTATTTACCCGTTAGGTTAAGACCGCGACGCGATGGATCAGCAACCTTCTTGCGTACGGTTGTCTCATAAAAGGTTCTACTTTGGTGTCCGGCCTGGGGACGCATGCCCAATTCGCCTATATATGGCGCGAGGGCGATCGGCCTCCTTGGTTCCATCACCCCAGGCCATGTGGTAGGCTGTTCGATGCAATCCCTCGATGCAATCCCTCGATGCGATCCCTAGGAGGTACGCCCATGATCATCGACACCCACACCCACGTGGTCAGCAGCGACAAGGCGATGCACCCGCTTGACCCCGGCGCCCGGGGATGGTCCACCGAGGTCAGCAACGACGTGGAAGACCTGATCACGGAGATGGACCGGGCCGGTGTGGCATGCGCGACTTTGGTGCAGCCCAACGGCACCTACGGCCTCAATAACCTCTACCAGTGCGACAGCGCCAAGGCGTACGCCCCGCGTACGGTGTCCGTGGGAATCCTGGATCCGGCCGCGCCCGACGCCACGGACAAGCTCTCTTATTGGGTGAACGAGCAGGGCATGAATGGCGTTCGCCTCCAGAGTCAGGCCGAGGCCGACGATCCCCGGTGCGACGCCCTATGGCAGCGGGCGGAAGACCTCGGCATCCCAATCTCCCTCGGCGGTGGAGGGCAGCCGGACAAAGTCGACCGGATGCGAAACGTCGGCGCCCGGCACCCCAACGTCATCTTCGCCCCGGATCACTTCGCCGGATGGAGCGGCGCCGAGGACAAGGGAGCTATGACGGCGGCCCTAGAAAATCTGGCCAAGTTGCCCAATGCCCACCTGCGTATCTCCAGCACCAGCCTCGGCCCTTATGCCGGCCTAACCCCTGCCGAGCAGGAGCTATTTAGGCGCGTGATCGAAGCCTTCACGCCACGGCGCGTAATGTGGGGCTCCAACTTCCCTGGTACCCGCGACGGCGGTTACACCGGCCTGGTACAGCTCGGCCAGACGGCCTTGGCCTGGCTCTCGGATGACGGCCGCAACTGGATCATGGGCGAGACCGCCCACAAGCTCTGGCCCATGCTGCAAGCTCCAGCCGGGGGGTAGACGGCCTCCGGCTTGGTGCACGGGCACCCCACAAAAGTCGGTACGCTCAAGAAGCAGGTATAACACGGCTACTAGAAAACCCTTCTCTCAGTGATCTGGGAGAAGGGTTTCTTGATTTCAGGCTATCACGGACTGACGGCGGCGTTAACGGTATGCCACCCCCGCAAAAGCGAAGGATTTGTAAGGTAAGGCCGTGGTCGCGCCGCCGTACCCGCAGGCTCTATTGACTGGTCCGCTGCCTCACTTGAACGCGGGAATCACCTTGTCGGTGATGCACCGCAGGCTATCCATCACGACTTCGCGAGGGACCGATGACGTCCAGTTGCACTCGAACATTATCTCGTCGGAGCTAAAGGCTTCCCGGAACATATGAATCTTGTCGACCACCTCTTCCGGGGTCCCAAACAGGTTTACTTCCTGAGTCGCATCGGGGCCGGCACTGCCCGCGTCGGTGCTTCCGATGCCCACCCTTCCGGCGTAATAAATCCGGGCGAGATTCATGAGTTCCTCAGTCCGGCGGTCGGCCTTAGCTTTCGTATCGGCCACCAGGGTGGGTACGCGGACCACGGTAGCGGGGTCTCCGGAGTGCCCCGCGTCCATCCAGGCCTTCCGGTAACTTTGCACGTCTTCCCGTAGGACGGCGGACCCTCTTAGGTTGTGGGGAGAGCTTCCCGCCCCTATGGCGATTTTATAGCCCTTGGTTCCCATGGGCACAAAGCTCTCCTGGCTATCAACCGGCAACAACATGGGAGGATAGGGCTTCTGGTAGGGCTTCGGGATGGCCATGTACGATTCGTAGAATGCCGGGTAGTTGTAGTACTTCCCCTCGAACCCCGAAAAGTGCTCCTCCGTCCAGAGCTGCTTCATCACCTCCAGGAACTCAAAGAAGTAATCCCGGCGCTCCTCGGAACCGCGAGAACGTGCCCCCGCGCCGTAGATGAATCGGCCGTGGCTGACCTGGTCGACTATCGAAACCTGTTCTGCGGTTTGGAATGGATCATCTAGCATCAGATTGTCAAACGCGTACCGTTCATGGGGCAGTGCGGTTGGCCTTAATTCCTCCCCGGGCAGCTTCATCACCGGCCGGTGGATGGACGTGCCGATCCTGATATTCTTAGTGCGTTCGGCGATGATGCCGGCCAGCATTAGACACTGAGGGTCCATGCTACCTTGCGTCGAAAAGTGGCCTCCCCCGAGCCAAAGGTAGTCCCACCCCCCGGACTCGATCAAATCGATCTCCTCGAAGTTTTTGGCGTAAGCTTCCTCCTCAAGGAGCTTCCCTCCTTTATAAGAGGGATCCCATGGAACCATGCCATCAGCGTATACAGCATTCCAAGTACTAAACAATCCAAAGTCCATAATCGCGCCTCCTTTATTGCTTGGCGGTATGACACTGAGATTCCATCAAGGATAACACTGATGGCTAGCATTGGGCCAATAGCGTCAACGCGGATAAACCAATGCCCCGGTATGGGCGCTAATTGGCCGCCCAAGACTTGATTAGGTGGTGGGCTATGGCGATCGGCCCGGGAACCACCAGATTCTCGCTTTCGCCCGACAGCGCCAGCAGGACCTCGTCTCGAGAGAACCAGCGGACATCGGCCATTTCTTCATCATCCATCGATATGTCCGTGGTCGCCGCGTCGGCATGGCAACCGATCATCAACGACGACGGGAACGGCCAGGGCTGAGAAGAATGGTAACGGATATTCTCTACCTTGACTCCGGCTTCTTCCATGACCTCTCTGGCTACGGCCTCTTCGATGGACTCTCCTTGATCGACGAATCCGGCCAGAGCAGAATATCTGTTTGAAGGAGTTCCACGGCCTCGGGACCGCCCAAGCAGGCACCGCTCGTTATCACTCACAACGGTGATGACCACTGGGTCGGTCCGCGGGTAGTTCTGGGCATTGCAATTGGAGCATTGCCTCACCTGACCACCCCGTTTCACATGGGTCTCATGGCCGCAGATCGAGCAGTAACCGTTGCGGCCATGCCAGTTTACCTGGGCACGGGCCTGGGCAACGATTCCGGATTCGGGGCTGCTCAGCACTTCGGTGGCGGTCCGCGCGTCTTCAAACCTCATCTCAGGGCTCTCCCGCAACTCACGCACCGCTGGTTCATTTTTAGAGATGTCGACTACGAAATGGGAGTCATCGCCGGCCATGCCGAGGAATATTGGGGCTGCGTCCACCCCCAGGCGGTTTAGGTCATCTATGCTAAGCCAGCCGAGGCCCCCTTGGGAGCCGTTGGTGATCAGAACATTTAGGTCCCACATGGGGAGAAACCTGCTACTGGGGTCTCTAGCTCTCGCGGCCAGCCACTCTTCGTCCCGGCGTTCGCGGTCGCCACGGTCCAGTGGATTGCCAGCGTATACATGACTGATGTTCGGCCGGTCTTGCCTCATAACCTCGTCCTTCTTGCACAGAATCGATTCGCCTCAATCTGTGTCTCGCCACCATTTTTAACCTGTACCAGGTTGAACCGCGGAACCTTATCACCGGAGTCCAGCCCAGAGGTCCACTCCACGCCCAAATGCGATGCGGCAATTCTAGTTCAATTAACGTCTGGCAAAACAATACCCGTTCCCGGCGGCAGGTCCCAGCTCTGGTCTTGCAGTCCGCGGATGTAATCTATCTGACCGTGATGGTTGTTCTTGTGGGTGATCAAGTGCCTAAGCGTCATGGCCACGGTACGCTGTGGCCGATTCGGGTCTCGAGCCTCATTAAGTCTTTCCTCTGGCAATTCCGGCAAGATGCTCTGGGCCTTTTCGTGCACGGCTTCGGAATATCCCGTTAGCACTACCAAATTGGGGATAGGCAGACTTTGGAGTCCCATGCGGTCTCCCGGATCGGGGGCTTCGACCGGCTGGTTGAATTTTTTGTGCCATCCCTGGGCCACCCAAAGGGCGGACTCGGGAGAACTTAGGCTGCTTATCACATTATCCTCAGCGCGGGTCATGTGCCACAGGATAAACCCTATGTTATTGGCATAAGGAAAGGGGCGCCATAACACCTCATCTTGGGTCAATCCCTGGCAAGTTTCCGATAGCCTGAGATGGACCTGACGCAAGGTATCCCAAATAAAAGTGACTGCGTCCATCGTGACCTCCACATGTGCTCACCAACAGCTTCAATGCGATCGTGGCGAGGTTCTAAGTCCTACGCGTCTGGGCTTCCACTAGGCGATCCGGCGGGCCATGCCTGAGCTTAACTCATTGGTATGTCACTTGCCAGCAAGTGCCTAGCCTCTATATTCTGTGTGCCAGGGAATTTTAACGAAAGGAATTATGACATGACCACTTTCGGCTCGGGCAAATACACCTATGAGCTGGTTCAAGACTGGCCAAAGCTGCCCCAGGGCAAGGCTCTGGGAATAGTCAGCACCGTGGCTACCGATTCCCAGGACCGGGTTTATGCCTTTCAACGTCAAGACCCGCCGGTCATGGTATTTAACCGCGCGGGCAACTACCTCAATTGCTGGGGTATAGGGGCTATCGCGGACCCACACGGCATGACCATCGTGGACGATTTAGTCTACATCACCGATAGATCAGACCAGGTCGCGGTTAAATTCACCCTAGAAGGCAAGCCATTGCAGATCATTGGTGAACGGGGGGTGTTTTCGGACACCGGATGTGAAAATCCGGGAGACCTGGTGCCCCGGGCGGCAGGGCCGTTCAACTACTGTACTGAGATGGCTCCGAGCCCCTCTGGAGATATCTATGTCTCCGATGGATATCGCAATGCCCGGGTTCACCGGTTCAACAGCCAAGGACATCTCATAAGCTCTTGGGGCCAACCAGGCAAAACCGAACCCGGTGAATTTCACCTGGTCCATAGCCTCTTGATAGACCCGGAAGGGAAGGTGTACGTCTGCGACCGGGCCAATCGCAGGGTGCAGATATTCTCCCCCGATGGTGAATTCATCACCATGTGGACCGGCATGGGAGGCCCTGACAACATCGTCCGGGACAAAGACGGGATTTTTTATATCGCGGAACAGGCGGATGAATCTGGCGATTCCCATGTGAGTATCTGGGATGGGGATGGCAACGTGCTGGAACGTTGGCCGATCCGCCACGCCCATGGCCTCGACGTGGATTCCCATGGCGATATTTATTTAGGTCTGACCGTGGACCATAGCGTGGATAAATACGTGAGACTGGGTTAGTCTCCTAGATCGTTGGGCGAGTTTGTTTGGTAGGTAGACCGGCTGATTCGACTCTGCCATAACCGGGGAGATCCAGGTCTGGATACGCGAATGGCTAGCCCAACGGTTCAGCATGCCCGAAGAACCTACGGGATTTGGCGATACACATAAACTACCGGTTCGGGACGGCTGCCGGGCCGGGTTGGCGCTGGGGCCCATCCCCATTCGATCAGTACGACTCTTGTGTTTCATTCTGCCTCTAACCCCCGGTATAACGTCCTCAAAGTTCACCGGTAGCCCGGCCGGATCGTTTGAAGCCCGCGTCTCGTTCCTTTGATTTTAAAGACCTCGAATCCGAATCCCTATCATGTATGGGTTTTCTCTCGCCTTAGCGGGGGTTATAACCCTGAATGTCATCACGACGATGATTTATTCTCTTGAAGAAACCATGTCCAACCCCAATCCCAAATAATGGTGGCGTG
>DAOUHE010000228.1:0-1794 GCA_034428715.1 Dehalococcoidia bacterium | reverse complement strand
AGTCGAGCCCATAGCCCACCCTTCAACCCCTTCATCCCCCGGTGCATAATGTCGGCACAAAATCTCGGCACGTAGCGCGCACCCAATTCCGCCCAGACCCGACAACCCGCGAGGGAAAAGAACCATTTTGGCATAAACAACAGAGTCAAGCCGACCAAGAACAGGGGGACCCCACATGAACTCCCACCAGGTCGGAAAGAGCCGCGCGGCACTTGCGTCAGCTACGGCAGCTCATGTATTGGGTTGGGCAGCCTTCTTATGGTTAGTGTTTTCGCCTTTTTCTTACCAAGGGTTGTCGGCAACTCCGGTCAACCTTGAGGGAAATGGCACATCGGAGAGCACGGTAGTCCGATACTCGGCTTCCTTCACCGATGTCAATGGATATTGGCCCCTGATTCCGCTGTTCATTCCCGTGTTCGTGACCGGGCTGGCACTGCTGTTCCTGTTGACCCGGAAGAAACGGCGCAACGAAAATGCGCTGGTAGTCTGGAGCCTCACGACAATACTGTTGGTATACTGCGGATTGGGCTACTACGGATTCGGCATATTCTACTTGCCAGCAGCCATAGCTATGATAGTAACCGCCTTTATATTTGGGCCTGGACGCGGATTGCCCCAAGTTTAGTAACGAGTGAAACGGGGCGATACCCAAAGAGACTCTGCGTTGGATGGACCAAGAAGAAGGGCGCTGTAGAATATTGACCGGCGCGAGCAACCCCAACAGACAGTCCCGACAGCGACCCCGGACCCTGTGCCGCGACTAAAGCATTACCGGCCAACGCATAGGCCCCGCAGGCCACGCCGGTGCCGACACATGAGTCGGCGGCACCCACCCCGGTGCCGACACTCGCGTCGGGAACCCCAACACCCGGGCCCATGCCGACCGTGACGCCTGCGACACCCGGAGCCACCCCGAGCGGGGCTGGATTGAACCCACGGCGTCACCGATCCAGGTACCGTCGACAGCGACTTCCATCCAGCCCCGACGGAATGCCAGGGGAGTTCCCAGTCGAACCGCCGGTGCGGGGAAATGACTCAGACCAAGTTCAAGTAGGCTCTCCGGGCTTCAGAAAGGACCTGTTCGGGGTACTGTTGGTATTCAGCCCAGATGTCCACAGTGAGTTTGGCAGCGCTATTGAGACCGCCCCCAGGTACGGCAGTATCCAAAGCGTCGAAATTGCCCTTCCGCATCCAGATGGAGGCCACGGTCCGGTCCATGGCGCCAGCGAGAGCAAGTACGGCCGTGTGGCCCGGGGCCAACTCACCGTGGTATTCAACCTTGAGATACAGGACCGCCAGGTCCTGCTCCCTGGTCCATGCTTGTGGAGACATACCAACCCACTTCCTTCAAGATTTATGGGACCTGAACCAAGGTCCAGGATCCCAGTCATGACCGCCCATCAGAGCTTGAACTCTAGGGAACGCGGCAGGTACATTCAACCATAAGGAACTCGGAATTCCGAAATAGCGATGGAAATGGTCTCATGATGCTGAACTTACCCCTGTGGATAGCCCTGGTGATTCTCGCGGCCCTGCTGGCCTGCGGGGAAACGACCCCGACACCAGGAGGGGCGACGGTACCGGCTACCGCGGAAGGCTCAACATCATTGCCAAGTCCGGTGACGCCCGCGGCTGAGCCGACGGAGACTCCACTGCCCGTCCCGACAGCGACCCCAGGGCCCAGTGCTGCAACAACACCGTTACCAACCGACTCCCAGAGACCGGAGGCCACGTCCGAGCCGACACCGCCATCTTCCGTGGCACTACCGACGGCAGCCCCGCAGATGGGTTGCG
>DAOUHE010000227.1:0-3097 GCA_034428715.1 Dehalococcoidia bacterium | reverse complement strand
GTTCACGACAATATTTTTAAAAACCCTCCAGAATCTTTGATTTTACTCACCCTGTAAACCGGCGGGAATTGATTCTTTTGCAAATGTAAATGATCACCTATATGGAACCACTCCGTGATCACCTAATGGGGCCACTCGATGATCACCTAATGGGGCCACTTTTTTTAGTGTTTTCCGGTCTCGAAAAGCGGTGTTGATATTACCTCCGTGGCCAGGTCAGTTCAAGGGTTTATTTTTTGCATTCAAGGTCATTCATACCTGTAGGGCAGCATCGTCCCGTGAGGGCGGTTGACAGACTCGATCTGACGTGCGGCACTACACAGGACAAGCAGCGCGGTGGTGTCCCGGCCATGGAAGCTGTTTCGATTAGCTGGAATCATTTTGGGCTTGCAGGTCCGGGTTGCCGTGCCGGTCGAATCCGTCCACATCCCTGGGGCTGCGGTAGCTTTTCCCATCCAGGGTCAGCCGATAGGCCTCGTGCCTGAGCCGGTCGAGTGTGGCCGCCCCGAGCAGTTTGTTGGGGAAGGCGTCGCCCCACTCGGTAAAATCCAGGTTGGAAGTGACGAGGGTGGTGACGCGTTCGTACCGCTCGGCGATGAGGTCGTGGAAGTCCTCGTCGGCGGGAGACTTCAGGGGTTTGAGTCCGAAGTCGTCGATTATCAGCAGGTCGATTTTGGTCATTTGCCTGAATCGTTTGGCGTGGGTTCCATTGGCCCGGGCGGCGTAAAGGATTCCGAGTAGGTTGGCTGCGGTGAAGAAACGGACATCGTATTCCTGCCGGACGGCCTGGTGTCCGATGGCCTGTGCGAGATGGCTCTTGCCGGTTCCGCAGGGTCCGGCGATGAGGACCGGGGACTTTTCGCGGAGGAAGCGGCCGGTCATGAGGTCGTGGATCAGGGCGGCATTGATTCTGGGGTTGAAGTCGAAGTCGAACTGCTCGATCGTCTTGCCGGACGGGAAGCCGGCCCGTCTGTGCCGCAGGTCGAACCTGCGCTGGTCGCGGCTGGCCACTTCGTCGCAGATGAGCAGTCCCAGGAAGTCCGTGTAAGCCATTTTGGATTGGATGGCCTGACGGTTTCTGGCTTCGAGGGAATGGAGGATGCCGGTCAGCCGCAGTTGCCTGAGCAGGTTGGCGAGGTCGGGTTTCGGGTTCATGTTGGTATGCTCCGGTTGAATGGATGGATGAAGGCGCCGAGACGGCAGCTGCCGTTTCAGTGCCCGATGAGTTTGCGGGTGTCCCGGCAGAATCGACCCTTGCCGGTGTAGCAATCGGCGAGGGTATCGAAGTCGGATTCGTCGCAGGGTTCGGCATCGAGTCCCTTTTCCAGTATGGACTTGATGGTGCGGTACTGCGGATCGTGGTAGTGCAGGGCACGCCTGCAGGCGGCCTCGAGACGCTGGGGGCCGTATTTCCCGACCAGGCCCAGTATCCCCTGCACCTTGCGGAGGTTGTACATGACGTCGTCATCGAACAGGGACTGGACCAGGGTATGGCAGGCACTGCCGATTTCCCGTGCCTGCGCCCGGCACCATGTGGGCGTGCGCCTCTGGTAAGCGAGTGCGTTGGGTGGTAGATGGTCCGGGTTGGTATGGCGCGCCCTCGGACTGAAGGCTCTGACGTGGGTGGCCACCAGTTCATGTTCGCGGTAGATCCTGATCGTCTGCGGAGCGGCCTTCAGCCAGAGTGATTCCCCGGCGAACCGGTAAGGGACCGAGTAGAGGCACTTCCCATAATGGACATGGGCATCCTGATGGACCTTGACCCTGGCCCAGACAGCGGTTTCCGGCGGTTGATCCGGCAAGGGCCCGAGGGCAGGCCTTTCCAGGGCGAACAGGCCGAGGGGCTGCTCGCCGGTGCTGCCGTGGATACGATTGCCCGCCTCGCCGAGGACCCATTCGCGCAATTGCTCATTAGCGTCGGCGAGGCTGCGAAATTCACGGGTGGGCACGAAGCCCCGCTTGAGATACTTGATACCCGCTTCCACCCGGCCTTTCTTTTTCGGGTCCCGGGGAGGACAGGCATCGATCCTGAAGCGGTAGCCCTCGGCATACTCCGCGTACGCACGCTGAGCAACCGGATCGTGGAAACAGGCCCGGGTGATCGCGCACCGGGCATTGTCAATGATGATTCTCGCCGGCACCCCGCCGAACCACTCGAATGCCCGGCGGTGACATTCCAGCCAGGTCTCCGTACGCTGGTCAAGCACCAACTCGGCATACTGGTGACGGGAGAACGCCAGGGTCATCAGGAAAAACCAGGTCTTCAACTCCCCGCCGCTGCGAACGTCCACCATCCGGGGACCGGCACCGAAATCCACCTGCCCGGCTTCGCCCGGCTCGAACGTCAGGTGCACGGTGGCCCGGGGCCGATCAATGCACAGGTCGCGGACGAATCGGTTTACCGAGGAGTAGCTCCCCCGGTAACCGTGGATGCGCTCAAGGGCGCGCTGGATCGTGGTGACCTGGATGCCCTCGCGCACCCACGACTCCACCTGGGCCCGGTAGGGCTCTACTGACGAGCTCCCTGTACTTTGCGGACAACTGCGGATCGGCGCCACCCGCACGATCTCCTCTTCCCCCGGCAGGGGATTGCCCGACTCGAGCCATCCGTGAAAATCGGCCAGGGCGCGAAACCGCCGAACCTTGGACCGCCCCATCAGACCCGACCTGGCAATGGCGCGGTCCGAATCACCCTGACGCATACGCACCAGCACTGCTCTGTATTCATACATCTCGAACCTTCTGTTGCTCATGGCGCCCTCGCTCACAAATCGGCGAGAATACCGGTTAATTGAAGTTCGAGACCGGGCTTGACTACTTTCCGGCAACCACCCCCAATGGCTCCATTAGGTGATCACCAGGTGGCCCCATTAGGTGATCATCGAGTGGCCCCATTAGGTGATCACGGAGTGGTTCCATATAGGTGATCATTTACAATTATTCTCATTCCAATAGTCAAAGGCCTTTCTCAATATATTTATTCGTGCTTCCACAGCCGACTTTTCCGCAGACGCTTGAGTGATATTTTTATGGAAATCCAGCAAGAATTGGTATCTATCTCAAAGCGCAGCATCGCGCTTCCGTCCATACCAAATCA
>DAOUHE010000226.1:0-7642 GCA_034428715.1 Dehalococcoidia bacterium | reverse complement strand
GTTGCCGTATTCCTCCGCCAGCGCCTCCGCGTTTTTGGTGATGCTCGCAACACTGGCCCGCGCCGAGCAGATGTACGATGCCAGGCATTCCCACGGCTCCTGCCGCAGGAGGCGCACGCCACGGTAACGTTCCAACAGCGGGCCGATTTGGCTGTCGCGCCCGGCCAGATCGACATAGATGCTCTCGATGTCATCGGTGTCCAGCCGGAAATAACGGCGCAACTGATCATCCAGGTCTACGTCGGCGATCTCCCCGTCCGGCCCGCCCGCCCGGTACTCAATGCCATCCGGCGTTTGCCGCAGATGCATTAGGTGCTGCTTCAGCACGCCTGAGTACCAGCCGTCGCCCAAGCGGCCCCCCTGTTGGTGTACGATGATGGCAATCAGCATATCCCGGCCGGCACTGGTGAGGTCGATTTCTCTATCCATCTCAGATATATGACATAACCGCCTCCACCAGCGCCAGCGTTCCCCCAACCCCCTTCAGCCATTTCAACTCACCGAGGCCGAACTGTTACGTGCTGTCTCGCTTTCTTGCCCTCGTTTGGCTGACGTGCTAGATTTCAGCTCATTTCAAGAGTTGCAACAAATGATTCGTGTGATGGGAATATTAATAGTTTGCGGCCTGATATTGGCCTTGTTTGCACTCTTGGGATGCACCAGGGAAGTGGTGAAGGAGGTGGTGGTTACGGCCACCCCGGGACCCGAGTCTCCCGTGCCGACGGCTACCGCCCTCGCTCTGCCGACGGACGCGCCAAGGCCAGACGAGAGTGAAAATATTTACCAAGTCGGCATTTCGGCAGACCTTACTACGACCAATTTTTGGGCGTACCTGGGGCCGGACGGAACAATTTGGAACCTCTATGTCCTGGGCGGTACCAATCCCGCGCTGTTTGTCTATTCGGCGCAACGGTTCGACTGGGTACCCTCCCTAGCCGCCGATTTCCCTTCGCCCCTGCGGGAGGAAACGATAGACGGTCAAACTTTTTGGACCACCGAGGTTACCTTGAAGCGCGGCGTCCAATGGAGCGATGGGAACGGAGTAACGGCAGCAGACTTTGTGTTCACCGCCCATACTGCCGCCGAGCTGCAACTCGCCGGCAATTGGCCGTCTATCGTGGACCCTGAGTTCTTCGACCACGCGGAAGCCTTGGACCCTTACCAGTTGAAGATATTCTTCAAGCAAAAACCCGGCCTGGCCCGCTGGCAGTTCGGCTTGGCTTTCATGCCCATCCTCTCCAAGGCTTATTGGGAGCCGGTGGTGGCTGATGCCAGGCGAGCGGGTGAACTCGTTGAACAGCAAAAAGCGCTGTACGCCCATGTCCCGCAGAACGAGCCCACCGCCGGAGGTTTCAGCTTCGGCAAATGGGAGCGCGGCGCTTTCGCCGAAAAGGCCAGGAACCCCGATTATTTCTTCCGCGACAGTGTGATCACCCAATTTGCCAACGGCTCCTACGCCGAGGCCAAGTCGGGCGTCTACGAGTTCGCTGCTTACGGTGAAACGAGCGGCGACAAATCGCTTGAATACACCGTCGGGCCTTACGCCGACAGCACAATCTACTCGATTTACGGTAGCCAGGACGGCGCCGTATTGGCCCTCAAAAAAGGCGATATCGATTTCATGCTCAACCCTCTGGGTCTGTCCAAGGGTCTGCAGGAACAATTGCAGGGTGAGGACGGGTTATCCGTCATTGAAAACCCGTCCGACGGCGTCCGGTACCTGGGGTTCAATGTCCGAAAGGCGCCCCAGGACAACAAAGCATTCCGCCAGGCCGTGGCAACCCTGATAGATAAGGAATTCCTGACGGAAACCGTTCTGCAAGGCGTAGCCATTCCGGTGTACACCATGGTGCCCGAGGGCAACAAAGCCTGGTACAACCCGGACGTGCCGTTGATCGGCAAGGGCCTGAGCCGAGGAGAACGGATAGCTCGGGCGGTGGAGTTGCTCAAGGGAGCCGGGTTCGCCTGGGAAACCGAGCCGCGGGTGAGCGAAGACGGAAAGTTCATCGAGCAGCCGGGAGAAGGACTGAAGATGCCCAACGGCGAGCCGATGCCAGCCATGACTTTGCTGGCTCCGAGCCCCGGCTACGACCCCCTGCGCTCCACGTTCGCCATCTGGATCGAAAGATGGCTGAACGAAGTCGGCATCCCGCTGCGGGCTGACCTGACCGGCTTCAACCTGATCGTGGAGAAGGTGTTTGACCGGCAGGATTTCGATATGTGGATTCTCGGCTGGGGCCTGAGCCTCTATCCCGACTACCTGGAATCATTCTTTCACAGCCGCCATTCCGGACTGGAAGGACACAACGCCGGCGGCTACGACAACCCTGAATTCGACCGCCTCGCCGATCAGCTGTTGGCGGAAACGGATCTGGAGACGGCGCGCCGGCAGGTCTTTGAGATGCAGGCGTTCCTGGCTGATGACCTGCCCTACGTCGTGTTGTTCGACACCCCGCTGGTGGAGGCTTATCGGAGCGACCGCGTTGAATTCCCCTACACCGAATCCCTCGGCGGACTTCAGAACGCCGCGGGTTTGACAACCTTGGTCCGGTTCAAGTAGCTGCCTGGGGAAGCGCCTGCTGTCTCCCACCATAATCTCACGGACACACCGCAACTTGGCGGTCGCATTGGGAGATGGTTCGGATCTGCGGGCGTATCCTCCGGCCGGGCGCCAACCTGGCTGCCCGAAGGTTGGGGCACAGCAGGGTAAGGCGTCAAAATGAGGGATTGGTCTCGATGACAGGATACCTGGTCCGACGCGCCGGCCAAATGGCCTTGACGCTCTTTCTGATCGTGACGCTGGCCTTCTTCCTGGTGCAGGCCCAGCCTGGCGACTACGCCTCATTCTACGCCCTGAACCCCGACCTGCCCGCCGATGTTCGAGCGCGGATCAAGGAGTCGTTCGGTTTGGACAAACCATTGTGGCAACAGTACCTCATCCACATGAAGAACACCTTTACCGGGAATTTCGGCGTATCCTTCGGTTATTTCCCCCGACCGGTCATCGACGTGCTGGCAGAGCGCCTTCCCCGCACCGTAGTCCTGTTTCTCACCGCAACGGCAACGTCCTTCTACATCGGGTTCTTCCTGGGCAAAGCCATCGCCTGGCGTCGGGGCGGCGTGCTGGAGTATGCCGCCACCATCTCGGGCGCAACACTCTTCACCGCGTTCACCCCGGCTTTCGCCCTGATGATGATCTGGATCTTCGCATTCAAGCTGGGATGGCTACCCGTTGGCAAGTTCCTGGACCCTTTGATCTGGCGCGAGGCTGAGGTCAGCGCCAACTACGTTTTCAGTTACATGCTCGCCACGGCCGGCGCCTTCATCGCCTTCGCGTTGTTGACTCTGTTGGCCGCCCGGAAGCTCGGTCGCGTTGGGCCAGCGCGGACGTCGACTTTTATCATCGCAGCCGGGGTGCTGGCTGTCCTCATCTCCTGGGCTGTGTCGGGCTTTGGCCATCTGGCGCTGGATATCCTCAGGCACATGATCCTGCCCATCGCTACGCTCACCCTCATATCTTTCGCCGGCACCATGCTGCTGACGCGAAACAGTATGCTGGAGACGATGCGCGAGGACTACGTGATGGCGGCCCGGGCCAAGGGATTGCCTGAAAAGGTGGTTCGGGATCAACATGCTGCCCGCAATGCCCTGCTCCCGGTGATTACCAGCTTGGTTTACAGCCTGATCTTCGCGATCGACGGCAGCGTGATCATCGAAGGCGTGTTCTCGTGGCCCGGCACCGGCATGACATTGCTACAAGCCGTGCGGTCCGAAGACCTGCCACTGGTCATGGGCGCAATGGTCTTCATCGGGCTGTTCTCTCTGCTGGCCCACGTGATAGTGGACATCCTGTACGTGTACCTCGACCCGAGGATACGTTACCAGTGATTGACCAACAATCAAACCATCCGCCGACGGACGGAGGGGCGTCCTTCCCCACCGAGCCGCCGTACATCGACCTGCGTCCGGGAAGGTTGCAACTGGCGTTGGTCCGGTTGCGGTTGGCATGGCGGTCGCTCAGGGACGGCTGGACCATATTCCTGGAGAGCCGCATTGGCCTGCTGTCCCTCGCGACCATTGCCATGTTCGCGCTCATGGCGCTTTCCCACCCCATACTCATAGCCACCGTTTGGGATACCGAGGTGTACGACCCGGTAACGGGCTATGCTTACGACCGCGCCCAGCATCCGGCGTCGCCGAACTGGAGACACCCTCTGGGCACTGACCCGCTCGGACGGGACATACTGAGCCAATTGCTGTTCAGCGCCCGGTCCGAGTTCATACTGGGCATAACCGCGGCCCTGGTGACGGTGGGCATCGCCACCACCGTGGGCGCTGTCGCCGCCTACTACGGAGGGCTGGTGGACGCTCTATTGATGCGGCTCGCGGATCTGGTCATCGCTTTGCCGGGTATTTCCCTGCTCATCGTGCTCAGCGCCCTTTTCAACCTGAACCTCTTCTACCTGGCCCTGATAATCGGCCTGCTGGGCGGCTTTGGAGGCACCGCCATCATCCTGAAGTCCCAGGCCTTGAGCATCCGGGTCAAACCCTACATCGAGGCGGCGCGGGTGGCGGGCGGCGGCCATTTCCACGTCATACTTGTGCACATCATTCCCAACCTGCTGCCCCTGTCCCTGCTCTACATGATGTTCACCGTGACCGGCGCCATCTTTGCGGAGGCCGTGCTGTCTTTCCTGGGCCTGCTCGACCTGAGAATGAGCTGGGGCATAATGATCCACACCGCGAACACCGGCGGATACCTGCTGGGCGGCGCCAGGTACTGGTGGTTGGTCATCCCCGCCGGGGCGTCCATCACACTCCTGTGCAGCGCTTTCTACCTGGTCGGGCGTGCGCTGGACGAGGTGGTCAATCCCAGGCTCCGGCGCCACGACGGCTGACGCGAAGGATTCCAACGGATGACAATGGCGCATAACGACCCGGTCCTGAAGGTGGTGGACCTCTCGCTGTCCTATCTGACCCGACACGGAACGGTGCGAGCCGTGCGGGGCGTCAGCTTCGAGTTGGCGCGGGGGCAGTCGTTGGGGTTGGTGGGCGAATCCGGTTGCGGCAAGACTTCCATTGCCAACTGCCTCCTGCGGCTGCTGCCCGATAACGGCCGCCTGACGTCGGGACAGGTTCTGCTCGACGGCCGGGACCTGCTTCAACTGCCAGAAGAGGAAATGCGCCAATTCCGCTGGCGGCGTATGGCCATGGTGTTCCAGGCGGCTATGAATTCCCTCGACCCGGTGTATCGGGTTGGGCAGCAGGTGGTGGAGGCAATCGAAGCCCACCGCGTGGAGGCGACGGCCGCCGACGCCAGGGCGCGGGTGGCTCGCCTGTTCCGCATGGTGGGACTCGATCCTCAATTGATGCAACGATATCCCCACGAGTTCAGCGGCGGAATGCGGCAGCGAGCGGTGATCGCGATGGCGTTGGCCTGCGACCCCGCCGTGATCATCGCCGATGAGCCGACCACGGCCCTCGATGTAATCGTGCAGGATCGTATCCTCAGGGAACTGAAGCGTGTGCAGCAGGAACTGCGGATGGGCATGATTTACATCAGCCACGACATCGGAGTGATTGCGGAAATCACCGACCGAACCGGGGTGATGTACGCCGGCAATCTGGTGGAGTTGGGTGATACCGCCGACGTATTCCGCGCGCCGATTCACCCCTATACGGCGGCTCTCATGTCCTCATTCCCCAGCATAAGTGGTGAGAAACTGCCCCTGACAACCCTCCCGGGCGAACCTCCCAACCTGGTTGACCCTCCCCCGGGATGTCCATTCCATCCCAGGTGTGCTTACGCCACCGAGGTATGCCGTCGCGAATATCCGCCACGGGTGGACCGCGGGAGTCAATGGGCCGCCTGCTGGCACCCATTGGACGAAGCGCGTAACCGGGCGGCGGCGCATAACATATCCCAGTAGTCTAACCATGGAATCTGCGTACCCAACGGAATACGACCGAGAGGCCCTGGTCACCGCGGAAGGGTTGACCAAGCGTTTTCCCATCGCCGCGAATTTGTTCCGTAAGCCTTCCAGCTTTATCCACGCCGTGGACGACGTGTCTTTCCAGGTGGGTTGTGGGGAAAGCCTGGGCTTGGTCGGCGAGTCCGGTTGCGGCAAGACCACCGTGGGCAAGCTGTTGGTCAAGCTGCTTGAACCTACCCACGGACGCGTATCTTTCCGGTTCCCCGCGCCGGTTGCCAGCGGACATCTCGCCGGTTCAGTGGTGGTGTCAACTATCAAAGGACGGCAGTTGCGGGCCTTCCGCCGGCAGGTCCAGATGATTTTCCAGGACCCCTACGAATCAATGAACCCCAGGCGAACCGTATATGACACCATCGCCGAACCCCTGGCCGTGCAGGGCATTGGCGACGCACTGGATCGGTTGGACCGCGTCTCCGAGATTCTGAACCTCGTGGGCCTCACCCCGGCCGGCGCGTTCCTGTTCCGGCGTCCTCACGAACTCTCCGGTGGGCAGCGTCAGCGCGTGGCAATTGCCCGCGCCTTGGTCATAGGTCCGTCCTTTGTAGTGGCCGACGAGCCCACCTCCATGCTGGACGTGTCAAGCCGCACCGGCATCATGTCCCTGATGCAGGACCTGGCCCAACGCCTTGGGATCGCCTATCTGTACATCACCCACGACCTGGCGGTGGCCCGCTATATGTGCCACCGGATTGCCGTGATGTACCTGGGGAAAATAGTCGAACTGGCAGATACCGAAGAACTGTTGCACAACCCGCTCCATCCGTACACAAAGGCGCTCCTTTCGGCGGTGCCCGTTCCCGACCCGCTGCGTCGCCGTGAACCCCCGAACATCCAGGGCGACTTGTCCCTGCCTATTGACCCTGCGCCCAGGTGCCGCTTCTACGACCGGTGTCCGATGGCTACCGAAAGATGCCTCAACGATCCTCACCCTCCACAGGAGGAGAGAGCGCCGGGACACTGGGTGGCCTGCTACGAGGCATGAGTCCCGCATGGACGCGTTATGGGCTGAGGTTCACCACTACCGGACGCTTGGCTGTGAACGCATAGCAACCCCGAAGCAGAAACACCAACCATGAGAATGTACCCGCGGGAGTTTCCCGCAACCCGCCGGAAAGATCCCAAACGGCAGGCGGAACGCCGAGTTTTTGAAGCCCTGGCGGGCAGAGACCACCGGGGCTTCGTCTATATCGAGTTGGACTTTGCTGGGTGGGGCAGCTGGAGTGTTTCGCCCTGCAGGTCAAGGGCGGTCACTATGGATTGGTCGATGGCGAGTGGTACCTGAAAACCCTCGTGCTTGTCCAGAAACTCCAGCGAGAAGACGGCGTCCAGCCTCCGTGCATCGCCTCTAATCAAATGTTACTGAACTTCGGTCGCACAAAGTCTCCTGGCGGATCCAGCCACGAAATTGCAGATAACTCGCCAGCGCCGTTGGGAAGATCCGCCGCAACGCATCGGCGGACCCGATTTGGGCATCCTTCCTTCCGGCCCTTCCGGCGTCCTCCGCCTTATTGATACCCGCCGTGGTTCGCATAAGGATCATTACGTGAAGCGCTCCGTTCGATAGCATCCTATTTGAGGCAAGCACTTGCGTCGGGTAACAGTTTTATTGAGGCAATGCGCGGCAAAAATGGTCGACGTTACCGGCAGGA
>DAOUHE010000225.1:0-16365 GCA_034428715.1 Dehalococcoidia bacterium | reverse complement strand
CCGCATCCACGGCCACCTTGGCCTTGAATGACGGGCTGTGCTTCCTCCGTTCTTTTGACATGTCCCACTCCTCCTTCACAGCCACAGCTGCGCTTATTTTAGGAGCAGGACTCTCACTTAGCCACCTGTAGCCACCTGTCCGAATTTCCGGGTCCTCCTCAAACAGATCGTTAATCAATATCTGCATCCGTCCAGCCGCGTTCAACAGCCGATCCAAATAGTCGCGATGTTTATCAGTCAACTGGTTTTTGGCCCCATCCTGAAGACGGGCGCCAAAGGTACGGATCTTTCGCAAGGGCTCCTGTAGATCGTGTGACGCGATCGAGGCAAATTGCTGCAACTCGGTGTTGCTTCTCTCTAGGTTTAACGCCAAAGTCCTTAACTCCTCCTCCGCACGCTGGCGTTCCACGATCTCATCGGTCAAACGCTCGTTGGTTTGCGTGCGCTCGGCGACTTCATCTTTCAGCCCGCTATAGAGACGCTGCAATTCCTCCGTCATAAAGTTGAAAGACGATGCCAGGGACCCCACCTCATCGTGGGATTCGATGTCAATACGTGTGTCTAGCTTTAGCATGGCGATATCTTCGGCGGCATTTTTAAGTTTAAGGATAGGTCTGGAGATGATTCTGGCAAGGAAAAATCCGCCGGCCAGGGTCACCAGGGCAACCAGCCCGGTCACGATCATGCTGGCGCTCACCAAGCTGCTACGGATTTCGTCGGTAGCGGCCGAGGTGAGGGCCACGCCCAACACTGCTACCGGCTTATCTCGGAGCATCAGGGGAGCATAGGCTATTTGGTGCCTTTTCCCATCAATCTCAGTGGTAGTCAATTCGATTTGCTGATCATTGGCTCTAGCCAACAGTTGGTGATCCTCGACATGCAGCGCCTCTGTTTCGGAGCCTCTGTCATATCTCCCTAGATATGAGCCTGACAGGGCGTGGACCAGGACCTGTTCGTCAAAGATCATCCACGACGGATCGGTCCTGTCAAAGTTCAATTCCGATAGAGCTTGGCGGTCCAACACAAACCCTACGGACAACGCGCCCAACAATTCGGTAGGGGTCTTGATCGGCTGAACGACCACCAGCATCCATTCGTCGCCGTTAGAGATCAGCCCGGCGTCATTAATTTCCAGCAGACCCAATCCGTGGAGCTGTTCAATACTGTCATCGTAGCCGGGCCAATGGCCATGATGTTCCACGCCAAAGGTTTTTCCCAATGCATCGACGATCTGCAAATGGCCTAATCCTAAGCGGGACCGTTCGGAGATCAACGTGGCATTCAGTAGATTTTGATCAGTTTGTTCCATGGCTTTGATCACAGAGGGATCAGTTGAAAGCCGGCGGGCAACCATATTAAGGTCTGCCTCCAACCTGGCGAATTGTTGATAGAAGACGTTGATCTCATCCCGTAAGCGTGATGCGCTAACATCGGCCTCCAATCTATTGAGGCTATTGACGGTCCAAATTAGAGTCACAGACAGCATGATCACCAGGGGTAAGAAAATTACCCCAAGCAACTTGCTGAACAACGGCAGATCACGAAACGCGTGCAACAATCGCAAATTGGACCTACTTGAAGGGAATCCTGTTAACTACCGCTATTTCTCGACGCGGTTGTGTTGTTCACCGGCCCGATTCCCCGCTCCACCAGCAGATCCTGTATTTCAGGGGAGATCAAAAAGTCAAGAAAAGGTTTAACCTTGGCGATATTCTCTGGAAGATAAGCCACCCCCAAAGGCCGGCTTTCCAAGGGATAGGCGCTATTGGGGTCGCCCGGTTCGTGTCCGTCTAGCGCCAGGGCATTCACTCGCAGATCTTCTATCCGGACCCCGCTGTAAGCAAGATATGAGATCGTGTTCGTCGCGGATGACATCGCGGCTTTCGTATCGTTTTCGCTTGTCATCGTCACAGATCCAGGCGCAAAAGCCCCATCACCTATCATTCCTTTGCGCATGATCTTGGTGTTGCTGTCTTTTTCTTCCCGGACCAGAATATTGATGGGAGCTTCCGGCCCGCCGACCTCTATCACACCCAGAAAGATGTCTTTGACTTGTTGGCTGGTCAAACCACCGATGGACAGATCTGAGCTGGCGACCACAACGACTCTGTCCTGGCCGAACTGGTGGTAATTGATTCCCCCGGCGATCTCTTCATCTTTTGGCAGACGCGACATCGCACCCAGATGTAACTGGCCTTGCAATACACCCTTGACCCCACCGCTGGAACCTGATCCAGACAAAAATTCGAAATCCAATCGGCCGTGTTTTTGCTCGTGGGCGCCGGCGGCGAGTTTTAAAACCCGGGTGGTGCCTCCCGCGCCAGCAATCCTCAAAGTCGTTTGAGGCTCAGGGGCCGGCCGGGAATCGCGTAGCGATTCCACGCCGCCACAACCTGCCCAAAAGGTCCCGGCGGTCAACATCACGGCAATACCGAACGTTTTCAGCTTGTAGACAAGGAACGGTTTTCCAACGATCCCCACTATCACGCTTGTCGCGTACCTTAGTGCGATCGAATACTCTTGCCGGCCCAGGTTTAAACTTTTGATGCCCACGTCTCTCCCCCCGCTAGTTTCGCCATTGGCTCAAATGGCGGTCCTGATATCTCTATGGTGTCCCCCAATAAGCAAGCGCCACATAGACCGATGTTCCGATGTTAGATGGAGACTTCTTCTGTAATTTCCGTTCTTTTAATGGGGTCGCTTCTAAGATTAGACTTAAGCGCGGTTGGCCTCTAAAGGGATCACACCCAAGATCACGGGGACAACCCCTAAATATGGATCAAAGCAGCCGGCGAAACCAAATATTCGCCTTGCCGAGGCGGGCGGATTCGCGCGCGCTCTTCCTCTCGATCAATCCGCCTCAAGCGCAAATTGCCCCAGCCGGCAAAGCTGGGGCAGGAGTCTATATCGTTGTGTAGGCGGGCTAATTAGCGGGAATCAAACCTAAGCCCCTGTTTCGGGAAATATCTGATTCACGGTCGTCCAATGAAAACACCAGGTCTCGTGGAAACCGCAAGCGGCGTAATGGGTTGTTTGGGCCAAGGGATAAATCCTCAACTTGAATCTGGAGAAGCCCGGCTTGGATTCGATGTCCCTTTTTGCCTTCAAGGGGCCTGGCTCCAAAACTGTCAATCCGGGGAGCGCAGCGGCCGGGGAATCTAAATACGTAAATGTTGGGCCCCAGTTAGCGAGTCTAACCTCATGATCTTAGACCCCTCGTAGCGTCTGAGGGTGACGCGCTGAAGGGGATTTTGAAGCAAAGCCCCTTCCGGGCGATGGAAGGAGTTTAACGGGCAGAAGCTCAGTTACCAATCCACCCCCATCTCATTTTCGAGACTGTGGGGCTGCCACGGGGACGGTTACGATTTGGCTCGGTCCGGTGAGCCTATCGATACGAGAGTTTAGACCCAATCCGTAACCGTCGAATGTTCCATTTTTGATTGAAGTGGCTGCTGCTCGACCCCTTGGCCAAGCTGATCTAGCAGGCCTCAAGGATCAGGTTTGTCCTACGCCTATGATGCGCTGCATGTTTTCGGGTGAGAAGAACTCTGGGATCGGCACCGTGCCCGCCAGAGTGCCGAAAAAGCGGTTGGTCTCCTCTTGGTTTCGGCTCAAGGCGCCGAAGAGCTGCTGAATCTCTGCCGGGGGCTGTACCAGCGTGCGCAAGAACCCACAGGTGAAATCGTAGATCGGCGCTACCGATTCATTCCGTTCCTGCTCGTAGCCGACCATCGCCTCATCTAGAGGCTTCCGCCCCGACATGCCTTCGTCGATGGCTCCGGCTAGAAGCTCCGCATGTTTGAAGGCGTCGGTGATTCCCTGGGCCGTTATCGGGTCTTTTTGGTATCCGGCGTCTCCCACCAACGCCCAGCCCGGCCCGAAGGGCTTGCGGAAGAAGTTGGTGACCTCGGCCGAGCCCATGAAGCGCTCTTCCCGCTGTCCGCTTCGAACGCGTTCGGCCAGCGCGGGCACAAGGCCGATGGTCTTCATATAGTTGCCTTCGATGTCGGCGCGATACTCGTGAAACTCTTTGTTCGGCCAAAAAGTCACGACGCTGGTAAGCCCGCCGTTGGTCTGGAATGCGAACATCACCCGCGACCCCCTCGAATAAAACTCCAAACCGTCCACTGGTACGCCACTCCAGTAACTGTAGTAGCAGCAAGTAAGCGACGGCCGTTCGTCGTAACTCGGGGCGTCAACGTTGCGGGCAACGATGGAATGAGGTCCGTCGGCGCCGATGACGATCCGGGCTTCCTCTGTCACGGTGGAACCGCCTTGACTCCGGCCCCGGATTCCGGTGACCCGGCCGCCGTCAACCACAAGATCCTGTACCGAAAAACCTTCTGTCAACTCGGCGCCGCTTTCCACCGCGGCATCAACCAAAACCTTGTCGAGGGCGATGCGGCGGGGCGCACACATCTCCGTCACCCCTTCTGCTGGAGGCGCGTTTCCCACCAGGGCCAGAGGCCCTATATCGAAGGTGATTTTAGAGATAGGCGGGCTATCGGCGCCGAGCACCTTATCCAGCAGGCCCCAATCCTTGAGCTTGGCTAAACCGGGCTGCCAGATATAGTGCGTCGACATGGTGTCACTGGGAAATGTGTCCCGGTCCACAAGCAAAACCCGGTAGCCTTTTTGGGCCAGCAGCATTGCCGTAGGCGAACCGGCGCATCGGGCGCCAACTATGATTGCGTCGTACATTGGGATCCTCCTTTTCTTGGCACTTGATTCCCTAACTCGTTAAATCCAGAGGCGGAGACTGGCCGTTTCTCATGACCCGTTGCCTTAGACGCTAACGGGTTCCGCCTTTGCCGCCTTTACGCTAGCGATATATTCGACGATCTCTTTGGAAGGAAGCACATCGCAGTACATTCTCTGGAGGTCGAAGAGAGCCGATTGGTGAGAGATATCCAAGCTGTCACAGACAGCGTCTTCTACCACCGCCACCTTGAAGCATTGGTAGGTGGTGGCATCCACGACGGTAGCCCGTACGCAACCACTGGTGGAGGCTCCGATAACGATGAGGGTGTCAACCTTCTTATTCATCAACACGGGGAGCAGGGGCGTCTGGCAGAACCCGCTATGCTGCTGGGTCTCTATGAGGAGGTCCCCCGGCTGAGGGGCGATCTCCGGCAGGATCTCCGATTGAGGGCTCAATTCGCTAAACCTGTAATTGGGGTCTTTGGCGCGGGGCCAATCGTGGGTGGCCTTGTAAATGAGTTTGGTGTACACCACCGGTATGTCCGCATTCCGTGCGGCGGCAATCACCTCTTGCATATTTGGAATGGCTGACCAGGCGAACAGTCCGCACGTCCCAGGGTATTCGTCCACCTGCTCGTAGTTGGGGCGATTCGTCCCCACGGCGCCGCAGTTCATATCGATCACCAAAACCGCTGGGTGTTCCCCAAGGCCCCTGCTCGGCCGGGATGGGCGGGCTTCCAACACTTGGCGGTCATGATCGCTTAGGATGTTATTCCAAATAGCCATTGTGAATCTCCTTCGAATTCATGAATTTTTTTGTGAATCTGTTTCCAAGGTTTCAATTTAGGGTTTCTACGCTAGGACTTCGAATATCTCCCGGTACCCGGAGGTGGTAGCCTCGTTCAGGTGGCCGGTTAGCCGGGCTGTGTCCGGGTCGGGGTCGATGTATAGCCCGCGTTCCATGACGTAGTACTCATCGAGGCTTTCCACCTCGAATTCCAACACCACGGTGTCAAAAGAGCCGCTCATGTCGGCGTAAACCTTCCCGGTGTGGTTGCCCGCGCTGATCAGCCATTTTTGCCACACCTTCATGTCGTCCGCTATCTCAGGGGCTCGCCCCCGTTTGCAAGTAAAGACATCCCTTACCATGTACATAGACCGGACCTCCTGCTAAAACATTTGCCCGTGACGGGATGCTGGGCATAGTAAACCGGAGGTGATGGGCTGGGCATCCTCAGTTCTGAGGATTTCCCAATTATCCCAGTTGGGCGAGGGTAGCAAGAAATTGCTAGTGGGGCGGATCGGCGGAGGGAATGAGGGAGCCGCCCGGGGAGCAGTTAGGAGACGAGGCCTTGCCTGGAAGCATAGGTCGCTGCTTCCGCCCGGTTGGAGACCCCGGTCTTGGTGAAAATGTTGCTAACGTGACGGGCCACGGTACTTGAGGCGATGAATAATTCTTCGCCGATTTCCCGGTTGCTCCTGCCAAGAGCAAGAAGACCGAGCACCTCAACCTCTCGCTGGCTCAGGCCATCGGGAAACCGTGGTGCACCCGAGACCGCCACATCAATCCCAGCCAACATTAGACTCATGCGGTCAGTCACCGGCGTCATGCCCAGGTCTTGGGAAAGGGCAAGCCCTTCTTCCAGTAATGATCGAGCTAAGTCCCTATCGGCTTGGGTGGTGTCTGCTGGGTCCCCGGCGGCGCGTTGAAGCAGAACACCAGCGTGGTCGTGGAAGGTCCAAGCCAACTCCGGCCGGTATCCCGCCTTTTTACAAAACGCCATGGAATCGCCAAAATGCTCGAGGGCCTGCTCCAGATCGCCCATTGTTTGGGACAAAAGGCCGAGCACTCGGTCAACGGCAGTCAAGCACCATGGGGACATGGTACCTCGGTAGGAACTCAATTCGGCGTAGTGTTGCCGTGCCGCCGGCTCGTCATCGTGTAGGACAGACACCATTGCTAGGCCGGAGGTGGCCATGATGGCGAAAAAAGTAGTTGCCGACGGTGAGTTCCGTACTGCTTCGCCTGACGCTCTGGCGGCATCAAGCTGGCTTTCCACACCGGTGATTCGGGCAACCATAGGAATCAAGTTACTCGCAAACCCGTACTCCAAAGTCGGACCCGATTCTACCCCGCGCAAGATCTCCATGCAACGCTTTAGATCGGCTTCGCCCTCGGTGAAGCGGCCCAACTCATGATGCAACATTGCGCGGAAAGCAAGGAAACCAAAGGCGTCTGAACCTTGGGCTAGTTCATAACCATAAAACCTTTTGGCTGATTCCCAATCGCCTCTCGCTTGGGAGACGATGCCGTTGATGATCCATGAACTTGCGATCAGGCCCCGGTTATGGAGCCTTTCCGCCAACCCCAGCATGAAGGTGGCGTGTGTCAACGCCTCATCGCCACGCCCAATTCCTAGGGAAGAAAAGGAAGCCAACCAGCGAGGCCAGGCTTCCGACTGGAGGTCGTTCCTCCCTTGAGCCAGCACTATCACTTGCTCGCTTTTTTCAAGGGCGGACACCCAATTCAACCGATAAAAATCTGCGTCGGCGGCAGCGGCCTCGGTCCGCATCTCCAACGCCGCGTCATCTCGTTTTCGAGCGATGGCCAGCGCCCGGTTGAAAACCTCCGTTGCCTGCTCGTAGTCGCCTCTGTCCAGATTTAGCAGCAAACCCAACCGAGAAAGGAGCCGTCCTGATGCGGGGGACTCGGCCGGAACCAGGGTCAATGTCTCGGTGACCATACGCGCCGCGTTTTTTAAGCCAGGAACATAGAACAACGGGAATTCGGCGGCGGCCACCGCGCCTGACACATCTCCAACCCCAATAAAGTAGTCGAAGGCACGTTCCATCGTGACCCAAGCCTGATCCACCTGGCCCGTCGCGCCCTGGGCGCGCGCCAATCCGAACAGGTGATTCGCGGTGTCAGCGTCCATTGGCTGGCCTTCTTTTCCTGCCAACGCGCGGTTAAAGTAAGCAAGCGCCTCATCGTAGGCGTATGCCGAAAGAGCCCATTCACCAGCCACCGAGGCGTAATGGACCATCTTGTGAGGTCCGGTCTCCGCCTCGGCTTCCGCATAGTGGTAAGCCAGTTCCGCCGCATGGATCTCTATATTCTCTCCGTACAGGTCTTCCAGACTCTTCGCGATCGTGGCGTGCAGGCGGACTTTTCTCGTTGGGGACAATTCCTGATAGAGGGTGTCTTGGATCAAAGCGTGAGTGAATTGATACCTGCCTGCTGAGCGCGGCAACTCTTCTATGACCCGGTCTGTCAAAGGCTCTTCCAAAGCCTGCAAAACCCTTTCTTCACCGGCGGTTTCGTTTAGCGCCGTCAATTGATCCAGGTTGAATTCCCGGCCGATGACTGAAGCCAACCTGAGTATTTCCAGGCTATCCTCCGGCAGTCTTGACAATCGCCGCCTGATTGCCAACCGAACGCTTTGAGGGATCTCAACATTCCTCACGGGATCCGAACCGGAGCCGCCGAGATCATGAGAATCGAATCGTCCTTGGTGGACCAGCAGCTGGACGATCTGGGTCATGAATAGTGGATTACCCTCGGTCGTTAAAAAGACCCGCCTAACCAGCTCTTGAAGTGGCTCGACACCCGCCGACCCGGCCATGAACCGGTTGACATCGTCATTCGACAGGCCTTGAAGCAGAAATTCTCTGAAATGTTGTTGCCGGGCTAGCTCCCCGAGGGTGTGTGAAAGGGAATCGTTTCGGGGAAGTTCCGCATCCCGGTAGGTGCCTAGAATGAGGAGCCGCGTTTCCCTTAGCTCCGTGTTCAAAAACTCCAACATTAGCAAGGATGGAGTATCGGCCCATTGAAGGTCTTCCAACATGAGAACCAAGGGTCTGGCGACCGCCGCGTTTTTCAGGAAAGCCGTGACAGCGTCGAAAAGGCGAAACCGCGCTTGATCAGGCTCAAGAGCCGGTGGTTGCGGCAGGTCCGGTATCTTCTCCCCGATTTCGGGGACAACTTCGGCAATGATTGCGGCGCCGGACCTCAGTTCGACGGCGAGCCTCTCTGGGTCGCAGTTTATGATGTAGGCGCGGATGAGCTGGATCCAGGGCCAATAGGGCGGCCTGCCTTGCCCTTCATGACACCGCCCCCAAAGCACTTGGCCACCGGTTTGCCCGGCGGTATCGGCGAGTTCTTGAGCCATCCGGGTCTTGCCGATCCCTGGCTCACCGGCCAGCAAGATGAGCCGGCCCCGGCCCGACATCGCGTCATCCAGGGCGGTCCTGATCTCATCCATTCCCCGTTGGCGGCCCACGAAAACAGGGCCTATCTCACGATTGGGATTGGGCTCTATCATGTGGTTGCTAACCCAGTCGATTGATTTGGACGTCAACGTGCCGGAATGTTACGTCGATATAGATAGGCAGTCCACCAGGAAGCCCAGCAAGCGTTTATGTGTCTTCAAGCCTATGTTGCGAACACGCCCGTGGATCACTAGAATTTCCAGATTCCGTGGGGCCGGTCTATGCCCCAGCCGAAGGACCGGGATACGCCTCCGCCACCCTTTGTTGGTAGTCAAGGTCGTACCGTTGCATTCGGCCCAGGCGTACCTGCTCCTCAGGAGAGGGACGGGATACCGGCGCTGGATTGGCGGGCGCATAGCCGATGACTTCGGACGATTCCAAATCCGACATCTGGGCTTCCGTCTTACCCAGTAGGTCCATCAAGACCAGCCTGTTGTGCTGTCCCATGACGGGGGCGGCTTTGCCTTCCAACGCCGGCGTGCCCAGCAGCTTCCACGGCCTGCTGGCATAGGGAAGGGGCGGTATGCCCGTGCTGCGGTCGTGATCTATCACCTCATAGAAGCCGCGGGCCTTCAAATGCGGGTCGAACAACAGGCCGGGACCGTCCAAGACCGCCCCCGAGGCAACGCCGGCCGGCTGCAAGCGTTCCATCAACCGGCGCGAGTCCCAATCGATAGTCACCTGGCCCAACAACTGGTCCAGATCCTGCCGGTGCTTCCAGCGGGACAACCCGTCGGAGAACCTAGCATCCTCCAGCCACTCTTCCTTCCCCAATACCCCGCATAGTGACCGCCATTGGGCGTCAGACTCCACGGCTATGACGATCCACCGGTCCTCCCCCTGGCACTGATAACATCCGTGGGGAGCCATGGCGGTGTCTTCGTTGCCCATCCTCGGGGCGGTGCGTCCGTTGGCGGAAAAATCCAGCAGAGCTTCCGGGACGGTCACGGCCGAGGCCTGGGTCTGGGATATGTCCAAAAACTGTCCTTGGCCGGTGCGCAGGCGGTGCATCAGGGCCGCCATGATTGCGAAAACCGTGTGCTCCGAGGAAGTGTAGTCGGTGTAGGGGATCTCCGACATCACCGGCGGCCCGTCCCGGTAGCCGGTCATATAGGCCAAGCCGGAAGCTCCCTCAGTGGCTGGTCCCGTGGCGCCGAAGTTGGCCCAGGGCCCGGTGAAGCCGTATCCCGTCGACGAGACCATGATGATATCCGGCTTGATACGGCGAAGATCCTCATATTCCAAACCGAAATTCTTGACCACCCTGGGGGTAAAATTCTCGATGAATATGTCGCTGATGGAGATCAGGTCCTTCAGGATGGCCAGGCCTTGGTCTCCGCTCAGGTCCAGGGTGATGCCCAATTTGTTGCGGTTGTGCTCGTAGAAATTCGCGCCCCGGTTCCAAAACTCGCCTTCCACGCTGTTCTGGTATAGAGCGTCGGTGCGGTAGCTTTCCAGCCGTTGGCACGATTCCAAGCGGATGACCTGGGCGCCCATGTCGGCCAGCATCTTCGTGGCCCAGGGCACGGCGATGAGCTGGCCCATCTCGATGACACGCAGTCCGGTTAGTGGAGCGGGCATTATTAGATCACCTCCATGGCCCGCAAACGGGAAAGGTCGATATCCGAATATCCAAAGGGCTCGCCCAGCAACTCCTGGTTGTGCTCGCCCAGGGTGGGCGCGGGCCTTGTCACCTGCCAAGGGGTCCCCTCCATCCGGAATGGGGCGCCCGGATATCTCACCTTGCCGGTGGCGGGATGGTCCACATCTACGAAGAACTCCCTGGCGGCAAACTGTACGTCCGCCAACACCTGTTCTGGCGACTGGACCATGCCGTAGATAAAGCGCAGCTTGTGGGCGGCATAGAACATGTCGTACATCTTCTTGTTCGAAAAGTTCCGGTCCATCACCTCTCCCAACGCTTCGGCGTTTGCCAGGCGGGCGGAAGCGGTGTTGAACTTCTCGTCGTTGAGCTCCGGGGCTTCCAAGAAGTCGGCCACCACGCTCCAATTCAGCCGGGCGGTGATGCCGGGGTTGGGCAGGATGTAGCCGTCGGAAACCTCCCGTATGCGGGTCATATCACCACGGTGGTTGGGCTCCCGCCGCCGGACCGCGCCGGAATAGGTGTAGTTGTCCACCACGTCCCGGAGACCAGAAGCGACACATTCCTGGATGGACACGTCCACCCGCTGTCCCTGGCCGGTCAACCGTTGATGGTACATGGCCATCAGAGAAGCGGAAGCCGAATCGGTCCCCGCCCGGAACTGGGCTTGGTGCAAAGCGTGTTTCAATGGCGGGGCGTCGTAGCCTCCGAAGATGTACATCAGCCCGCCGAGGGCGTATTCGACGATGTCGGCCGCCCGGTAGTCGCGGTAGGGCCCGGTTTGTCCGAAGTTGGAGATGGACGTCATAACCAGGGAGGGGTTTATCTCCCGCAACGCTTCGTAGTCGAGACCAAGGCCCGGCATCACCCGGGGCGAATAGTTTTCGACCAGCATGTCAGCTCCCCGAATCAAATCCCTCAGCATGGCCTTGCCCTGAATGGTTTTGAGGTTCAGAGTGATGCCGCGCTTATTAGTGTTCAGATACAGGAACAGCAGGCTTTTGTCGGCGTCGGTCTCATCGTGGAAGAATGGGGGCAACCGCCGCGCCGGGTCGCCTCCGGGCCGCTCCACTTTGATGACGTCGGCGCCGAAATCGGCCAATAATTTGGTGCAATAAGGTCCGGCGATCTGGTGGGTCAGGTCGATGACCTTGACTCCTTCAAGGGCTCTCTCGGGCAATGTCGTACTCCTTTTGGCCGGGACTGCATGGTCGGGATTATAGCTCAACCGGTTCTCGTGGTAAAAGGACCCAGGCCTGGCCCTGAAACTCGCTCCACGGCCGGTTTGAAAGTAGCACGGGATGGCCCAGGATTGTATATTTCCCAAGAGAAATGAGTGCCAAATGTTTTACGCGACCGGAGGGCTACGACATGGTTCAAACTCGAGCAGCCGCGGACATCATTCTCCACAATGCCAAGGTGCTGACCGTCGACCCTGGTGACACCATACAGGAGGCATTGGCCGTCGTGGGCGATAAAATCCTGTCCGTTGGATCCAGCGCCTCGATTCGCGCAATGGCCGGGCCAGAAACCGTCAGCATCGACCTTCAGGGCCGGACTGTCATCCCCGGCATCATCGATATCCACGCCCATATGGACCGGGAAGGATTGAAGCGGATCTATCCATCTCTTGAAGGAGCCAACTCCATAGCTGACATCCTGGCGGTCATTCGGGAGCAGGCAAGAAACGCCGCTCCCGGGGAGTGGATCACCACCATGCCGGTGGGAGACCCTCCCAACTACGCTGATGTTCCGGGTAATCTCAGCGAGGGCCGGTTTCCAAACCGGTGGGAACTGGACCAAGCCGCGCCGAAAAACCCGGTCTATATCCGGGGCACCTGGACGCCATGGAACGTGCCCCCATCAGTGGGAGTGGCCAACAGCTTGGCCCTGAACTTGGCCGGGATAGACAGGCATACCCATTCACCAGACCCCAGCGTGGTCATCGAAAAGGACGGGAACGGCGAGCCCACGGGAATCTTGATCGACCACGGCCGATTCCCCTCGTTGGAGTTTACGTTGATGAAGGTGGCGCCGCGTTTCGGCCACGGCCAAAGGGTGGCGGCATTGAAGAAATCGATGGAACTGTACAACGCCGTGGGGACCACCGGCACCTACGAGGGCCACGGCGTCGCGCCCGAGGTGCTGAACGCCTACAAAGAACTATGGGACAAGGGCGAATTGACGGTCCGGGCGCGTTTGGTGCTCAGCCCCGCCTTCAAGTCGATGGCGGAGGCGGAACGGGATATGGAGCGTTGGTCCCACTCGGCGTCGGGCGGCGGCTTCGGCGACGACATGCTGAAGATAAGCGGTTATTACTTCAACTACCGGGGAAGCCGCTACATCGCCCGGGCCCGGTCGTCGGGGCTGCCCTACACCGGCTGGGCGGGATTCATCCAGGCATATAATCCTCCGGGAAGGTTCCGGCGGCTGGTCCGTCTGGCCGCCCAATACAACCTGAGGGTCAACACCATCGTCCGGGACCAGCTTGATGAAGTGCTTCGGATTTTCGAAGAGGTCCACGAGGAATTTCCCATCGACGCCCGGCGCTGGACGCTTGGGCACACCCGGGACACCTCGGCCGGAGAACTGGACCGCATCCGAAACCTGGGCTTGGTGGTGGAGACCATCCCCCTGACCGAGCTATGGCTGAGGGGGCGGTCGCTGCTGGATTCCCCACAGTTGGCCGGGCGTGCGGCGGCCCATAAGACCTATCTGGAGGAGAAAATCCCCTTTGGCTTCGGCACCGACAACAAGCCCTATAACCCCTTCGTCACTCTTTGGTCGGCAGTGACCCGGCAGGAGCGGTACACTAATCAAGTGTTGGGTCCGGAGCAGTGCCTAAGCCGTATGGAGGTGCTCCGGGCCTTCACCCTGGGCGGGGCTTATTTCAGTTTCGACGAACAGAACCGAGGCTCCCTCGAAACGGGCAAGCTGGCCGACTTTGCGGTGCTATCGGGAGACCTCATCCAAATCCCCGAAGACTCGATACCTGAGCTTGGTTCGGTTTTGACCATGGTGGGAGGCAAGATCGTGTATCAAGATGACGGGTTGTAGCCTTTCGCCGGAATCTCTCCGGGCAATGTCCTAGGTTGAACGCCGGGAACCGGCGGGCCTATACTGTCGGAAATCCCAAAACACTCCAAGTCGATACCGCCTGGAATTCAAGAGTGGAGGTTGTCCCATGAGTACCCGGCAGGATTTGAAGAAAGTCCGAGTCTCGATGATGAACGCCGTCCACGATCTGGCTTTGTTGGTGGCCAGGGATGAAGGCCTCTTCAGGCGGGAAGGGCTGGACGTGGAAATCATCAGCACTCCTGGCACGGCCCAGGTAAACGCGGACCGTCAAGCTATGCAGGAAGGCATCTTCGACCGGACCATGGAATCCTTATATAACGACGGCGGTGTCGACCAGTACCGGATGTGCGAGTGGGGCGTCATGAAACGCACCGTGGAGGCAGACAGTTCCGGCCAGCGGCCCGCCAAGATCGTGGCCCTTGGAGCGGCGATGTCGAAAATGGCCATCATAGCGGCATCCGATGGCGGCATTTATGAGCCAGAACAGCTCAAAAACGTGCCCGTGGCGGTGAGCCCATTCAACGGCTCCCACTTCACCACCTTGAAGATGCTGGAGGGTTTCGTTGACAAACAGAGTATTCAAATCACCAACGCTGGCACCATGGAGGAGCGTTTGGAAGCCATTCGCGACGGCCGGGTGGCGGCGGGTAACTTTATGGAGCCTTGGATCAGCGTGGCCCAGAAACAAGGATTCCGCATAATCATGGAGTGTCATTCCACCCGTAGCGAGGCCGCGGGAGCCGAATTGGACGGCCCTACTTTGGCGGCGATGTTCCGCGCCCAGGCGGCCGCGTCCAGCCTGATCAATCAAACCCCCGCCAAATATGCCCACTACCTGCTGGAGGAAGTCCGGGGGGGGTTGGAGCCCGATGAGCTTCAAACCTGGCGGCTCCTTTACGGCCCTCCTGTGGCATACACCCGGGAACGGTTCGAATATACCTATGAATGGATGCTGGGATATCCCGGTCTGGTCGAATCGGGGGCGACATACGAATCTGTAGTCGACAACCGGGCCTGGCAATAACGTCGTGGACCTGCCTCCCCACCGGTTTTTGGACAAAATGGGGCTGCCCTACACCAAGCTTACGTTCCCGCCGGAAACCGAAAAAGGCGCTGCCAACGTAGCCCGGGCCCTAGGATGCAATCCATCTCAGATGGTGAAGACGCTGATATTCGAGACCGGTGGCGGGGAGCACGTCCTGGTGATGCTGGCCGCCGACAAAAACGCTGTCTCCGGCCACCTGAAAAAGGCCATCGGCTCACGAAACATCAAGCTGGCCCAGCCGGAAACGGTCAAGCGGGTGACAGGATACGAGATCGGCTCGATACCGCCGTTCCACTGGCAACCCCAGGGGTTCCGGTCATTCATCGACACCGCGCTTACCCATGAGGAAATTCTGGGAGTGGGCGCCGGCGTTTGGGGCCAAGAGATAATGATCTCTCCCCAAGACCTGGTGGCCGCTTCCGGCGCCAAGGTCGTGAACCTGATCAACCGGAGCCAGCCTGTAACCGCCAGCGACCCCCCCGCCAACGAGTAAGGCGGCCATCCCATTAAGACCAGTCCGCTACGATACCCACCCGAGTCTCTCGAATATTCCAGACTTCTAACCCTCAACAATCAAAGGAGCAGCTAATGGTGATGGATGCTGATTTGGACGATGTCATGCGGCAGACGGCGGCCGCCAACTGGATACTGGCCGACGTCGGGCTGGCGGTGGGGCTTCGGTCCGCGTTGGGCCACGCCAGCATGCGGCTGCCGTCGGACCCCAGCCGGTTCGTGGTCAAAGGAAGGGAATACGAGGTTGACGCCCTATCGGTCATGCGGCCCGAAGACATGGTGATCTGCGACACCGAGGGATACAAGGTGGGCGGCCGCACCGGACTGACCCAGTGCTCCGAGATCAAGATACATTCCTGTATCTACAAGACCCAACCCGGCGTTCAATCGGTGGTTCACGTTCACCCACGTTACGTCATCTTAATGACCGTTCTGGGCGTGCCCCTGGTACCCATGTGCCAGGAGGGTGTGGAGTGGGTGCGAAATCCCATCTCGGTCTTTCCCCACATGAAAACCATCGTCACCGACGAAGAAGGGATGGAGCTAGTCAACCTCATGGGGTCGGACCCGGTGATACTGCTGCAGGGCCACGGAGCGGTGACCACGGGCAAGACCCTGTCAGAGTCGGTCACGGCTATGATGCAACTTGAGGAGCAGGCCCACATGAACTACCTGGCCTACTGCGCCGACGGACGCGATCACGCCCGTCTGCCTGACCAATTGGTGCGCGAGATGTTCGACCGCACGCCAATCTACACCCTGCCCCATTTCCGCGACGTGCTTGAAGGCCGTCCACCCCAACGGGGAGGCATCTGGAACTACCGTGTGGAGTCGGTGGCGCTGGACTGAAAACGGATTGTCGCGGCGGACCCCAGTACTCCATCTGGTTGGATTTGATGTATCGGATTGGGGGTACGACCCTGATCGTAACCTTCCCCCATTACGAAGGGGGGAAAGAGCCGGTAGTCTCCCCCTTACGAAGGGAATTATAGTGAATTTTAGTTCGGCTAAAATTCACTATAATTCCCATTAATTAAGTATCTGGAAGATATGGGGATTCCTACTGGCGATACCTACGAACTACGAGAGGCTATCGAACAAGATGGGCCAACAAAAGAGCCACACGCATATGGACCGAAACTTATCTCTTGGTTTA
>DAOUHE010000224.1:0-2915 GCA_034428715.1 Dehalococcoidia bacterium | reverse complement strand
CTCCACGAGACCGCCAAGGCCGCGATCTGCCAAGGGTTCCTCACCGCGCAGGAGGGTGGAACGAGCTACCTCCTGAAATTCTCGTGCGCGAGGTGCGGAGAGCCGATCCCAACGAACGCAGCACTACCGGGGGCAAGCATCGCCACGGAAAGAGCGGCAGTGGATGGTACCAGGTCCGACCTAGTCATCACCAAGGAAGACGGGAAGAGTCCCAGGATCATCATCGAGATTGTGGTCCACCACGACCTCGAGATGGAAACCGAGAACAGGTATCTGAAATCCGGCATCCCAGTGATAAAGGTGAAACCAACCTGGGAAACCGTCGACGAGCTGAGAAATGAGGTCCACGGAGACGAAACCATCAACATCACCCAAAGAACATGCCGGCCATGCAGGGAATGGATAGGGAACATAGAGAAGAAACTGAGGGCTGCCACCACGCCCAGGGACGAGAAAGAGATAAAGCTCGTCCCGATCACCCAGGATAGGTACGACGCACACCTCAGGCCCGACACACGAAGGCGGGTGAACGAAAACGCCCGGAGGCTGGCAATGATCGGGTTTGGACAACAGCCGAAGCGGCCAACCCTGTTCAGGGTCAAAGTCGACGGGTGGACCGTTTACGCAGACCTGGACAGCACCGAAGTGATGAAGATCTGGGAGGTGGACTGCGCCCCGGGGCTGTATGCCTTCCCTGAACACGCCAAGCCCCCCAAGTGCAGGGAATGCGTACTGGAGATGGTCAATGCGATTCTGGAGGAAAACGGAGTAGAAACCCGACGATACTTCATGAACCACGGCATGCACAACCACCGGGGAAGGGGCGAAGAATACTGACCCAGAGAATGGGAGCGGAAGGCCAAGAAAATCACCCGGGCCGGCTGATGCCGGGCCTTTTCTTGTTCCCCCGGCACCGACTCAGGAGCAGTGTCCAAGACACTGGGACGCTGGCCAGCCCCAAGGGCCTATGGTCCGAGACCACGCAGGCCAGACCATTCTGACGCGCCCCTCCACGGGGCGGAGGGTTTTCCCCCAAGTCTTATAACTCTGAAGTCAGCCTACGACGGTAAGGTCGTTCTGTAGCGAAGAATGGCCACCTCAGGGGGCGCGAAAACGCCGGGATCCTGGTCGCCGCCCTGTACGGCGGCGTTTCCCTAGTCATGTCCGGGTTCGCCGGCATCCAGTACAAGACCGCACAGGGTGACCCCCAGGGGATGAGCAGGGCCAGGATGCCCGTCTGGTCGGAGGCCACCGGGGCACAATGATCAGTGAGTAAAGGACAAACGCTGACTCATGAGCGGGTAAAAGACAAATGCACAATTTCCCCTTTTCACCTATCGCAACACCGAAGGGGCATGCAACCCTTAAAAGACGTACCCAAAGAGGAACGGCATATCTGTTTGTCTAACAGAGGAAGCGGTGGTGACCCCGGTGAGTAAGGCCCCGGACCACAGACCCCACTCAAAACTGATGGTTTCTCAGGCAAACGAAGGGAGGAAACAATGATTAAAAACACCACCACTCACCACGACTCGTCCGACAGTCGAGCAAGGTTGCCCAGCTTGATTGCGGTACTGATGCTCCTAGCCTCCATGGTATTCATGGGTTCCGCACTGACCGGAACCGCCCAGGCACAGGACGAACACGGCGCAATCCCGTCCATGGCACTCGCCAGCGGCGAGCCAGGGCAACTGGTCATCACCTGGGAGACCCCCAGTCCGGCACCCACGGACTACCGGATCAGATGGGCCAACACCGACCTGGGCTGGCCATCGTGGTCAGGTACCAACGAGACAGAAAGGGCCAACGAATATCCGCTCGGCGGCGTCACCACACTCACGCTGAGCGGCCTGACCCCAGGCGATGACTACAAGGTCCAGATCCGCTCCCGTTACTACAACGCCGACCGGTCCGTCCACGAGTCGAGCGGTCCCTGGACGAATACCGCCACCCAGCGGGTGAAGGACCACCCTCCGGCGGCGCCCACTGGCCTTGCCGCCTCCCAGGTCGCACACGACAGCCTGACACTGTCCTGGAACGACCCCCAGGACGACAACATAACCGGCTACCGCATCCTGCGGGGCCCCAGCGCCGACAGCCTGGCCACCATCCAGGCGGACACCAGGAATAACCGCACGGAGTACGAGGACGACACCGTTGCGGCGGACACGACCTACCACTATGCCGTCATAGCCATGAGCCAGGACGGCGACGGGGCCCAGTCCACCACCATCAGCGCCACCACCACGGCGGCGCCCGCACCGAAAGAAACCCCCACTCCCAGGGGCCCCAGGGCGACCGACAGCACCGCACCCACGGTGAGGTCGATAACGCGCCAGGACCCGACCTCAACGCCTACCAACTCCGACACCCCGACCTGGAGGGTCACCTTCAGCGAGGCCGTCAAGAACGTGGACACAACTGATTTCACCATCGCCGGCACGACCGCCGCACCGACGGTCACGCCCGTCACCAACGTTACGGGCGGCTATGACGTCACGCCCACCGGCGGCGACATAGCCAGCCTGACCGGCACCATAACCCTGGCATTCGCCTCCGCCCAGAACATCGCCGACACGGCCGATAACGAGCTTGCCGCCACCGCGCCCACGGGCATCAACGAACCCACGTTTGAGATGGACAACACCGTACCGACCTTCGTCTCCGGCACAGCCAACGGCACACTGATAGTCATGACGTTCTCGGAGGAGCTGGACCCGAATTCGCTTCCACCGGCATCAGCCTTCAACATAAGTACGGACTCCAACGTGATGGCGAACTCGGTGTCAATCGAAGGCGCGATGGTGACACTGACGGTGACGCCGGCAATAATCGTGAACCAAACGGTGGATGTGAACAACAACGCCTATGCGGGAACGGGCACGGTTCCGCTCAAGGACACCGCTGGCAATGAG
>DAOUHE010000223.1:0-15254 GCA_034428715.1 Dehalococcoidia bacterium | reverse complement strand
CTGGGGCTGAAGGCGGTCCCAAGGGTCCGGCTGTTCGCCGGTTAAAGGGGTACGTGAGTTGGGTTCAGAACGTCGTGAGACAGTTCGGTCTCTATCCGCCGTGGGCGCAGGAGGCTTGAGGGAACCTCTTCCTAGTACGAGAGGACCGGAAGGGACAGACCTATGGTGTTCCAGTTGTTCCGCCAGGAGCAGCGCTGGGTAGCCATGTCTGGAAGTGATAAGCGCTGAAGGCATCTAAGCGCGAAGCATCCCCCAAGATTAGGCCTCCCTCCCCGATTCGGTTCGGGGGTAAGACTGCAGAGAGACTATCTGCTTGATAGGCCGGATGTGTAAGGATGGCAACGTCCTCAGCAAACCGGTACTAATCGGTCGAGCGATTTGGCCCACGCTATGAGCTTCAAACTTTCTTAGCTGTCAGCACTCAGCCGTCAGCTATCAGTAAATATCGTAGAGTCCGCTTCTTATTCAGTATCTATCGGCCCACGGCCGCCAGTGATTTGCCTACTCCGACCCCACCTGGGGGCGGGAAGGGGCTGACCGCTGAAAGCTGATCGCTAACCTCGTCGCGGGGTGGAGCAGTGGCAGCTCGTCGGGCTCATAACCCGAAGGTCGTTGGTTCGAGTCCAACCCCCGCTACCAAAACAACTAACAGTAAGCCCCCGGAAATTTCCGGGGGCTTACTTGATTTCCCATGGCGTTATAATTACAGAGACTTAACCGATAAGGTGGCACATGCCGTCAAAGCTTAAGAAGTTCACGGTCATTTTGGACCCCGAAAATGATGGAAGCTATTCTGTATATTGCCCGGCTCTAGCCGGTTGTGTGAGTCAGGGAGAAGACCGGCAGGATGCGTTGAAAAACATCAAGGAAGCCATAGTCCTGGTCTTGGAAGTGTTGGAAGAGCAACAAAGCTCAGAGGGTAAGGCGTCTCGGGACAATGATTCGTTCCCCCATGAGACATTGGATCTTGTGGCGAAGGAAATCCGGGAAGTGCTCAAATTTCGTCACGAGGACGGGCGTCCGCTCACCATAGGGACTGTTCAGGTGGAAGTGTTAGCACCGGTATCGGCGTAGATGGCCCGTCAGCCGGATCCACTACCGGATGACGCTGGAGGATGGGGACGGCGTCTGGGGGTGTTCAAGAACATGGACTACGGGGGTTGGTATCGACTACAATCAGCCCAGCCGGGAGCGAGACCACGCAGGTGGCATTAACCCGGCATTTTGTTAATTCGCCAGATCAGAGCACTGGCGCTTTAGACCAAATAATTTCATGACTCTCTTTAGCCGTGTGAAAGACAAGCTGAAAAAATTCTTGCTACCTGGTTTTGTGGTCATTCTGTTCTTCGCTGCAAGTTTCCAACTCAGCTGTAATGGGCCTGGCGCACCTACGCCGGTTGTCACGCCGCTCAGCGCCTTTGAAGGAAACACTGGCCGTTTGGTGAGCATGGTGGCCTTTTCACCCAACGGCCAAATCTTGGCCATCGCGATCGAAGACGGGATAATCGAACTGTGGTCTCCCACGACCCGAGAGCTGATGCGGACCCTGGAGGCGGACGCTGGCCGGGTGAATGCCGTAGCTTTCTCCCCGGACGGCGAGATTCTGGCTAGCACGAGCTGGCCATTCCAGGGAGCAGGCGTGACGGCGTAAGACAACAGCTATGAAATCGCCGTCGTTTCTTTTGAACACCGGTACCGAAACGTAGCTAACGGGACGGAGTAAGACTAATACCATCAGACTCACAACCCGAAGGCCGCAGATTCGAGTCCAACCCCGACTACCAAAATCGCAATAACCCCCCCGGATTTTTTCCGGGGTTTTTGTTATATTAGGTTCAAATTTCATTGGGGAGGAGATAGACATGGACGAGATCATCGCATTGGAGAACCGGCGGGTTGAGGCTATGACCAAGGGTGATGTTAAGGCGCTGGAGGAGATTTTGGCCGACGACCTGATTTACACCCACTCAACGGCCCGGATCGATACCAAGGCATCTTTCATAGAAGCCATTTCGTCGGGCCGCTCCAACTACAAGTCTGTCGAGCGGAAAGACGTGGAGGTCCGTCAATTCGGGGACACTGCCGTGGTAACCGGCCACGCTATGTTCCACGTCGGCGATAATAAATTCGGGGCCCGCTTCATCGATGTTTACGCCAAAAGGAACGGCGCTTGGCAGATGGTGGCGTGGCAGTCCACCAAAACGCCGGATTAAACTCCAAGAACTTGCCCTGATCTCCCATCGGAAGCAGCCACTGGGTCAATGGGAAATGAAATAAGACCCGCCGGAGATTGGGCGTTCGGGTCCAACGCCCGGTACCACAATCGCGGTTGAAATTGCCTCCGGAATTTTCCGGGGGCTTATCTTTTCCGCATCGCTGGCGCTCGGTTCCTGCCTTGCCGGAGCCCATCTTGAATGTCAAAGCTGCTTGATCGGAGTATCATTTCAGGGAACTGGCGCCGGGAGATGCCAATGGGAGGCCTGGATGGATTTTGGGTTGCAGTTCTTTCCCGATGTAGGGCCTGGCGAGAAGTCTGGGCAGCAGTATTGGAACGAGTGCTTAGATTTGGTTGGTCAATGCGACGAGCTGGGTTATAGCCACGTCCGCTGCGTTGAGCACTATTTCGAGGCCTACGGTGGGTATAGCCCTTCGCCGCATATTTTTTTAACTGCCGCCTCCCAGCGTACCCGCGATGCCCGGTTGATCACCGGCGCAGTACTGCCCGTTTTTAATCATCCCTTGAAGATCGCCGGGGAGATCGGGATGCTGGCCGCCATCTCCAACGGGCGGCTGGAATGCGGTTTTGGGCGGGCCTTTTTGCCCCACGAATTCCAGCGTCTGGAACGGTCCATGGACGAAAGTCGGGCACGCTTTCAGGAAGGGATGGAGGCGGTCCGCCTGCTCTTGGAGGAGGAAAACGTCACCTTTGACAGCGAGTTCTTTCGTTTCAAGAACGTAACCTCCCTGCCACGCCCCACCCAAAAGCCCCGGCCGCCCTTCTGGGTAGCAGCGCTGTCGAACCCCCAGTCGGTGCGCAACGCGGGCCTGAACGGGTTCAATCTGATGTTGGTGCCATTTGCCGGGCCACAGATGCGGGAAAACATAGGCATCTACCGCGACGCATGGCGGGAAGGCGGCCATTCGGGGCGCGGACGGATTGCTTTCGGGTTCCACATGTTCTGCCACCAGGACCGGGAAGAGGCGTACCGGATCGCCAAGCCAAACGTAAACCGTTATCTGGCTTCCATGGTGGCAGCCGCGGAACGGGATGCCGGGTGGGGCGCCGGAACCTCGTCGCGAGACTATCCCGGATACGACGCCATCATAGCCGGACTTCGGGCATCGTCCTTTGAATCTATGCTTGGCGAAGGGACCATCTGGGTGGGAACTCCTCAAGACATCAGCCAACAGTTGGCGGAATACCGGGATCAAGCCGGCGGTTTTGAGATTGCCTCTCTACAGGTCAATTTCAACCAGATCTCCCTGGAGGATGCCCAGGCTTCAGCGCGGTTGTTCGCCCGGGAAGTCATGCCAAACTTCACGGGAACATGACGGTCAGATTTCACACCCCAATAAATGTGTGGGTTCGGATATGTGGGGGCATTTCGTCATAGTAGACCCCAAAACAATCGACCCGCTCTAATCGCGGAGATATTTAGACAGACATTGGTGTTAACATCAGCGAATAGTTCGTGGGGTGTAACCCTAATGGAGCCTTCAAACCAGATTGAACGGGTCCTGCACAGCGGCGCGGTTATCTGGGCATGTGTGCTGACCTCATTGGTGTTGGTGGGAGCGATTTTGTCGTCCACCTTCGGCATGAGTAGCGGCGTATTGATTTTCTTGGTGACGTGCGCAGTAGGCATGGGATTAAGCGGTCTTTTATTGCTGCGGCGTTATTTCGGTTGACATCACCAGAACCTGCCATACCATTGTGCTGATTTGCCCCACATAGCGATAGCCTCCGGGGTCCAAAGGGCGCTCCAAGGCGTCTCTTTAACGGGGACGATGGATTGAATGCATATCGTAGAGCGGCTTGGCGCCCCTATTGCCATGGGAATCCGAAAACCTTCGTTTAAATCCCATGACCTTGACTCTACCAAAACATTGTGAAAGCCTGAGGTTACGATTCTCTCAGGAAAAGGCGTCCTTTTGACACGGATCGACTCGCTGTGAAAGCTCCAGAGCGCCTTGGCATATTGGTGGGCGGTGGTCCCGCGCCGGGGATCAACAGCGCCATCGGCGCGGCGACCATTGAGGCACGCAACTCCGGCATAGAAGTCCTTGGAATCTACGATGGATTTGAGCATCTGGTTGCCGGACGGACTGACATGGTCCGGCCCCTCTCTATTGCCGATGTGTCTCGCATCCATTTCCAGGGCGGGTCCATCTTGCGTACCTCCCGGACGAATATTACGGACAATCGGGAAGATCTCGAGCGAACGGTCGCCACGCTGCGGGAAATGGGATGTACCGGCCTGATTTTGATTGGCGGTGACGGGACTTGCAACGCCGGCCGGGAACTGGTCCAAGCTGCTCAAGGCTATATACGGATTGTTCAAATACCAAAAACCATAGACAACGACCTGGCTCTTCCCGGAGGAATGCCATCCTTTGGCTTTGAAACCGCCCGGCATGTCGGGACCGAATTGGTGCTGAACCTAATGGAAGATTCGCGCAGCACCAACCGCTGGTATTTTGTGGTGGTGATGGGGCGTACCGCCGGCCATCTGGCCTTGGCTATTGGTAAAGCCGCGGGGGCCACCCTGACGATCATCCCCGAGGAATTTCCCGAGTCACACGTTACCGTTAACCAGGTTTGCCGGGTGTTGGCTGGAGCAATTTTAAAGCGCCGCGCCATGGGACGCCGAGACGGCCTGGCCGTGATAGCCGAGGGGATTTCCGGAAAGTTAAAGGCGAAAGAGGTTTCGAAGTTGTCCGGCAAGGGGCTTGCCCCCTCCCGCGGCCGGAGTCCTCGCCTCAGTGAGATTCCGTTGGCGTCTATGCTGCAACGGGAAACAGAACGCTGCTTTGCAGCCTGGGGTGATTCTATCTCTGTGGTGGACGTGACCCTGGGGTATGATCTACGCTCGGCGCCACCTATTCCCTACGACATCGACTACACCCGCACCTTGGGCTACGGCGCCGCACGGTTTCTGATCTCAGAACAAGAAGATGACCGGTTAGCACGAGGTGGATTGATTTACCTGCAGGAGGGCCACCTCCGGATGTTGCCCTTCGAAGACATGGTGGATCCGGTGTCGGGGCGCACCAAGATCAGGTTGGTGGACACCCACTCGGAGCATTACACGGTTTCCAGGGAATACATGATCCGGCTCGAACGCAGCGATTTGGAAGACCCCGAGTTCAGTGAAAACCTGGCCCGGCCGGTGAATTTAACCCACCGTGAATTGGGGGAATTGGTTGGACCGGAAATCGAGCTATCCCAACAGCAAGCCTCGATTTGACCAGCGACACCAGTCAATCCTGACTGTTCAATATTGGATGATTGACAGGGCCAGCTAGGGGTATACCATCTCCCTAAGAGTCGACCCCACGCCGTGGAAATGCTTCCGTTGATGCAGAGTTGTATGCTGGATTTCTTGACTGCTTTAAAGCGGCTGACTACCCTGGAGCCACGATAACTCTCAGTGAGGCGACATGGAATCGAACTATAACGCAATAATCCAGCGCGATGGGAAGTGGTGGATTGGATGGGTAGAAGAGGTGCCGGGCGTTAATTCCCAGGGAGCCACGCGAGACGAACTCATCGACAATCTCCGCTCGGCACTAAGGGAGGCGCATGAGATGAACCGCTCCGACGCTGTAGCGGCGGTTAAGGGCGAGTATGAAGAGGTGAGCCTAGAGGTGTGAGAAGAAGGCAACTACTTTCTCACCTGCGGGCCCATGGTTGCTTTTTGGCCCGGGAATGGGCCAGGGATTCTTGGTGGGGAAATCCGGCCAACGGCCGGCGGTCCCGAGACACACCGAGATTCACGACGTACTGGCTCGAAAGATCTGCTACGATCTGGGTATTCCTCGGCCCTAGACGGACGGACTGCAGTTCCTGATACTCATCGTGGGAAGATTCCATGCTCAACTCGTAGCGCTCAACCACCGGCGGATCGCGAAGAGGCAGCCAAACTTGGATATTTGTCACTGGTAGTATCCGCTGGCTTTTCCAGCCTCTATCCGGTCTACATGCCTACGGTTGCGGTATTCTCGCAAGAATTTCGCCCGCGAGTTCATCTACGCTTAGACAACCGTCAAGAACCAGGTCACATTGCACCTTGATTCGATCTTGAAACTCAACATACAGCTGTCGGGCTCCGTTTAAGTACGAAGAGAGTTCGACTCCAATTCGTTTGACAGCTTCATCAGCATTCGTTTCAGCATTAGCCATGTCCCGTAACAGCCTGCGGGCCATAGCGACATCGAGGGGGGTGTCGATGAAAACCATTAAATCAATAAACCGTCCAGTGTCACGGTGTGCTCTTCCTAAAGGAGCATCAAAAACGACGTATTCGGCAGGTGAAACCTTGGAGCCATCTAGAGGGGATGTAAGGTGATAGCCCGATGTCAATGCTTGGAGGTCTCTCGTGAGGACCGGAGTTTCCCATGCGTTGTAATCTCCACCCTCGATAAGCCAAGCCTCAAGATTCTCGGGATGTATGTTCGTTTTGTCATAAGCATCGAAGCACAAGGTGAGTGCATCCTTAAGTAGTTCAACAAGCTTTTGGGTAACCGCTGTCTTGCCCCCTCCGGAGACGGAGCTTATGCCGGTCACGAAGGAGATATTAATTGAGGTCATCTTTTGGTCGCCGCAAAACCTGTTGATGGGTTCGGCAAGTATATTTGCCCATTTACGAAAGGGGGAGAGTCATCGAGTTCAATGTCGCCCTCAAGGGAATCTAAGGGCTCGCCCTAAACAACCAGCGGGGTGTCTTCCCTGTTGGCCCACTCGCCCATGGAGGCGTCGTAGTTCTTGGCGTTTTGGTAGCCAAGGAGCCTGAGGACGAATATACCGTGCGCCGCACGGATGCCGCCCTGTCAATAAGAGAATACCTTCTTGTCGGGGGTGATACCATTCTCGTTCAGTATCCGGCGGATCTCTTCGGCCGGCTTGAACCGGTGGGTCTCCCGGTCCATCAGGTTGAACCATTCCAGGTGCACTGCGCCGGGCAGGTGGCCCACACGCTTGTTGCCCCGGCTGGCGCTGCCGTCCCACTCGCCGTCGCTGCGCACATCCCACAGAATGGCGTCGTCCATGTTGCAGGCGGCTTTTAGCTCGTCGGCCTTGACCATCACCGATTCGTCCTGCTTGGGGGTGAATTTGACCCCGGTTGCCGGCTGGGCGCGGTCGAAGCTTACATTGCGGCCCTCGGCTATCCATCGCCGCCAGCCGCCGTCCAACACCTTGGCATTGGTATGGCCGTAATAGTTCAGCCCCCACCATAAACGGGCGGCGGTGAGGCTCTGGCCGTTGTCATAGGTGATGACCAGCGTATCGTCGCCTATGCCCAGATTCTGGCACATGGCGGCGAACTGGTCCGGATTCATGATATGCACCCGGCCGGTGTCGGGGTTCTTCTCGAAGTTGTCAGGCACCAATACGGCGCCGGGAATGTGGCCGCGGTTGAAACCGGCTTCCACGTCGCAGTCCACCACCACGACGTTGGCGTCCGCGCCGTGGTCATCCACCCAGGCGGCGTCCACCAGCAGTTCCGGATGGGCGAACCCTCCCCCCTGTGTCATAGCTCCTCCCGCAGTTCTGGTTTGCCGGCTAACCTGCATTTGGGCCGGATGCCCAATCCTACCATGCTCTAGCGCATATAGGCCACGGGCGCAGCAACACGGGCACGATTCTTGCCGCTGTATTGACCGCGGGTTAGAATGCGGTCAGCCGTCAGCCTTCGACCCATGCCCGGCAGACAGCGCCGTGGCTCCCGATAGCTGAATGCTGACCGCTGAAAGCTGATAGCTATCCGAACAGTGAGGAATGAATCATGGTACAGCAGGGACAGATCGATCATTTGCTTCGAGAGACGGCGGTGATCCAACCTCCGGCCAGTTTGGTCAGCCAGGCATTCCTCCAGGACCAAGAGGCCGCTTACCAGCGGTCGATTGACGATCCGGAAGCATTCTGGGCGGAGGTGGCCGCTGAGCTGGAATGGTTCAAACCCTGGAGCAAGGTGTTCCAATGGGATTATCCCAACTTTAAATGGTTCATCGACGCCAAGTGCAACATTACCTACAACTGCTTGGACCGCCACGTAGCCCAGGGCCGGAAGAACAAAGCGGCCTTTATTTGGCTTGGTGAAGACGGATCCGAGCGCGTTTACACCTATGGCACGCTGGCCCAGATGGTCAACCGGTTCGCCAATGGGCTCAAGTCTTTGGGAGTGGGCAAAGGCGACCGGGTGGTTATCTACATGCCGCTCACGCCTGAAGGAGCCATCGCCATGCTGGCCTGCGCCCGCATCGGCGCCGTCCACAGCGTGGTCTACGCGGGGTTCAGCGTCGGTTCGCTACAGGGCCGGATCCTGGACGCCCAGGCCAAGGTTGTGATAACCGGCGACGTGGGTTACCGCCGTGGCAACAAAGTCGACCTGGGAGGCATCTGCGCCGAAGCCGTGGAAGGCCTGGACTTGGTGGAGCATGTAGTCATCTGGCGGCGGGAAAGCGCCGGCGAGCCGTTGCCGGAGAAATACGTGGACTTCGACCAGTTGTTATACGAGGGCGGCATTCACTGCCCGGCCGAGGAGATGGACTCGGAAGACCCCTTATATATCTTGTACACCAGCGGCACCACCGGCAAGCCCAAGGGCGTGGTCCACGTCCACGGCGGATACATGGTGGGCACCTATTACCACTTCAAGACCTATTGGGACGTCAAGGACAACGATGTCTTTTGGTGCACCTCGGACATCGGCTGGGTGGTGGGCCACAGCTACATTGTCTACGCTCCGTTGGTTGCTGGGGCTACAACGGTTTTCCGTGAGGGCGCCATCGACTATCCCCATCAAGGTGTGTTCTACGAGATCATCGAGAAATACGGCGTCAACGTCATGTTCACCGCTCCCACCGTCTTGAGGATGTTGATGCGGTTCGGCGATGATCTTCCCCAGAAATACGACCTGCGCACCCTTCGGTACCTCACCTGCGCCGGTGAGCCTTTGAACCCCGAAGCCCTCAAGTGGACCTACGAGTTCCTGTGCGGCAACGGCGAATGGGGTTACGTGGTGGACAATTGGTGGCAGACCGAGACCGGCGGCCCTTGTTTGGGAACCAGCGCTACCATGGCGGCCAAACCCGGCCGGGTCGGCGTGCCGCTGCCCGGTGCCGTCCTCGATATCGTGGACCGGGAGGGTCAGCCGATCACCGAGCCCGACAAGGGCGGACTGCTGGTGATAAAACAGCCCTTTCCCCACTTCTTTCGAACGGTCTACGGCGATCCGGACCGGTACGCCCAGGACTGGAACACCATACCCGGCGTCTACTTCACCGGTGACGTGGCGTTGCGTGATGCCGAGGGCTACTACATGGTGGTGGGCCGCGCCGACGACGTGCTCAATGTGGCGGGACACCGCATCGGCTCAGCCGAGGTTGAAAGCGCGTTGGTCTCCCATCCGGCCGTGGCCGAAGCCGCCGTCATCGGCAAGCCCGACGATCTCCGTGGAGAATCCATCAAGGGCTTCGTCACCTTGCGGATGGGAAGCGACCCCTCCGAAGAAATGGTGGCAGCGTTAAAAGCCCACGTCCGCCGGGAGCTGGGCCCCATCGCCGTGCCATCGGAGCTGGAATTCATGCCCACGCTGCCCAAGACCCGCTCCGGCAAGATCATGCGCCGCCTCTTGAAGGCCAACGAGCTGGGGCTGGACCCGGGAGATATCACGACGTTGGAGGAGTAGAGGGGCGGTATACTTATAACAGACCGGAGTAACGAGGTTATTGATGGCTGTACAACTATTAAGGCGGCGTTTCACAGCGGATGAGTACCATCGGATGGGTCAGGCCGGCATCCTAGCCGAGGATGATAGGCTGGAGCTATTGGAAGGGGAGATTGTGGAGATGGCCCCCATAGGAAGCCGGCATCAGGCCGCAGTCAATCGTTTAACTGAGCTATTTTCCACCAGGGTTATCGACCGTGCATTGATTAGTGTTCAAGGGCCCGTCCGGCTTGCTGGGGACTCGGAGCCCCAACCGGATATTATGCTCCAGCGGCGGCGAGCCGATTTCTACGAATCTGCCCACCCAGAACCCAATGACGTTTTGTTGTTGATCGAAGTGTCCGACACCTCGACCGAATACGACCGCGAAGTGAAACTTCCCCTGTACGCTCGCTACGGCATCGCCGAGGTCTGGCTGGTAGGCCTGGAGGCCGGGACGGTTGAGACGTTCCGCAGCCCGACCGCTGAAGGTTACCAGGAAGTGACCCGATGGCAGCGGGGCCAGCGTCTCTCTTCGATAGCCTTTCCAGGGTTGGATCTGGCCGTGGATGATGTTTTGGGGTAGCTTTCTGGACGGGATTGCCTCGGTGCGGATTCGGTTGTACGGTCAATGGAAGTCCAGTCCACCCTCCCGCCGACTCGCTCCGGCAGGATCATGCGTTATCTCTGGGGCACGGGAGGTAGGGCGGGGTTCGGGAGATATAACGACACTGGATGAGTACTCGCGTGGTTGTGGCTTATCTTTGATCTCACAGGTTAGCATTTGTGCATCAATCTATTTTAAGTCCGATAGGTGGATGTCGTGTTGGTACCTAACCTACTCATTCACCAGGGGATAGGTGACGATTTGCCATGACCGCAGTCATGAGATTAAAAATTAAAAACTGGCCTATTATGTTGGGCGATTTACTAACTTCCGGCCCCGAGCGACCCGGCAGTCGTACGAAGATACCCACAACAGAGTATGCAGCCCAAGAGGAATTAATCCAAATTCTGCCAGGAGGGACCGAGGACGTCCCGGTTGGACTACAGCAGAAGATTGCCATTATTTCCGACAACCTAATTATAGGCTGGGCTGGTAGCTATATCGCAGCAAAACATGTTATTCATGAACTCTATGAGAAAAGCCAAATCGAACAATTCACGATCGAGTCATTGTCTAAATACTTTGGGTCGATTGGCGGTGACATCCGAGGCCTTCACGTAGAGTTTGTTGGCTTCATAACGGACCCCGCAGACACACACAGGCTCACTTCGTTCGAATACGGTTGTGAATCAGAGGCGACTACTAACTTTGGTGATGTGGTTTTATTAGGAACAGGAAGCGACGACCTGCGATCGCTGTTGAATCAATTCCCCGAACCCCCTGCAATCTTAGAAGGTAGCCCTGGCGATGCCGGAACAGCCGTTTCGTTTGCTCTCGGACTAACCGGCATCTTACTAAACACCGAACTCGCAACCTTGCAGAGCCTACTTAGGCGATACGGTGGCGGTTATGAAATAGCGAGCTTTATCGATGGTCGCTTCCAGAAAGTCGGTCCCATAACATATGTCTTTTGGAAGGCTAGGATAATCGGAGAGACGGTTAGAATTTCTCAAGTGCCACTCCATGCGTTCAGTTATGCGTATACGGGTGATATCCTAAGAATTCGCAGTGTCTCCTTCGATGAAACGCCAGACCGTGTCTCTATGAGGCAATCCGGATATGCGATTACCCCAATGACTCGCTACGTCCCTAGGAAAGAAACAAAGGTCCTGCAAGTTCCGGAACTCAACAATCGATGGCTATGTAATTACTTCCTTGTGAATGACTCAGGCAAAATGGGAATATATGCTCAGGTGGACTCCGGGTCATTTGGAGAGAAACACGTGAGATTCCAGGAAGAAGATGACAAAACAACTGTTGCTGTAGCGAAAGAATTCATCGAATTTGTTGCGGGGCAAATATTACGTCAATCACGAAAATGACAGCAAAGTGTCGCTGATAACGTGAGAACAAACGGAATTGGACCGAACCCGTTCTTGAGTTAGCAGAACCAGTCCCAGCGGGCAACATGTCCAAATGAAATTCTGCTATTTCAGCGAGTATCCTTACCATGAATATCCCGACGAAGAAGGGGACAAGTATCCGTCGTTGCGACTGACTTTCCCCAACAGCTACTTTGATCCCAACCTGGCCAACGGGCTTTTCCAGCGCTACTTCGACGAGTGCCAATATGTGGACGAGTTGGGCTACGACGGGATCATGATCAACGAGCATCACAACACGCCGTCGTGCATGAATACGTCCTGCAACCTTACAGCGGCATTGCTGGCCCAATGTCCCACGAAGCCAACATAGGCCTGTTTGGCAAGGAAGTGTTGCCGGTGATCAGGGGCTGGTAGGCGATTAGACGGCGGTTCTCGCTAATCGTCTGTGGTTCGACAGGCTCACCATGAGCGGAGGTAGGGTGGATGGGACGCTTACGGTTATGGTTGGATGGGCGATTCGCGCGATCAAACAGTCAAATGCCCAAGTCCAACGCTAGATACTTAAACCGCTTATCCTGCGCCTGTCGAAGGACCGGATTGATAGGGGTACCAAGGATACCGGAGGCAAATCACGGAATTCAGTCCGCGGAGTTAACAAACGTCTTCTGGATGATGGCCCGTGCGTCTTCCTGGCTTAGGCCGCTGGCGGTGGCACAGGGGCTGGTTTCTTCCAGTATGGCGTCGGCGTCGCCCAGAAGCATGTACTTCTTGTACAGGTCCTGATGCTCGATGCCCAGGGCCCGGCCCACCACTGTAAGGTAGTGCTCCACTTTTAGCGGGTAATCATTCTCATAGCCGCACAGGGCCCGCTGGCAGCCGTGGTACAGGGTGGAGTAGATGTCCACGCCTGAGTCAGCAGCCTTTTGGATGGAGCCGGTGACCATGTCGTCCCATTCCTGGGGGCCCACCTTCTCGCGCACCGCGGCGGTGCAATGACGCCCCAGCCGGGTGTCGGTTCCCAGGTCCACCGGCTGGATTCCCGGCAGGCTTTCCAGCAGCTTGAAGGCGCAGCGGGCTTCCTCGTCGGACTGGTCCCGGCCCGTGTGGTAGTGGAGGGAGACTTTAGCTTCTGGCTGAGGTTGGAAGTCCAACCGGTCCAGGTTCTCCACCAGGAATTCGGTGACGTGCTGAAATTGGAACTTGTCTTGCATCTGCATGATCTCGTCGTAGAAGTAGATGCAGGACGGGCACCACATGACCACCCGCTCCGGCTGGAACTTCATGAAGCCATCCACCGTGGATTGGGCCATGGAACGCCCGGCTGTTTCGTCTCCCTTCTGGAAATGCTGGATGCCGCAGCAGTAGGACGCGCCCCCCACGGCCACGAAGTCCACTTCCATCAGCTTGAAAATGTCGACTACCGTCCGCACCAGGTGGCTGGTCTTCAGGATGTTGCAGCCCAGGTACAGAACGACCTTGGCCGGTTTGGCTTCAGCATCGGGCAGTTTCAACAACCATACCCGCTCTTGGGGCGGGACCTGTAGCGAATGGAGGGAGTCCACCTCTTTGAAGTATTCGCGGTAGAAGGACCTGTTGCCCGAAGTCTGGGTCATCATCGCACCTTCGAAGTTATTGATCCCGTTGCGTCAGGCCCCGCCCGGCAGCGGATTTTCCTTCAGCGCTTTTCGCAGCGAGGAGAGGCGTTCCCGGCCCTCTTTCACCAGGCTGTCATCCGGTTCTGACGGAGAGTAAGCGGCCCACCAAACGGCCTTGACGAACCATTGCAGGTGGTTATGTATTGTGGAACCGTCCCCGGCGGCCATGCCAGTATATTCCATTGCCGTTTGCCAGGGCAATCGCTTGGCCCCTATGCGCCCTTTCAGTTGCTTTTCCGCTTTTGAATATAGGCGCAGAAGCTCCCGCCGCGGGGGTGATTCCGGCCTGGTGTAAGCCAAAGCGGGGCTAAATTCGGGAAGCCGGCCATCCTTCCAGCGGGGATAAAGGAACCTGACCATCAAAAGGGACAGCGCCAGGGCGATTAACACTGCCGGGAATAAGGGACTACGCAGCCAGTTTAGCAGGCCGTCCGGAATTTCGGGGATATCAATGTGGAGGTTGTCCATCGCCTCTGGCACTCTGGTGTCCACACCGGCTTGAAAAAACCGGTTAAAACCAGACTGTTGGTTGGAGGCCGCTACGGCTGCCGCCTTGGGGGTGCTGTCGAAGGGCACCCAGCCGTGATCGGACGAAATAGATCTCCGACCAGGCGTGAGCGTCCTTCACCCGTACCATGTGCGCTCCCGAAAGGGGGTCGCGAACCCCCGGCAGATAACCCAAGGCCAGCCGGGCGGGCAATCCCGACGCCCGAGCCAGCAGGGTCACCGCGGTGGCGAATTCCAGGCCGCCGCCGGGCTCATCTCCCATCAGGAATCGAATCAGGCGCACTTCCGAGTCCGGCTGTAACGGGAGATTCGGGTCGTATCGGGTGTTTGCCGCTATGTATCCGACTATCCTCTCCAAACGCTGGAAGTCGGTGGCGGCGCCTTGGCTTAACTGGCCGGCGATCTTGCGCAGATCGCCGTCTAACTCCGGGGATAGCCTCATGTATTCAGGACTGATGGGCGTGGTGTAATCCTGGTTCAACCGCTGGGGATCATCCCTTGGCTGGGCTGAGACCACCTGGTAGGAGTCTCCACCACGAACTCCCATGCCGTCGATCGAGTTACTGGAGTCACTGGAATCGATGACCTTGAGCCCCCTATATCCCATGAATATGCTCTGGGGATGGTCCAAGCGCACGAAGAAGGTTTGGTGATAGCGTATGGAATTATCCAGGTTGGCGCTCTCGCGGTTGTACCAGCGCCGGGTTAGGCCCTCAACTGGCACCAATCGCCCGGTATCCTCACCGGAAAGCCAGCGGCCACCGTAAAACCTAGACCTGGTTTGACCGCGCCAGTAGCTTGATACCTTGCTGCGGACGAAAAGGGTTACGTCCTCGGGACCCGCCGCGTTCCCGTTGGGCCATGTCGCGCCCAGTCCTGAAGCACCCGGTCCCGGATCGGTTCGAGGGGTGGGTGGGTCGCCGGAGGCTAGATTGCCGGTAGGAGATGGGTTTTCCAACCCCGAGCTGCCATGGTCCGGTGCTGCCACTGGAGGCGGCTCTGGAGCGGTTTCGGAACTAAACTAAAGCCAAAGTGGGATCTACAAAGTGGGATCTACATGGAAGGCGTGATAAGAACTAGCCAGGGTTGACCTGGGGAGGGCCTCCACCCGTGCTTGCAAGGCGGTTCGACACCGTTGCTTGACCTCGTCTGTTCGGTAAGCCAACTGGGC
>DAOUHE010000222.1:0-7906 GCA_034428715.1 Dehalococcoidia bacterium | reverse complement strand
AGCCGGACTCCATACTTTTCCCTGACCATACCACCGCCTCCCATCAACACTATCCAGAGTCAGGGTAGCTCTTTTGCTCAATCTTTCACGTTACCATTAATATCAAGTTTGACTGACTACTAGTAAGCGAACCCGATCTCAGATATATCTACCGTGGTAAACTCCCCTTCGTTCACCTTGACCACCATTGTTGAAAACTCAACAGCCCCGCCTGGATAATTCAATGGGTCTAGAGCCTTCCCGCTGGGCCCTATCCAATATTCCCCTGGAGTAAGGACAACTTGATATCTACCTGACGCATCGCTGGTCACGAATATTGCCTTATCGAACACCGGACCGCCATTCTCGATGGGTGCTATCGCAAACTTCAAACCTCGTGGCCCGCCGGTCTTCCTCCCGGGCGCTATCCCGCCCACAACAAACGAACTCGTGGTGCCGGTGATCCCTGAATCCGCCGTCAAAACACCGTCTGGCGCATGGGCCGGCGAATCGGTGGATCTTATCGTCGGAGGTGGCTTGGGGGCAGTTGTGGCCGAGGGTGTATTTGCTGTAATACGAGTCGCAGCCGGAGCTGCTAAATCAGAGAAGGCTGGTGTGACCGCCGGACTTGAAGCACGGGCAGGATCGGGGGTAGGGGCCAACGTTGGAGAAACCGAGGGGGGTTGCTGTGCCAGGGTGGCCGTATCTGGAGCGGACGAAGAGCCGCAGGCAATCAGCATAGTGGGTAATGTCGTGATCAAACCAAAAACCAAGTAACGCCTTAAGTTCTTCATGACCGGTGTTAAAGACGTCTCTGGTCCGGTGATACCGCTCCTTTACAATGGCCTTGAAACCGTGGGTGATGCCCAGAACTATAAAATGGCAGCTTGAGCGCGTCAACCGGTATTTGATTCGAGTTTTGCATGAGTTTTGAATTCAGATCGTGGAGGTACCCACGCATCTTGACCGGCTCAACCACCGTTGTTTTGCGTAAGTCGCCCTCGAAGAAGCATCACCTGTGCTATAGTCTAGGCTAAGCCTTCGAATTGGGGGCCTTCATGCAATTGCCGGGATAGGATAAGAATATATGCCCAGAATCTTGGTATCCGACCCCATCGCCGCCGAGGGAGTTGATTTGCTCCAGTCGCAGCCTGAAGTGCACGTCGATGTGAAGACTGGCATGAAGCCGCTGGAGCTGCTGGAAGTGGTGGGCGGTTACGAAGGGCTGGTGGTCCGCAGCGAAACCAAGGTGACCTCTGAGGTCATCAAACAGGGCAACAAGCTGTTGGTGATCGCCCGGGCCGGCATCGGCGTGGATAACATAGATCTAGATGCGGCCACCAGTGCGGGCATCGCCGTGGTCAACGCTCCCACGGGCAACACCGTCGCGGCCGCGGAGCATACCATCGCGTTGATGCTGGCGATGTCGCGCAACATTGCCAACGCCAATCAGTCCATGAAGGAAGGCCAGTGGAAACGCAGCGCTTTCATGGGCATCGAGGTCCGTAATAAGACCCTGGGCATCGCCGGCCTGGGACGGGTGGGCACCGAGGTGGCCCGCCGCGCCCAGAGCTTCGGCATGAGGCTGGTGGGATTCGATCCCTTCGTCGCTCCGGAATACGCTCGCCGCCTGGGCGTTGAGCTTTTGACCCTGGACGAGATGCTGTCCCAGGCCGATTTCGTGACGTTGCACACGCCGCTGACCGATGGCACCCGGGAGATGATCAGCGCCCCACAGCTTGGGATCATCAAAGAGGGTGCGCGCATCATAAACGTTGCCAGGGGAGAGCTCATCGACGAAGCGGCGCTGCTGGAAGCTCTGGATTCCGGCCGCCTGGGCGGCGCGGCTCTGGACGTCTTCGCCCAGGAGCCGCCGGGGGACAATCCCCTGCCCAAACACCCCAAAGTGCTGGTCACCCCTCATCTGGGTGCATCGACCCAAGAGGCCCAGCGAGAGGTAGCCATTGAAGCGGCCGAGCAGGTGTTGGCGGTTCTAAGCGGCCAACCGGCCCGCAACACGGTGAACGCCCCGTTCTTGCCGCCGGAGGTCCACGAAGTGGTGGCCCCATACATCCAGGTCGGAACGGTGCTGGGAAAGCTGCTGACCTTTATGGCTGACGGACAACCCGTTGGCTTGACCATTCGCCACGAGGGCGAGATAGCCCAACACGAAACACCCATCTTGAAGGCCGCCGTCTTGGCGGGATTGTTGGCCCCGGTGAGCAGCCAGCACGTCAACCTGATCAACGCCCCCTTGCTGGCCCAGCAACGGGGATTGAATGTCACCGAGCAGCGCAACGATGTGGCCCCGGAATACGCCAGTATATTGACCGCCACTCTGGAAACCACCGAGGGTAGCATCACCCTTTCCGGCACTTCCATGCGTGACGAGCCCCATATCGTCAAGGTCAACGATTACTGGCTGGATATTACCCCCACTACTCCCTACATGCTATTCGTCGACAACCAAGACCAGCCGGGATCTATAGGCGCGGTGGGGACCATAGCGGGCAAACACAACATCAACATCAGTTTCATGGAGGTGGGGCGCCTGAACATGCGGGGACGGGCCATGATGGTCTTGGGACTGGACGATCCGGTGCCCCCCGCTGTTTTGGATGAGATTAGGGCCCTCTCGCATATCCACACTGCCCGCATGGTGACCCTTTAGACCGATTACCCAGCAACACGGAGCCGCACCAAACGCGGGTCGAATCTGGGGTGCCGAAATACATAAACCCCCAATGTGACAGGAGGTTCATATCTTGGCCGATAAAATAGCGATCATGGGACCAGGCGCCGTGGGCAGTTATGTGGGCGCCTATCTGGTGAGAGAGGGTGAAGACGTAACCTTTATAGACATTTGGCCGGAACACGTGGAGGTCATGAAGACCAAGGGGCTTCATGCCACCGACACCCTGGGTGAATTCACGGTGCCGGTAAAGGCCATGCATTTGACCGAAGCCCTAAACATTCATGAGATGTTCGACATAGCGTTCATCACCGTCAAGTCCTACGATACCGAATGGGCCACCCATTTCATCAAGCGCTACGTGAAGCCTGAAGGTTTCTTCGTGTCCATTCAGAACTGCTGGAACGATCCGGTGATCGGCGGGATCGTCGGCGCCGGCCGCGCTTTGGGCTGCATCGCTTCGCATATCGAGGTTGCTCTCTGGGAACCGGGGCGCGTTTTGCGGGGCGGCGAGGTTGGCCGGGACCATGGCCACACGGTGTTTCGGGTGGGCGAGCATGATGGCCGCATCACAGACCGCTCTAAAGCCATAGCGGAAAAACTCGATTGCATCGACGCTGCATACGCCACCGACAACCTGTGGGGAGAGCGTTGGTCAAAGTTGTGCCAGAACTCCATGGGCAACGCCATTTCTTCCATGACCGGTCTGGGCTCCCAGGATTTGGCCAAAGATCCCAGGTGCCGGTTGATCCGGATCAACCTGGCTAAAGAAGGGGCCAAAGTTGGATTGGCCATGGGTTTGAACGTGGTGGATATGAGCGCCAAGCCCGCCGCGATGTGGGCCGAGGCCGACAAGGGAGACGTTTTCGAAGAATTGGACGACTTCTTGAGCTCCAGGGGCGGCAATGTCAACTGGCTGGCATCGATGGCGCAGGATGTCAAGAAAGGACGTCACTCGGAAATCGATTTCATGAACGGCCTGGTGTGTGAGAAAGGACGGGAAGTGTCCATAGCCACTCCCTTTAACGATGCCGTTGTCGACGCCATGCACGGCATTGACGATGGCTCGATCAAGCAAAGCCCGGACAATGTAAACCGGATCCTCAAGGCCGTGGGCTTGTGATTCCGGGCGAGTGACGCCACCAAATGTACCAACAGGGGTAGCCTAAAGCGCCACAGGGTGAAACGCCATGTTTGTGCAAGTAGAGCCGGCCGACTTCTTCATGTACACGGTCAAGCTGATATTTGACCTGGAGAGCCCCGACTCGGAAGACCAGGAAGTAAGGGATTACCTGGATGAACGGGAACTGGAGCCCAGGTATCTGAGCACGGCCGATCTGGACGGCCGCCAATGCCAGATCATGCAGTTCGGGGGCTGCTACCTGGGCAGGCGTTACCTGGACGAAATCGCCCAGATCCAGCGGCGGGCGGTTGAGGTGGAGGTTCTAACTGATGAAATTCGGAAACATCTTGATTCTGGAGACCAAGGTTCGGCACAAGCTACCGGAGAAACCGTGATGGCCGCATTGGTTGAGGAGTTCCACCAAGAATCCTCTTTCCAGGCAGCAGAGAATGGCGAACTGATTGCCGTGCTCGACGGGGAAGCCGTCAGAGCAGCGGCTCTCCAGCACATGGCGGCGGGTGGAAGTTAGCTAGGAATTCGAGGCCAATGCTGCCCGGGCGTGGCGATTGGTTCAGATTCTGAGCAAATAGGCTAATATTGAAATCGAACGTGAACGGAAAGGCTCCGGTTAAATGCCGGGGCCTTCACTTTTTCAAGGCGTGGAGCGGGTGATGAGAATCGAACTCACGTGACCAGCTTGGAAGGCTGGAGCTCTACCACTGAGCTACACCCGCCCGGAGGATTATCGGCTTTCCAATTATAAACGCTCGGCTGATTCCAAGCCAGCGGCAGGTGATGCTTTCCTCCAGTGAAAATACATCCCACCCGAAGTTAACCAATACCGCCCAGCAGGCGTTGGATCATAATGGTGGTAGCAGACTGATTCGTAGGAGTGGTTGATAACCCGTTGAATGACATGGTGTACAGGTTTCAGCCGGCATTGATCATATTTGCCAGAGTCAGCTCTGAATCACTTTTGGGTAGCGTGGCCGGCATGGTGGCCATCGCCATAGCCTGGGGTATATTCCTATTTTCCAGTTCCCAGTCGGCCCAGACATAGTTCGTTTTGCAACTATGCGCCGCCGGAACGGGCGCTGGACTGGGCAGCATAGTTGCCTGGTTTAAAATTGACCGCAATACAAGGATGATGGTTACGCTGATGGTCGCCTTGACGATCCTTGCTGGTCTGGCCGGCGCCTGGTTGGGGTACGAGTACGGCGCCTACAGAAGCTCTCTGTGCTGTGATAGGTCTGGAGCCACCATACTGCTCAGCCCCGTAACCTATTTTGCCTTGGGTTCATCCCTAATGGCCAACCTGATCATGTTGGTTTTTGGATTGGCGAAAATTAGGTTTTCGGAATTTGACCGGCTATCTGACCGGACGGCGCCGATGGCGAATCGTAGAGGTGCTCCAAGTTACCGATCCTTAAACCGATAGATTCGCGCCGTTATCTTTAAGGGATTTTTGGGGTTGATTTGGTTTCGGTTGAGATACGCAGGTGATTTCTTAGGATCCGCGCCGGTGATGCTGACCTCGCTTGACAATAATTTTGGGCGAAGATACAGTGTTGCCCGCCCTGGGCCTCGGCGGAAACGAGTCCGGCGCCGGCCTGGAACGGCCCGGCCAGTGAGCCAGATTCGTGCTTCGGGAATCCAGGACGGATCGGTTGCCGTGATTTCAAGATCACAGCTTTGCTGTGAAGTTCTGAAATGCCAGATACAGAGTAAGAAAGCAAGGGAAGGAAGTTAAATATTGTGGTAGAGTCTGCGACGGCTGGAGACATCGTCCTTGAGGTGGAAGACCTCCGCACCTAATTCCGCACCCGTTTTGGAACGGTTAAGGCGGTGGATGGTATCAGTTTCACCCTGCGGAAGGGTGAGACCCTGGGTATTGTAGGAGAGTCGGGCTCTGGCAAATCGGTGACGATGCTATCGATGATGCGTCTGGTGCCTATCCCTCCTGGGATCATCGTCTCTGGCAAGATCGTCCTGGACGGCGAGGACTTGCTCCAGCTTACCGAAGGGGAGATGAGCAAGGTCTGGGGAAGCAAGATCGGCCTCATAATCCAGGATCCTATGAGGTCGTTGAACCCGGTTTTCACCATTGGAAACCAGGTCACCGAGGCCATCAGAATCCATCAGAAGTTGCCTAAGAAACGCGTATTTGAACAGGCGCTGGAAGTGCTGCGGAAGGTGAATATCCCGGCCGTCGAGTCCAGGGTGCGAGACTATCCTCATCGGATGAGCGGTGGCATGCGCCAGCGGGTGGTGGGGGCCATCGGCATCTCGTGCGAGCCCATGGTCCTCATCGCCGACGAACCCACCACGTCGTTTGATGTGACCATTCAAGCCCAATACTTGAAACTGCTAAGAGACATCCAGCAGGAATCGAACCTTGCCTTAATATTCGTCATACACGACTTTGGCATCGTGGCCAAGATGTGCGACCGGGTCGCCGTCATGTACGCTGGTAAGATCGTCGAAATGGGAAATGTCAGGGACATATTCAACCATCCGTCCCACCCGTCCACCGAGGCGCTGCTCGCTTCGGTCCCCAAGATGGAAGAAGACATTGACCGTTTGTTTTCCACCGTTTGTTTTCCACCGTTTGTTTTCCATCGAAGGACAGCCGCCCACATTGCACGACCTTCCTACGGGGTGCCCGTTCGCCCCCGTTGTCAGTACGTCATGAACCAGTGCCGGCAGGAATATCCGCCCCAGGTGAACCGGACCGAATCCCGTTACGCTTCTTGCTGGAGGTTGGCATGACCACGACGTTGGAAGGCGCCGGCGCCGGCGAAGTAATTTTAGAGGCGAGGGGATTGAAGAAACATTTCCCCGTAACCAAAGGCCTGCTGATTTCAAAGATAACGGGGTGGGTCAAAGCCGTGGATGGGGTTTCCTTCGAAGTGCGTGCCGGGGAGACTTTAGGTTTGGTGGGAGAGTCTGGTTGCGGAAAGAGCACCACCGCCAAGATGCTGCTGATGTTGGAAGAGCCTACCGAAGGCAATATTTTGTTTGAGGGTGAGGACGTCTAACAGATCACCCCCGAGAAGCGCCGGGAATACCGCACCTCCGTGCAGGCGGTGTTTCAGAACCCCTGGAGTTCTTTGAATCCCAGGATGCGCATGCGTGACCTTATTGCCGAGCCCATGGCGATCAACTGGAACTTGAGCAGGGAAGACGTGAGGGAAAGGGTCCTCAAACTGCTTAATGACGTGGGCTTGAGCGAATATCATACCAATCTGTTCCCCCACGAATTCAGCGGCGGCCAAAGGCAGAGGCTGGCCATTGCCAGGGCACTGGCGTTGAACCCCAAGGTCATAGTTTTGGACGAGCCGGTTTCGGCACTGGACGTTTCCATCCGCGCCCAGATCATGAACCTGCTTAAAGACCTGCAAAAGGAATACAACGTCAGTTATTTGTTGATTGCCCATCACCTGGCCACGGTCCGTTATATGTGCAGCTGGGTCGCGGTGATGTACCTGGGACAGATCGTGGAATTGGCCTCCGTCAAAGAGTTGGTTGAAAATCCCCTGCACCCATACACCAAGGCTTTGATGTCGGCCGCCCTGCCTTCGCATCCGGACACGCCGCAAGAGGAGATGATCCTGATGGGGGAGGTCCCGTCGCCGTTGAACCCGCCTTCGGGTTGCTACTTTCATCCCCGCTGTCCCTTCGCCATGGACCGTTGTTCAGTGGACGTTACCCAGACCAAGGAAGTCAGTCCCAATCACTGGGTTAACTGCCACTTGTACTAGCCGTCGATCACTTTTACCGGTCATTCACGAAGAAAAGATCCCACCGGGAAAGGCCCTTTGACTACGAGGGCCTTTTTCATGGCGTTAGGCCCTGTTCTAACCACCCGTCCGTAAGCGCGGCGGAGTTTATCGCGGAATCACCAGCGGCACCTTCTACGGCACCCTGCTCCGGACCTTCAAGGTTGCTGGCCTGCCTCGGTCGGGCGCCCATATCTTCCGCCACGTAGTCAGTCAAACTTGATATTAATGGTAACGTGAAAGATTGAGCAAAAGAGCTACCCTGACTCTGGATAGTGTTGATGGGAGGCGGTGGTATGGTCAGGGAAAAGTATGGAGTCCGGCTGACGGCGG
>DAOUHE010000221.1:0-8870 GCA_034428715.1 Dehalococcoidia bacterium | reverse complement strand
CCCCCAAGCACGGGAGTTGGTTGAATATGGCGGAAATCGAGTTCAGCGTGCTGTCCCGCTCCTGCCTCAAGCAGCGCGTCCCCAACGAACCCGCCCTCCGGCGGGAGGTCCAGGCCCTGGTCACGGAGCGAAATGCCGCCCGAGCCACCATTAACTGGCGGTTCAACACCCAGGACGCCAGGGGCAAACTTCACCGCTTCTATCCCTTCGATTCCAAACATGACTGACTACTAGTACTTGTATCTCGTGATCCTCAACCTCTGCCATAAAATGACTCCTCTATCAGGTTTTGGATTAAACCTACACCCTCCCGTCGAGAGCAGAGTCAAGTGTGCAACAAGACCTGCTCAGCGATTGGGCTTGCTCATATGCCTACCTTCAAGCCAGGCGAGGGCCAGTTCACCCTTGTGATGGATGCTCCGTTCGATGATGCCGCATACCGCAGTCCCTTCTGGAAGATTTTCAAACTGTTTCACCGACTCCGCTCGCAAGCCCGCCAGGTCTTGCCTGAACGATTGGAGGTCTTCGATGATTCCATCGACGTCAGCGATTTTCCGCTCCAACAGCGCGAGGACGTGAACACAGGGCGCCTGCTGACTCTCGTGCAATTCAAGAATATCTTTGATCTCGTCCAATGAAAGCCCCAGCCTCTTAGCCTTCTTGATGAATTGCAGCCGTTCGACCGCCTCCTGGCCGTATATCCGGTAGCCCGATTCGGTCCGTGGAGCTTCCGCCAACAGTTGAAGGAGTTCGTAGTACCGAATGGATTTGACCGTCAGGCAGGTGACCCGGGCCAGTTCCCCGATCTTCATCTTGTCTTGCTTCACGATTTTCCTCCCCTCGGTAAAGTTGAATGCGTTAACATTACACCTTCCAGTGAAGGGGAGAGTCAATCCTTTGACTGGCTAAGCCGTTTAGGGGGTCACTCGGCGCCATGATGAGGATTCGCCGGCTCCCATCACCGCTGCAATTTTGGATTGATCACGCCCCAGCCCGCCATTCGTGATCCTGGATGCCGAAATCAGAAAAGCCTAGCTCGGCACACAATGCCTGGAACTCCTCCCTTCGGATACCTTGCCACTCCAGTTGTTCTAGGCTCTCAGTCAAAGGCACATCCAGCCGGAGGGTGGCCAACTGCCGGTAAAATAGCGCGTCTTCCCGGTGCTCTTCCAAACTGGATGAGATACCCGCCGCGCCCCGCAACTCCACGTCCCACTGGGAAAGGTCCTTGGGAATCGACTCGATGTGCCGGTAACGTTCCAACATGCGGGCGGAAGTCTTCGCTCCCCATTTGGGAATCCCCGGAATACCGTCGGCCGCGTCGCCAACCAGACCCAGGTAGTCGGGAATGGACTCAGGCGAAACCCCGAATTTTTCTCTTGCTCCGTCTTCGTCCAACGTTATCTCCCGCCGGCGGTCCAGGCAAACCACCTCCCGCTCCTCCACCATCTGGGCCAGGTCCTTGTCTGGAGAGCAGATCACCACCTGGTCGACCCCCGGCGCGGCTTTCCACCGGGCCGCGGCGGTGGCTATGGCGTCGTCGGCCTCAAATTCAACCATCGGCCAGACGATCATGCCCAGCGCGGCGGCGGCCCGTTCCGCCAGTGGGAATTGGCCTAACAGGTCCTCGGGAGTTCCTTCCCCGGTTTTATATCCCGCGAACATATCGTTTCGGAAAGACTCGATCACGTGGTCGAACGCGAAACCAACGTGGCTCACGTCATCCTGCCGCAACAACAGCAGGAGGGTGCGGATTAGGCCCCGTACCGCGCCAACCTCCCGTCCATCGGGGGCTTTGGCCGGAGGCACGGCGAAATGGGCGCGAAACAATTCGTAGGTCCCATCAACCAAATGGATATTCATATCAAATCCGCCGTTTTATCTCTCATTTTGGGTGTGCCGGGTCACCTATCCTGATTGTCAGCGATGAACTTGCGTATCTTATCCTCAACAAGGGAATCAAGCGTCAGCAGCCTGCCCGGAGCTGCCAGAGCGATCTTGGCGTCCATGGTAGGGTAGGGCGCTAGGTAGACGTAACTAGGGTATGACGTCACGATCTCGGTGAGTCTATCCACCAACCCGGGCTCGCAGGCGTATTCCTGGCAATTGTACTGCACCAACATGCTGCCCCTTTCATGTCCGGCGTCGCGTTCCATCACGTGCTCTTGTATCAGTCTGTGAATCGGCCGGTCGTTTATCTGTTGCCCAGGCAATGACTCTAAATGGGCGGAAGTGAAACCAGTGGGAGGGAGTTCTTTGCCAAAAGTGCTCCCGGTGGTTACGAAGAGGCCCAACCTCCGATCACCAAAACCACTGCGGTTAATCCCCCAGCGGCCAAAAGCAATTTAGGCCGCATGTTCCGTCGGCGGGCGCTCCGAGACTCTTGCTGACGCCGTTGCCGAGCCCCCTGCCTTCGCTCGTATCTCTCTCTTCGGTCCGCCACTTTCGCCTCCAGAATCCGTTTCTGGTTTCCGCATTTTGGCCGGTGTTGCCGGTGTCAATTAACGCAGCTTCTTAAGTTCTTGGACCGCCTCTTCCAGTTCACCGCGGTCGAAGCCGAGATCGACCGCACGGTCGATATCAAGTTCGGCTTCTTCATCCTTTTCAAGAGCGATGTAAGCCAGCGCCCTCTTGGCATAACCGCCCGCGTTATCGGAGTCACGGCTGATACCTCGATCATAGTCATCGATGGCGAACCGGTACTCACCCAGGTCGAAATACAGTCCTCCCCGGTTGAAATAAGGCTCAGCATATTCGGGGCCGCCGGCTGCCCGCTGGAAATCATCAAACGCGATATCTATATTGTCAACTTTTAGGTGAGCAAGGCCCCGGTTGTTATAATCCTCGGCACTGGGATGCATACGAATTGCTTGGTCGTAGTCCCGTATCGCTCTTTTATATTGACCAAGCTCGTAGAATTCGAATCCTCGGCTGCCAAAAGCCTTAGCGAGCTGCCGGTCTAGCCGGATGAAGGATTTACAATCCTTGATGGATGGCTCGTATCCGTCCAGATCATCGTAGAGTTGACACTGGTACCCCAACGCATTGGTCAAACGCGGTTTTAGAACCACTGCCTTTTTATAGTCTTGAATGGCCTGGTCCCGTTGACCAAGCTCGAAATAAGAACCACCACGGTGGTAGTAAGCCAGGGCGTTTTTGGGATCGAGACGGATGGCTTCGGTATGATCCTGGATGGACTGTTCATATTGGCTCAACCCAAAGTGGGCTTCGCCTCTTCTGGTGTAGATCAAGGCCGGATCAGGGTGGCGTTCGATTGCTTCGTCATAGTCCTCTATCGCTGATACATAATTCTCAAGCTTGAGATATACCTGACCCCGGTTGTAATAAGCCAGTCCGAATTGAGGATCGAGGCGGATGGCTTGGTCGAATTCACCTACCGCATCTTCGAATTGCTTCTGGGTTTCTAGGAACACACCGGTGACGTTATGTTTCGCTGCCTGGCTTTCACCGGTGCAGGCGGCCGCCATCGCGGCGATCAGCGGAAACAACATTAGCATGAGAATCTGCGATTTCATCTCTGATCGCGCCGGTTGGCGACTCCTGCGGCAGCCGGGTAAATTTCCCCATGCAACACCTACGCCGCTGCCGCCGGATGGTGTTGCACCCCGCAATCTGTGTAGAGCCGGGGCAAGCGGCCAATGCTCGCGGAAAGGAACAAGATATGGTGAACATCTTCTAGCCCAGATAATTGGCACCTCATCACTGGGATTTTAAGCTATTCCCCGCCCGGCAGGAAAGACTGTGGTGTGGCCGGTAGGCCCCGAAATCAATGGTTTCACCGCCTTGTCTTTTGACGTTTACCGAACCTGTTCCCTCCGAATGCCGACGGCATCAGGATGATGGCCACCCGGATTATCATCTGAGAGCATCACAGGTCCCTGCTCCCGATTTTTACTACGTTTATCCTTATCTGGGAGATTGCCGTCAACTCAGTCTATCGATACCCGGATTCTCCGTTATCGAGCAACTATTGACCAGCTTTCAGGCGTCCAGATCGTGGCCGTTGTTGGGACACATATCGTCGTCGAACGGAAATCCCTGGAATGCTACACTCTTACGTGGCAAAAGCTTCCGATTTTTGTCGATACCGTTCCGGTTGATTCCCTGCTGTGATTTTGATTCTTCCGAAGACGGCCCACGTTTCTCCGGTATAATGTGCCGGATTTTGACCACGGAGATTTTGCCATGATTCGTCACTTCTCAGGAGGCCAGCCTTGGCGATAAAAATGGACTGAGAACCCCGTCCACCGAGACACCGAATCCAGATTTGGATTCGAACGGCTCCTCGAATGAGCGAAAAAAGATTCCGGCTCCCTATTTCGGGCGCACCGCCCGGGTGGTGGCGGACTGGAAATCGGTGGATGCCTCGGAGACGCCCCATGAGAAAAACAAACGGGGTGAGCTTGGCAAACCCCTCTTCACTGGTATTTCAACCGCACCGGACCCGACGCCCTGTCCCGTATAGCCTTCCCCATGTCGGCGGCAGACAGGCGAAACACCCTCCAAAACGCCGTGGCCAGGACCACCAAGGGAGCGGTTAACGCCGTAACCCCTCGGGCCGTTGAGTCGTCACACCCCAAGGCTTTTCCCCTTCACATCAAAAGGTTGCCGAGCACTTTGGCGCCAACGTCATTGGTATCGCCGCCGTTCATCCTTCGATGCTCTATAGCGGCGACCGTTATCCGGAAGATGGCACCGACTCCGACGGCCGGCTCCGGGGCGAACGCACTCCGGAAGCTATGGCTGAGAAATATCCTTATGCCATATGCCTGTCTACGGCCTGGGACTACAAAATGATCCAGGCTCACCGCCATCACATCGGTGACCATGCTTACCACTTTAGCCAGGCGCGCCTGGCTAAAGTGTATGCCGATGTGGCGGCGTATATCCGGGAAATGGGATATGAGGCAATTCAATATCGGACCCAGCCCATGTCCATCGCCCTGGCGGCCGGGGTTGGAGAATTGGGCCGCAACGGCATGCTCATCACTGAAAAATACGGAGCACGCATCCATCTAGGCGACCCGATACTGGCCAACATGCCCTTAGTCGCTGACAAACCCATCGACATCGGCGTAGACGACTTCTGCAAGGTTTGCCGCAAATGCGCCACCACTTGCCCGACCAACAGCATCACCATGGAAGATAAGGTGGTTCACAATGGAGTAGAGAAGTACAAGATCAACTGGGAACAATGCTACCGGTTGCGCGCCTACGTCAGCGAATTCTGGGAGACGTGCCTCAACTGCGTGACGGTGTGCCCCTACACCAAACCCAAATCCTGGTGGCACGATCTCGCTGTGCTAACTCTTAAAAGGACGCCTCTGTCCCTGCGTTGGGCGACAGTCAGGGGACCGAAATTCCTGGATGACACCTTCTGGGGCACGGTGCGAAATTCATGGGTCAAATGGGTAGGCTACGATTCGGGCATCTTGCCGGTAAAGAAAAAGAAAAACGCGGCTGCAAACGGCAAAGCCGGCTCCGGTTCCCCCGGCTCCAATTCCGATGGGCATGGGGAACTGCCGGACCCCGAGAGTAAAGTCGGGCATTACTATCCGTTGAAGGAAAACACCCGCAGGTTTGAGATCATGAAGGAGCGCGCCGAGAAGATCGCCCGGTCGAAGTAGCCATTGATAACCATGGTGCTGTCTAGATTATTCAGGAGGCGTAAGTCAGATCCGCTGTGGGACCACTTCATCAACACGCCTCCGGCCGACCCGAAAAATGACATGACCTCTTCCTTGCAGGACGCATCCGATGGGATGGTGTTTCCCTCCAAGACCAACAATTCGGACCCTGCCGAAACCGCCGGGGCAGTCGTGGCTCTGGCCCGCTGGTGGGGCGCCGATTTGGTGGGCATCGTGGCTTTGGAGGTGGGATCTGATTTGCCCCGGCCGGCGCTGACCAGCGAAGTAGAAGGTTCAGCAGGCCTTCCAGCAGAAGAAGCCATGGGCAGAGATGCCCAGCCCTATCTTTTCGCCATTGTCTGCGCTCTTTTTTCCGATTATGACCCGGCCGTGGCATCCGGTCTCGGCGGGCAGCAGGTGGTACAAAAGGGCGCGGTGGTCAACCACTACCTGGGCGCCTATATTCGCGAGTTGGGCTTCCGGGCTACCAACTCCCCAGGCGACCCGCTGTCACTGGCCGAGGCGGCGGGTCTGGGGCGGGTGGATGAAAAAGGGAAATTGATCACGATGAATAAGAGTGGGAATAAAGCTGCCCACGTTCACCTTGCCGGGGTGGTGGTTACCGATCTTCCGCTGGTGTCCAAGGGCGGCTCTGCCTGACACTGGAACCCCGGCTACTCTCATTCGTTGCTACCAACCGTCTTGATGAGCGCTTGATAAGAACATGACCTCCCAGTATTCCACATATGTGATCACCGAACCGTGTGTTGGCGTAAAGGACGCTACTTGCCTTGAGGTTTGTCCGGTCGATTGCATCGAATCGGCCGACGATGTGAATCAATACTTCATCGACCCTGCCATTTGCATCGCCTGCGAACAATGCAAGCTGGTTTGCCCCGTGGAAGCCATATTTCTGGACGTGGATGTCCCCAACCACTTTCGAAGCTATATCGCCAGGAACGCTGATTTTTATCGTAAAACCAAGGGAGAGCCTATGCCCGTGCCCATAGATAAGGCCTTGACCATGATTCAAGCCGGCCATTCCAAGGCCTTGGAAATGGATATTGCCGTCAGTGTCGCCGTGGTGGATGAAGGAGGGCGGCTGGTGGCCTTTGGCCGCATGGATCGGGCCCGCCCGATGAGTGTGGATATCGCCGTCAACAAAGCCTATACGTCGGCTACGTTTCAAGTGCCCACCACCCAGCTACAGGCCCAGTCGGGTCAAAGTTGGTTCCAGAGCATGATCGTCTCCACTCAGGGAAAGATCATGGCCGCCGGCGGAGGTATGCCGGTGCTGGACGCTCCCAACATCATCGGCGCCGTGGGAGTGAGCGGCGGTACCGAAGAACAAGACCAGGAATGCGCCCGAGCGGCGCTGGCAGCCTATTGACCGCAACCTATAATGCGCCGCATCGGGGATCGCCCATCATTTGAAATGAGAGGAAGACGCCCTAGCTTTTTATGGTTGGGGCGTTTGATTTTCGGTCGGCGGATCTATGATTCAGGTAAAATTTGGAGGAACCAGGCATTGACTTGCGTTACAAAGGTTGTATTATGGATTTCGATGGATAGATTCCGCTGGCAACTCGGGTATTACTATTATTTTACCGGCCCCGTTGCCGCCGGCGAAGGTTTGGCGCCCGAAGTCCTCTGACGTAGACTTAGACCCCAGGGAGCGTCCAAACCCCAACCGCTGCCGGTTGGGGTTTCTTGATGGCCTCGTTCGCTGGTAGAAGTTTGAACGGCCAAAATTTAAGATTCGATTGGGTTGGGAGGGTGTTTTGAAGGTAATTAATCCATACTAAAGGGAGCAAAGACCCATGCTGCCATCACCGACCCGGGACGTACATATTGAAAGTACGACGCCTCTCATTACTCCCATCGATCTGGTGAACAAGCATCCGATTAACTCACAAGTCGAGCGGACCGTCCAATTGGGCCGGGATCAAGTACGCAATATCTTGAACGGCCAGGATTCGAGGCTCATGATCATAGTCGGGCCTTGCTCCATTCACGATGAAGAAGCTGCCCTGGAATATGCCCGAAGGCTGGTTGATCTTTCCCAGAGATTAAGCGGCCGTATGCTGATCGTGATGCGCGTGTACTTTGAAAAGCCAAGGACCACCATCGGCTGGAAAGGCTATATCTATGATCCTTACCTTGACGGCACCTTGGACATTGAAACCGGGTTGCACCGGGCACGGGCTTTACTGCTGAAGGTCGGCGAGATGGGCATGTACGCGGGCACCGAGTTTCTGGACCCTGTTCTACCCCAATATCTGGCAGACCTTATTACCTGGTCTACCATCGGCGCCCGCACCACCGAGAGCCAAACCCACCGCCAGATGGCCAGCGGGTTGAGCATGCCGGTGGCATTCAAGAACGGCACCGACGGGAATGCCCAGATAGCCGTTGACGCGATGGTTTCGGCCCGGTCACGCCAAGGATTCCTGGGTCTCGACCACGAGGGCCGTACGGCATTGGTCCGCACCACGGGCAACCCCGACGGGCATCTGGTGCTGCGGGGAGGAAACGGAGGCCCCAACTTTGGCTCTGACGCTATCGCCCATGCGAAAAAGCAACTTCAGGCATCGGGCGTTCGCTCTCAGTTGTTAGTGGATTGCAGCCACGGCAACTCAAACAAAGATCACTCCAAGCAAGCCGGCGCCTTCAAGGATGTAGTGGAACAACGTCTGGCCGGCAACACTGACATCATTGGTTGCATGTTGGAGAGCAATTTGGCGCCGGGCAGACAGGACATATGCGATGACCTGTCGCAATTGAAATATGGCACCTCCATCACCGACGCGTGCATCGGGTGGGACGAGACGGAAGAACTGTTGACCTGGACCTACGACCAGGTAGGGAATGCCGTTTAGCTCACTGGAACAAGGTTTTAGTTAATCGGGTTTGATCGCCAAACGCTGAACAACCAACCGATAATGCGCCCCGGCTTTAGGTAGCCGGGGCATTTTCATTTTCCCAGATTCGTCTGTGACTGTGCCGTTTGTATTGATAGCTACCGGGCCGCTAATGCGAATCCATGCCGGCTTCATCTTGGTTGGGTCTTCCACCCGCTCACCTCAAAACACCGTAGGGGCGCACGGGTGAGACTGTCTCAGAAAGCGGTCAAAAGGTGCCCAAAAACAAGAGCGCCGGGGTAAAATAGCCCTGACGCTCTTGTTTTGGGAGGAAGGGGTATGCCGAGGCGGGAGATGGTGC
>DAOUHE010000220.1:0-3987 GCA_034428715.1 Dehalococcoidia bacterium | reverse complement strand
AGCCGGACTCCATACTTTTCCCTGACCATACCACCGCCTCCCATCAACACTATCCAGAGTCAGGGTAGCTCTTTTGCTCAATCTTTCACGTTACCATTAATATCAAGTTTGACTGACTACTAGTAAGCGGCCTCACTAAAGCTAGTGAGCGGCCCGATCAATTGGGGCCTCCAGGCGTGAGGCAGTGTTGATGGTGGGCAAATCTGGGACTGCCATAAAACACGCCATAAGGGATAACCCACTGTTTTTGGCACCTTGTTTGACACCCGATGGAGGTCCCTTTTATGATTCCTTCCAGGGCCGCCGACACCGGCTCAACGCCGTGTCGGGTCGTTGAGCTGGTGGGGGCGGCCTAATTCATTTTGGCGGATTCGCATGGTCCAACCGGACGGAACGACAGTTAGACTCCTCGACCGATTTTTCGCGGATCACCCCAAATGGAGCGAGGGAACGCAGCAAGTTTACCGCTCCGTTCTGGAGATGTTCGCCCAGCAATTTCCTATTCCTCCCAGCGACCCCCTCGAAATCATCTCCTGGGTCCGGGGCCTGGAGTCCCTTTACGAAGGACGCATCCTCCGGACTTCCACCAAGTTCGACTACTACCAACGCATCAGGGCCCTCTATCGTTGGGCGGGATTGCCGCCTCTGCCGTACCGGAGCTTCGCCGAAAGAAAATGGAGGGACTGACTCCGCTAGGGGGAGGAAAAAGGAGGGTGCTCATGGGATCGATCATCGTTAAAACAAAGTTCAATGACAGTGGTAAGCGGAAGTTGACGACCCCCCTTAGCGACGAGAGGGTATGTCGCCCCGCTAATCGCCGATGGAAGCAGGCGCGTCAGGCGGCGGACGAAGAATTAAATCGCCGGTTACCTATCATGGACCAGTCATTCCAGACGAGCCTATCAGATCGGCTCTCGCGTTGCGTCGCAGATTCAACTACTACAATCCAGGAGAAGTCCCGGATCGTTAAGCTCCTCGCGGAAGGAATGCTTAATACCTATGCCCGAGGGGGCTTTGCACTTAAACTCCATGTTGAATCGAAAGCCATTGCTTTGAACCAAAAGACTTTGGAATTGGACACCCCGCTGCAAGGTGACCTACGCCGTCGAGATGAAGAGGGGAAGACTCGACGCACCGAAATCTGAGCGGATCATGTCCGGAGATCGTTGGTGTACTATCTCCTAACCCACAGTCGCCCCTCAGGCAAGTACCGCATAATGAGTCAAGCAAGCGCTGGGGCTCTTTAGAATCCGACACGCTGACTGGCGATAATATCTAGCGGTTTCTCCGTTCGATTCGTATCTGACAAGGGCCTTTTTAGCCCACCTGCAGCGGCGTACTTTACACTAGGGAGGTTCGATTCATGAGAGGCGATGATTATCAGTACAACTTCCATATTCGTCACAGGGGTATTTTTGTACGGGACATGGACACCAAATTCGTGTGGGGTAATATCGACGAGAAGTCCCGGCTTTTCCTTGATAACATGCTTGATCCTAGTGATAAGCCAATATATGTCGATGTTGATCGCGACAAAGAAGCCATTGTCGCCACCGACAAGCAATTAATTTTTATCGATCGCAAGAAGGGAGTATTCAGATTTGAATTGGACCAAATTGAAAATCTTCAAATCGCGTGGGTAGGGCGTTGGTGGTCAGCAAAAGAGTCATTTGGATTTACCTATGACGGGGAACCGGTCAATGTGCCCCCGGTAGGCGAGGTATTTGCGTTATGGGAACACTTCCCAACAATTGCAAAGCATGTGTTTGTCCAGGAGACTGACAAGGACGAACCTGAAACAGTTACAAAAGAATTCGATTTTGCCTGCCCCGTATGGACCCACACTGAACTCGTTAAACTGGGGCGGACCGACCTTGTTACGATGAAATTACCTGAAGAGTTCTCTGGAAAGGTCCCGATTGCCTATTCCAAGGTTTCAATACCGATCGTCGTCAAAAGAGAGAGGCCCATCGCGAAAACCTACTTTCAAAATATTATCTGTCCGCGGTGTGAAAAGAGGCGCATCGCTAAGATCGAGCAGGACAAGAGAGGCCGCACTAAGAAGGTCCTGATCGGTTCAGGAAGTGAAGACGTTACGGTGGTTGGTTACGATTGGTTGGAAGATGCTGGATGGACAATGGCAGGCAATGCCTACAGGGGGTCAAAAATACAATACTTTACCCACGCTCCCTGGGTGTGGTGACGCAGTTAGACTGCGAAACTGACCCAACAAAGGTGAACGAAAAGTCTCACCTGAATCAAATGTCATGTGGTTGAACCAAAAGTCCTGGCCGAAATCGACTTTTGATGCAAAGCCGCCCGAGGGAATAACTCCTGGGCCGGCTATTTGGGCCTCCCAACTCTCTCTGACGCAGAAGAAAAAAGGCGTGCTGAACGGAACCAGGCCTGGGAGGACAGAGAGTCGGCCATTCAATCAGCTAGCGCTGAACATCAGAGCATGAGATGGAAGCTATGGCGGGAAGTTGAGGTCGCACAGGGTTTGCGACCGCCAGAATAACTTCAGGGAGAGCGCCATGGTACCACCTGATCGCACCGCACCGTGACCATCCGGCCATCCTCCACCACAACGTGATACCCGGCGGAGTAATCTTCATGGCAATCCACGGTCGGTTGGAACACGGCGCTCTCCACAGTGCCCTTGGCGCCCTTGAGGCTGCCCGAGACGATCACGACGCGGTCGCCCCGGCGGAACGTGTAGGAATGGCTCACATAGGGACGGTACCGAACGGTCACATGGCCTGGCAACGCCCTCTGGTCACTAGTGCTCCCTGAAACTCCATCGGACCCGCCCGATGATGGTGACACGGTCCTTGCGATATTCGTCGACGTTGCCGTCGCCGGTTACTAGCTTGAACCGTCCATCCATGTCGAATAGCCGCCGGGCCGCCACTTCGCCGCCTTCCACCCTCACGGCGTAAATCTTACCATCTACGAACGTTGCATCCGGGTCTACTACCACGATCGCTCCCTCGTAAATCCACTCCGAGGCCAGAGAGTTCCCGGATACCCGCAACCCGAATGCTCGAGGCGCTTCCCTGAGGATGCTCCTAGAAATCTGGCCGGAAACCCCGATTCTCCCCAAGCCGTCGTTTTCTTAACATCGGTTGTCGATGTAACAGTTGGTTATTGAAACGTATTGCATATACTACCATGCCATATAAGACTGGAATACGTCTGCCTGGCGTAGCGCGAAACCCGGCCAATGGCTTTCCGGCCAGACTTCTAGGTACTTCCAGGTGCCCCAAATCCTCTTGCCAGGCCTCAACCAGTCCCCCGGCGCTAACTGCCCCTATGATGGCCACGGATGCCATCTCTAACTCTTCTAGTTGCCCAACGCTGTACACAGGTCGAGCCTCTGCCACACGATCCTCGTTGCCCATTAACCAGTCCACAGTAACCCCATATAGTCCCGTTAGCCGACGAATATGGCCCAGTGTGGGCCAAGATCGGCCTGTTTCCCAATTCCAGACAACGTGCCTATTTACATCCAATTCTCTGGCTACTTGTTCTTGGGTCAGTCTCGCGTTCTCACGCGCTAGTTTCAACCGCTTCCCTTCCTCCACCCATTTCTGAGGTCTCGTGGTCATGTGGCCAATCTCCCTGGACTAGATCACCCCCACACACCATTGCTGAACCCTACCATAAGAAAGTATTGACAGGTAGTACAGCATTGCTGAATATATACATCAGAGGTGAACTAAATGACCTGGCAGGAAGCAATAAGGCAATGGTTGGCCCGAGAGGAACGTAGTCAATCGCAGTTGGCTCGCTGGGCCAAGATGGACGTAAGTTACCTCTCGGCAATCCTTAACGGCCTACGGCAGCCCGGCACAAAGGTACTAGTAGTCAGTCAAACTTGATATTAATGGTAACGTGAAAGATTGAGCAAAAGAGCTACCCTGACTCTGGATAGTGTTGATGGGAGGCGGTGGTATGGTCAGGGAAAAGTATGGAGTCCGGCTGACG
>DAOUHE010000219.1:0-13079 GCA_034428715.1 Dehalococcoidia bacterium | reverse complement strand
GGTGCAATCAGATGAACAGTCAAAAGAGAGGAGGTGGCCGCCAACCAGAGCATTGGTAGACCTTGGAAAGACAGCGGGACCCTCACTTAACATTGCTCCAATACTGTCCAACTGATGGGGTCCACCTTAACATGCTGATCAAAAGACCGGCCAACACCAAGATATAACTGAGCTTTTTAAGGGTGTGCGCCGCGTCGAATTCCAGGTCGAATAGCCGGCCGGAAAAGGACATGAACATCGCCTGGCCCATGAAAGCCACGATCAACGAGAGCACCAGCCAATGCTCGAATTCGTCGTGCTTCCAATGGCCTTTTGCCAGGTAACCCAGCAGAGCCACCAAAAAGAAACCAGCGGGCAACAACTCTTCTGGCCGGTGGAAAAATAACTCCGGGTAGTAGGCCCTTGGCATTGGAACGAAAGCGAACAGGGCGAAACTCCCGAGCATGACAAACCCGACGATGGCGTAAATCGGCCGCCGGTCAATGACTCCTGCCTCTCCAATCTTTTCCTCCCGGCGCCAGGCCAGCCAACTCAACGCCAGCAAGATCGACAGGAAGAGACGAGAAGCTATCCAGCTCCACGGGATCAAGGAGGACGGCGCCGAAGGGAAATTGCTGGCAAATAGGGATGAAGTCACTACGGCATGGTATCCATCTAGCAAGGCGGTTCCCATGAACCCCGCGCATATGAACAGGAAGGTGTTATTCGGCCGCGAATAATAACGGACAAAAGCGAACACACCAACCGTCGACGCCAACAATGCCGCGACCACTTCCATCAGCGTGTGGAGTTGGGTGCTGCCCTGCCATGGAACACCTCTTAGAAGGAAAGAGGCGCCAAACAACCCGAGGCCCAGAGCGGTGTAAACCGCCGACCTGCTTGCTGTATGGACCTTGGGCGCCATCATGGTCTAAATATTCCTTCTGGGATTCGATTGATCTCTTCCGCGTGATTGTCGCCTTCCTCGAGCAACGAAGGGTCGTCGTCTCATACCAGCACCAATGGCTCGGATTCGCCACTTACCGAAAGGCGCCTTTCATCAGCGGTCAGCTCAAGTATTTCCGCCGGTATTTCGACTTCCGCCGGGATCTCGATGAAGAACGCGCTGCCTTCCCCCGGGGTGCTTTCGGCCCAAATGCGGCCGTCATGTTGCTGGATGATGCTTCGGCAAATCGCCAGGCCTAAACCGGTCCCGCCCTTCTCCCGAGAGTCTGAGGTATCAACCTGCTGAAACCGGTCAAATATGGTTTCCAGTTTTTCCGCGGGTATTCCCCGGCCCTGATCCTTTACCGACAACAGCGCCTGGTTCCCTTGAAGCCGTGCCCCGATCGAAATCGTGGAGCCACGGGGAGAGAATTTGATGGCATTGCTGAGCAAGTTGGTAAGCGTTTGGACTATCCTGTCTGGGTCGGCCAGGATCATGGTCGATTCCGAGTGAACCGACAGTGATACAGCCGCACCCTCGGCCATGTTTCTCATGATTTCCGCTGCCTGGATCACCAAGGCGCGTGCGTCGCACGTTGATTTCTCCATGGCTACCCGGCCGGATTCCATGCGTTCGATGTCGAGGATGTCGTTGATCAGTCGGATCAACCGGTCAGCGTTGTTGACTGCGATATCGACCATGTGCTGGGCCTTTTCGGGTAATACTCCGGTGACGCCGCCGGCGATCAGGCCCAAAGAACCGCGGATAGAAGTCAGGGGAGTACGGAGCTCATGGCTTACCATTGAGACGAATTCCTCTTTCATCCGGTCCACCGCCATCCGCTCGGTGATGTCGCGTACTATGGCCAGCGCTTCACTTTTGCCGTTGGGCGCCACCCGGACTTCGAAGTCGCAATCGGATTCTCCGAAGGGCAACCGATACTCGAATAGTTGGACCTCCCCGGTTTTTAACGCCTGTTTGACGCTGGCCATGCATAACTCGGATAGATCAGCGGGTAATACGTCTGTCACATTTTTTCCCAGGATGGATTGCGCGGGCGCGAAAAGAGTTATGTCCTTGGAATCTTTGACCTCTAGGAATTCGCCGTCACTGCTTATCCGAAACATCATGTCCGGAATGGCATCTAACAAGGCCCGGTTTTGATCTATGGTCTGTCGTAGCGCGTCGATAGTTCGCTTACGAGCGGAGATATCATGGACAAAGGCGTTAAAAACGTGGTTATCCTGGAGTTTCAAAGGGGATATGGTGATCTCAACGGGAATCTCGTGTCCATCGCGATGCATCGCGGTCAGCTCAAGACGCCGGTTCAAGATCAGACCTTCTCCGGTGGCGAGGAACCGCTTGAGACCGCGTTTATGTTGTTCCCGGTCCCGCGGCGGAATTATCAGGTCTGCCAAATGCCGGCCGATCGCTTCGGGCACAGACCAACCAAAGGTGGCCACGGCTTGTGGATTCCAGGCCACCACGACTCCTTGGCCGTTCATCGCAATGAAGGCATCTCTGGCCGTGTGAATGATTGAGCGATTCAGTTCCTCGCTCCGAAGCAGCGCCTCCTGGGTACTTCTACGGCCCGCAATCTCTTGTTCTAACTGCTGGTTTGACTGAGACAGCTCCAACGTTCGCATCGCGACGAGGCGTTCGACCAAAACAGTGCGGCGTAGCGATTCGAGAACAAGCGCCAACAACATGATGGTGATAATGAGCCCACCACCCAGCACAGCCCAGGCTTGCCAGATCGACCAAACCGTCAAGCCCGTGGAGGACGGGGTTAAAATCAATTCCCAGGTACGGCCAGCCACATCAAACGTCTGGGAAAAACTGAGGTCCGGTTGAGCTTGCCCTGCTGCGGCGTTGACAGGGGATGTGGCATACAGCAGTTGTTGTTCCAGGGGCGCAGACCTGTCGTAGACTTCAACGTCTAAGCCCAGCGGGCCATGTTGCCTGGTTAGCCCGCCGGTAGCGTGTTCCAGAATATCCTTGGTTCGGAAGGCACCGAGGGCAAAACCTGCCAGGTTGTCTCGACGTTCAACTAACGTGCTGGTTGACGCGCCGTTAATGTAGATCGGGTGGAAAACCAAAAATCCAAATAAGTCTTCACTTTCCTGAACAAGGATGATTCGTCCAGTGGCCACGGGTTGGCCGGTATCTCGTGCCAAGTTCAAGGCTTCTAGCCGAACGGGATTCGATGCCAGGTCAAAGCCCAGGGCCGCCTCATTACCTTTGAAGGGGTCCAAAAAGTAGACGGGGAAATACTCGTCCCGGATCCCGGCCGGACCCAAGCCGCCGCCGGCCGTTAGTTCAACGAATTGGAATTGGGGATAGCCTTGCCGGCGCGCCGCGTCTTCATAGGTATCCCGCTCCGCGGCAGTCACCTTAGGGATCCATTCCAGCGCTTGGATACTGGGCTTTTCATCAAAAGCATGCTGAACAAAGGCGTGAAACTGATCTCGACCTACAGAATCAGAAGATTTGTACAGCGAAGCGATGTTGTGCAGCACATCCACTTCGGCGTGGATGGTTTCCTTCACCGCCGCAGCTTGGGCGGTGGCGTTATGCTCGAAATCGTCTTATATCCGGTGGTTCTCCCCACCCAGCACTACGGTGAATGCCACCACCGACAATGAGATACCAAATGCCAATGTCAGCAAAACGGCGGCAAATCGGCGTTGTGAATAAAGCCTGCTGTTCACACGAGCCACCTCCCATCGTCCCGTCAGGCAATCGGGCGATTGCCAATAGTACCCCCAACGCGCCGGGGAGGCGGTCATCGGCCGCGGCTTTGGCGGGCAATCAGCGCCGACTCAACGTCGCCAACCTTTGAACCGAATTGTCGTCGGGCTTCGCAGGAGTTTAGCCATTATCGGTTCGAACAGTTTTGACTTCACGAGTGTCAACGCCTTGACACCCTTAGTGCAAACCCTAGGGAGAGCAGGAGATTTGCGTTCAGCGAGACTGTGTGGAGAGTGAAAGTGGCTTCCGTGGGTACGAAGGGGGGTATTTATACCCTTCGGCTCGGCCTATCCCCGTACAAAAGCGAAATGAAACCCTGTAATTATCACGTAATCATTAGGATGGTTCATTACGTGCGCCCATTTTATGAAGGGCGCTTGGCTTTAACCCCTTGGTTGTGGCTCAGGGTCAACTCTCCGAAGCGGCCCTTGGGGGAGCTCTTCCAAAGACATAACCCTTCTCTTGAAAGATTTTATACCGTGGCGCATAATCGGCTTATGGATTTTTACGCGTTACGCTTGGCCGAGATAACCTTTCGTTGGTTATAGCATAGGATTAAATGCGATTCTCGCTGCCAGCGAGCCCATTGACCATGCGGTATTTAATCCCGCAAGATGACACGATGACATTGACCGAAGCGTCTACCTACGGTGTTCCATCACCAGCCGGGGCTACGGGTCCGGCCAGCTTCTATTTGTGGACCATCGGGTGCCAGATGAATATTGCCGACTCCCAACGCCTGGAATCGGCGTTGGTTCAGTTGGGTCTTCATTCGGTTGAATCGCCCAAAGATGCCGATGTTTTGGTATTCAATTCCTGCGTGGTGCGCCAGCAAGCCGAAGACAAGGTGGTGGGAAATCTCACCTCCCTGGCTCCCTTAAAGAAGGAGAACCCGGAGCAGGTGGTGGCGCTGATGGGTTGCATGGTGGGCGCCAAGACCGATGATCTAAGGCGGCGGTTCCCCCACGTCGACGTTTTCATGCGTCCCCAGGAATTCGCCCCTTTGCTGGACTTGCTTGGCGGGCGCCTCGGTCTGGACTGGGAGGGATGCGTCGGTACCCTCACCGCCAACCGGCCCGGGGTAACCTGCTACGTGCCAATCATCCACGGCTGTGACCTGATGTGCACATTCTGTATCATCCCCTACCGCAGAGGCAGGCAGGTAAGCCGGCCAGCGGGCGAGGTTGTGCATGAGGTGGAACTGTTGGCCGCCCGGGGGGTCAAAGAGGTCACGTTGCTGGGCCAGACGGTGGACGCCTACGGGTTGGACCTGCCGGAAAAGCCTGACCTGGCCGATCTGATGACCCGCATCAACGGGATAGATGGGGTTGACCGGATCCGGTTCTTGACCTCCCATCCCTCATTCATGAGCCAGCGGATCATCCAGGCCGTGGCCGATTTGCCTAAAGTGTGCGAACATATCAACCTTCCGGTTCAGTCGGGCGACCACGATGTTCTCCGCCGGATGAGGCGTCCTTATTCCCCGGCTGAATACCGGGAATTGGTGGACCGCATTCGGGAAACCATACCGGGAGCGTCTTTGAGTACGGATATAATCGTCGGCTTCCCAGGAGAGACTGACGCAGAGTATAAAAATTCGTTGGACCTGATCTCGGACCTGCGTTTCGACAAGGTACATTGCGCCGTTTACTCAACCCGCCCCGGCACCATTGCCGATAGGACCATGGAGGATGGCGTCCCCCATGATGTAAAGGCAAAGCGCCGGGAGCGTATGGACGTTGTACAGGAAGGGGTCCTCCGGGAAGTAAACGCCGGCCTGGTTGGCCAAAATGTGGAGGTCCTGGTGGAGGGCCGCCAAAAAGGGAAGTGGCAGGGCAGGACTCGCACCAATAAACTGGTGTTCTTTGAAGACTCGGCAGACCGGTTGGGGCAATTGGTTGAAGTGGAGATCACCCAGGCCAGCCCCTGGTCGTTGCAAGGAACACCGTAGACCTTTGAGAGAGTATAATAATCAAAAAGGCTGAGTATCCCAGAATCGGATTACGAAAAGGGGTTGACCACCGCCATGGTTCGTCCAGCCACCATTCCCATAACTGAAATAGAGCATGCGGCCTTCTGCAAACCGGAAGATGAGCTTCCAGCCAAGTCTCTGGCGGAAGAGATGGCCGTCAATGTGCGATGGCAGAGCATTCCCACCGACTACCTCCATTTGAGCGCTCCAGAACTTGACCAGAGGATTCACCAGGTCCGCCAGCGCCTCGGCAGCTCGGTCACGGTACTAGGCCACCACTACCAGCGGGAAGAGGTCATTAAGTACGCCGACTTTCAGGGCGACTCTTTCCTCTTGTCTCAGGAAGCGGCCACCAACGCCGACGCCAACTACATTGTATTCTGCGGCGTTCACTTCATGGCCGAGACTGCCTGCATCCTTTGTGCCCCCAACCAGAAGGTGATCCTGCCCAACATCACGGCTGGTTGCTCCATGGCCGATATGGCCCCCATGGAGGATGTTGACGATGCTTGGGATGACCTCCAGGAAGTCTTGGGTGACCACGGCGGCATCGTCCCCATCACTTACATGAATTCCATCGCCGGAATCAAAGCCCTTTGTGGGCGCAACGGCGGGGCAGTTTGCACCTCCTCAAACGCCAAAGCCGTGGTTGAGTGGGGATTTCAAAACTCCCAACGAATCCTGTTTTTGCCCGACCAGCATCTGGGCCGAAACACCGGTATCAAGCTGGGCTTGTCGCCCGGTGACATGGTGGTTTGGAATCCGTTCAAACCCCTGGGCGGTAACACAGCCCAGCAACTCCGCGACGCCAAGATGGTCCTATGGCAGGGACATTGCTCGGTGCACACCAGATTCACCGTTAGGCAGATCGAGGCCGCAAGAGAGCGCTATCCCGACGTCACGGTGTTGGTTCATCCTGAATGCACCATGGAAACCGTCCAGGCCGCCGACATCAACGGCTCCACCGAGGTGATCCGCAAGCTGATCAACGAAGCCGCTCCGGGCACAACCTGGGCCGTGGGTACCGAAATCAGCCTGGTGAACCGTTTGGCGCTGAACAACCCGGACAAGAACGTGTTCTGCCTGGACCCGGTGATCTGCCCCTGCTCCACCATGTACCGCATCCACCCCGCGTATCTGCTATGGGTGCTGGACGGCCTGGCTGAGGGACACGTGATCAACCAGATCACGGTGCCCGACCAGGTTCGCGAAGACGCCCAAATCGCCCTGAACCGGATGTTGGCCCTGAGATAGACGAGCTTTGGAAGCCCTGAACGGGTCTAAAGCCCCACCTACCAAAATATAGGCGGGGCTTTTGGTTTGGCGGCACACCTGTTTAACGGGCCATTTCGAGTAGACTGACAGGTTTTTTCGATTTCGAAGGGAGCCGGGTATTTCCCGTTCGCCCTGAGCTGGTCGAAGGGCAGTCAGGTGGTTCGACGAGCTCACCACGAGTGGGTGTTGGCGATCACCGCTGATGATGGACATACCCTGGGACGGCGTACCTGTCTCGCCTTGAGTTCCGGCCTAGAGTACAATGGGCAACCTCTAGGGCAAGTAACAGGACCAAAGACCGGGGCCAAGGACCGAACCGCCGGTGGAAAATACCGATTTCGACTACATCATCGTTGGCAGCGGCATTGCCGGGCTGAACACCGCATTGTTAGCCATGGAGCACGGCTCGGTTTTGATCCTCACCAAGGGCCGTATCGAAGACTGCAATACCCTTTACGCTCAGGGAGGCATTGCCGCCGCTCTGGGGCCCGGAGACTCGGCGGTGTTGCACATGCAGGACACGCTGACCGCTGGAGCCGGGCTCTGCGACCCTGAAGCCGTTTCCGTCTTGACCACGGAAGGACCCCAGAGGGTGGCCAATCTGATTCAATGGGGGGTGCCCTTCGACACCATCCACGGCCAGATCGCCCTGGGCCGGGAAGGCGCTCACAGTATGCCCCGGATACTCGATGCCGGAGGCGACGCCACTGGCCAGTACATTGAGACCACTCTGGTCCAGAGGGTGGCGCAATCAGATGTCACGGTCTTGGAATTCAGCCTGGCTACCCAGATCATGGTGGAAGAAGGCCGGGCTTATGGCGTGGAGGCCCTGGATACGGCCTCAGGCCAACGCCGTAACTTCACCGGCCGGTCGATCATTTTAGCCACGGGCGGTGCCGGACGGCTTTATCGTTACACCACCAATCCAGAGGTTGCCACGGGGGATGGAGTAGCCCTGGCCTTTAATGCTGGAGCCGCTGTGATGGACCTGGAATTCTACCAGTTCCACCCCACGGCTTTTAGCATGGAGGGCGTCCCATCATTCTTGCTATCCGAGGCCATGCGGGGCGAGGGCGCGGTTTTGCGTGACAACCAGGGCCGGGCATTCATGGCTGACTACCACACCCTGGCCGACCTGGCGCCCCGTGACGTGGTGTCCCGCGCCATCGCTGCTGAGATGGAGGAGGCCGGAGGCGGACCAGTCTGGCTTGATATCTCACATCTGCCGGCGGACACGGTTCAAGCCCGGTTCCCCACCATCTACAGCTTCTGCATGGAGCATGGACTGGATATAACCAAAGAGCCGGCGCCCGTGGCTCCCGCGGCCCACTACATGATGGGCGGAATCAAAACCGACGTTTGGGGCCGGACCAGTCTGAACGGCCTATACGGCTGCGGCGAGGTTGCCTGCGCCGCCGTCCACGGAGCGAACCGGCTGGCCAGTAATTCTCTGCTAGACACCCTGGTTTTTGCGCAGCGGGTGGTGGCCAGCACCCTGGGAGATGCCCCTGAACCCGCAGTGCCCGGAGCTGAATCGGCGGGCCTAGCCTGTGTCGACGCGACTCTGACACAGAGGCAGCTGGTCTGCGCCAGCGCGCCAACCCCGAGCCTGGAAGCTCTTCAAGACCTGATGTGGCGAAACGTGGGCATCAACCGCAATGGCCAGCGTCTGTTGCTGTCGGCGCGTATTCTCCAATTATGGCAACGCACCATGGCAAATCCGGTGGACTTGCATTCCTATGAGCTGGCCAATATGGTGCTGCTGGCAAGGTTGATGGTGGAGGGGGCTTTGCTGCGCCAGGAAAGCCGAGGCTCCCATTTCAGAGAAGATTTTCCCCAGCCGTCGGAGCAGTAGGAAAAACACGTGGTGCTGACCAAAAATATAACCTAACGAAAATCTCGCTCAGCGCTTGATAAGGAGAAGGAACGTGATCGAGCTACCTCCGGAAGTGCACCGGTTGATCGATGCAGCCCTTACCGAAGACCAGACCTTCAACGACCCAACCACCCAAGCCCTGGTCCCTCCGGAGATTCAGGGACGCGGCATGTTACGGGCCAAGGCGGACGGAATTCTGGCCGGTTTGGACGTGGCCATGGCGGTGTTTAACCGGGTGGATAACGCGTTGGTGACCCAGGTCTTGCTGGAGGACGGCTCGCCGGTAACTCCAGGTACGAACTTAGCCGTCGTCGAGGGTTCGGCCGGCAGCATTCTCAAAGCGGAACGAGTGGCCCTGAACTTTTTGCAGAGGATGAGCGGGATCGCCAGTGACACCAACCGTTACGTATTGGAAGTGAGATCGGTGGCCAGCTCCAAGTCCCGCATCGTAGATACTCGTAAAACGGTCCCGGGACACCGCTATCTGGATAAATACTCGGTGCGCATGGGCGGCGGCTTCAACCACCGGTTGAACCTGGCCGACGGGATCTTGATCAAGGACAATCACATTCAGGCATTGCGGTCCCGGGAAATGGGACTGACGGAGGTCATCCAACTGGCCTTAGCCAAAGCATCCCACACCATTAAAGTGGAGGTGGAGGTGGAAACATTGGACGAGGTAAGGGAAGCCCTAGAGGGTGGTGCCCACATTATCATGTTGGATAATATGCCTGTTGATATGATGCAGCAGGCCATGGATATCATAGATGGCAAAGCCGTGGTGGAAGCCTCGGGGGGCATCGACCATGACACGGTCCGGGCCGTGGCGGGCACGGGCGTGGACCTCATCTCCGTCGGCGCCCTGACCCATTCCATGACCGCCCTGGACATTAGCCTGGATTTGGAGTTTAGCTAGATGCTGGCAACGGAATTATTGCTCACCGCGCTGGAGCGCAACTGGGACATGATCGACGCGGCCTTGGACGGTATGGACGACGCCATTCTGGCGAGAATCCCCGCCGGCCAATGCAACTCAATCGCCTGGATCCTCTGGCATCTGGACCGGGTGATGGATACCTTTGTGACCAGCCGGCTTAGAGATCAGCCCCAGCTATGGGTGGCGGGCGGATGGGCCCAGAGGTTCGGCATGGCGCCGGACCCCGAAGACCGGGGAGTGGGTTGGACCGCCGGGCAAGTCGCCGAGTGGAAACCGCCCTCCCGCGACGTTCTATTGGGATATTATCAGGCTGTCAGGTCTGAGGCCCGGGAGTTTCTGGCTGCCCTTACCGAGCAGGACTTAGGAAAACTGTTGGTATTTCCAACGGGCGCCGAACCCCGTACCGCCGCTTCGGCCTTAGGCCAGATGACCTGGGACATCGTGGCTCACGGGGGCCAGATCGCCTACCTGAGGGGGTTCTACAAAGGGATGGGTTGGCACCGTTAACGCCGCGGCCTTTGCCGGTCGCTGCTGTCCAGCAACAGGGTCACGGGGCCGTCGTTTTCCAGGCTGACCAGCATGTGCTCTTGAAAACGGCCGGTTTCCAATTTCAGTCCAGCCTGGCGAAAGCGTTCCGCCGCGTATTCATATAAACGCAGGGCGACTTCGGGGCCGGCGGCTTGGGTAAAACTGGGACGGCGTCCTTTGCGGGTTTCGGCGTAAAGGGTGAATTGGCTCACCATCAACACTTCCGCCCCCACGTCCAACGCGGAAAGATCGAAACGGCCGTCCTGGCCGGGAAAGATCCTCAGGTTCACCAGCTTCTCAACCAGGTATTGGGCGTCGGCCTCCTGATCATCCGCCGCCGCCCCCAGCAACACCAACATCCCCGGCCCCGGCCCAATGGCGCCTACCTCTTGGCCGCCAACCGTGACGGCAGCTCGAGTCACCCGTTGGATTAAAGCGCGCACTGAGGACCACTCCTTGGCCGTGGGCAGGTGGCAGGTGGCAGGGTTTCCAAATTCGCTAGTGTCCGGTGCTGGTTGCGCCGCCGCAGATGCTTCGCCGCTGCGGCTGGCTCAGCATGAAATCTTTCCTTTATTTGGTAAACGAATTTTAAAAAATTACCACTACGCAGCGGGTGTAAATTGACGATATGAATCTCAAGGATAGTTGGCTTGACCGGCAGAATGCCGGCCCAACAAAATCCCCGCCGAGGATGTTCAGGCCCGGCGGGACCTGATCTTCACCAGCGGGGATTCAAGGTTTCTTTGGTTATTTAGCGTACCGGTCTAGCTGGAAGAGCCGCTACTCCCGTCGCTGGAGGAGCTATCGGATGAGCTGCTAGACGAGCTGGATGAACCGCTGTCGGTGGCGCTGACCTTTTCCTTGGAATTGTCTGATGAACTGCTGGAATCGGCCTTCGAGTCCTTGGCGCCTTTGGAATCCTTGGATTCGCTGGAGCCGTTCTCCGCCGGAGGTTTGGGCCGCCCGTAATCGGTGGTATAAAAACCGCTGCCTTTATAGATCACCGGCACGGCGTGATACACACGTTGTCCCTTGCCGGAGCACTGGGGACATACCCCTGAGCCGGCTTCGGCGAATGTTTGCACCAGTTCGAATTCGTGTGAACAATCGGAGCATTTGTAGTCGTATCGTGGCACTTGCGCCCTCCTGGCGGAACGGGTTAATTTCCCAAAAAGAAGGCCTCTAAAATAGGCCAACGCAGCCAATTTACCAGTAACGTATCTAGCTGTCAATGCGGGTCGGGTTACTCCTAGGGGCATTGGGGACCATGACTTTCAGCTTCAGGCGGTATCAAAGATCGGCCGCCTGTTCTCCCGTCCCAACCGATGGTAACCTGGGCTGGCTAAAATGTATGGCATTTATGTCCCGGCAGGATTGAATCTGGAAAATTTCAGGAGGCGGCATGGCTGAGATAGTAGTCCTAGGCGCGGGTACGCCTACGCCCACGGCCACCAGGTTTGGCAGTTCCTATGCGCTCAGAGTGGGAGGGGAGCTTTTAATGTTCGATTGCGGTCCTGCCACCACGTACAAGCTGGTCCAGGCGGGCATGTTCCCCACCGAGGTCGATTACCTGTTTTTCACCCATCACCACTTCGACCACGACATAGATTATCCGTGTTTCCTGCTATGCCGGTGGGACCAGAGCATCGGCGAAGAAAACCAGCTGCGGGTCTTTGGGCCGGACCTGACCGAGCGGATCACCGATGATATTCTGGGGGAGAACGGTGTTTTCTCCCATGATTGGAAGGCCAGGGTGAACCATCCATTGAGCCAGCGGGTGTTCGTCAACCGCGGCGGCACGTTGCCCCGGAAGCCGCCGTCGGTTTCGGCGAAAGACGTGGGTCCCGGGCTGGTTCACCGCGCCGCCGATTGGCGGGTGACCGCCGCCCCGGCCGAGCATGTGCAGCCCTGGTTGGACTCACTTTGCTACCGGGTGGACAGCAGCGAAGGCAGCCTGATATTCACCGGCGACACCCGGCCCTGCCAAAGCGTGTTGGACCTGGCCAAAGGGGCCGACATCATGCTCTGTATGTGTTGGGACGATCAGGAGGTGATGCAAGAGAACGGCGAGTTCGACGGCCAATGCGGGACCATCGGCGCGGCCGAACTGGCCCGGGAAGCCGGCGTCAAAAAACTGGTGCTGGTCCATGTGGGGCCTCACCTTTCCAGTCATGGTCCAATGGAAAAGGGTATTGGCGACATCCGGCGGATCTACGACGGCGAGATAATATTCTCGGAGGAACTGATGCGCATCCACGTTTGACGGCTGGCCCGGAATTACCGGGGGTTGCGACAATTGCAAAAAATCACGGGCAAACAGGCGAGAGTAGAAAGCTCCCTTGATTAAAGGGGGAGTTTTTGCCCCCTTTCGTAAAGGTAATTATCCCCTCGCCTCGACTGAAGAATCGAGTTACCGGCTGACACCTTACTCTTCTTTTTCAGAGTACATCGAGCTGGCGACTGCGAATAATACCACTGCAACACCGATCATCCCTAAGTAGCTTGGCCCTGGCCAAGCTCTGAAGGAATACCATGTTTGTTGAACAGTATTCCGTTGATCTAGTTTTGTTCCATTTTCGTGAACAATCAACCTCACAAGAATGGAAAGCACAGTAGTCTTGTCTTCATACACGTTCTCCAATTTGAACGGGGTATACCTGTTTCTTTTTGGCCACGTAGGCCTTTTTATACTAGTAGTCAGTCAAACTTGATATTAATGGTAACGTGAAAGATTGAGCAAAAGAGCTACCCTGACTCTGGATAGTGTTGATGGGAGGCGGTGGTATGGTCAGGGAAAAGTATGGAGTCCGGCTGA
>DAOUHE010000218.1:0-6694 GCA_034428715.1 Dehalococcoidia bacterium | reverse complement strand
CGTCAGCCGGACTCCATACTTTTCCCTGACCATACCACCGCCTCCCATCAACACTATCCAGAGTCAGGGTAGCTCTTTTGCTCAATCTTTCACGTTACCATTAATATCAAGTTTGACTGACTACTAGGTAGCCAGGAGCCGGTTCGGGAGCGGGTTAATGAGTGTCGTTGACTCTAATACACCCGCCAAATATATTATATTTGAGGGTATCCGCTTCGATTAGCCGCGTAAACACACCGATTCCGAGCCGGCGTCCCAGCAATAAGGATCAACGAATGCCTTCGTTCTCCACAATATTCCCCACTTACGCCGGGTTGTTCTCAAAGATCGGGAACTTCATCGTGCCGTCAAAGCCCAAAATCGGGGCGGCGGTCCAGCCTGGCCAGGTTTCCAAGCCCGGAGAGACAACCGGAGAAACAATGAGTCGGGAACCCGGCGAAGCGGGTGCCTCACGTTTCGAATCGTCAACGGAGGCATCACGAAGGGCGTTGATCGAAACCGGGGCCGTTGAAACCTCCGGTCCCGCGGTTTTAAATCCTGTTGAGATTCAGATATTGCATTTGTACCAGTCGTGGGTAGAGCTGGACAAAAGCGTATTCCAGGCTCACGAGGACCTGCAGCGCATCCTGAATTCCCGGGGTAAGGCAACCGTGCTCAGAGGCCAGGCACAAGAGACCTTGGCCCAAGGCGAGGAGTTGCGGGAGGAAGCACAACGGATCGGGGAAGCCGCATGGCGGGCATTCGACCGGGGTTTCGCCACCAATATCAGGGGTTTTGCCCGTCGGCGGGCGATGGTCAGGGAAATCGACCAGTCCAGAAGAACCCAGGCCGAGTTGCAACGCAATGTCCACAAAAAGGCGTGGGAGCAGTCCGAAACGTCTCGGGAGGCGTCGACCATCCAGGCATTGAAAGCTTTTAACGCCCTGGCCATGGTGGCTGACCAGGTGGAGAGGGAATTGGCCGAAGTGGCCAATCTACCCAAACTGGCGGAAACGTTGAAGGCGTCGGCCTTGGAAGAACTTGGATGCGCCGAAGCCGTCAAAGATGAATTGCTGCTATTGGGCAGGGAAGCCCTGAATCAACTGGACCTGACTCCGACTTCCACCCACGAATACGGCAGCGAAGGAACCTCGTCACAGGATTTGGAGGTTATGCCGCCGGAGAATCGGGGGCGGACGCTAGGAGATGGAGGGCCGGCATTCGATCCGGGTCCCCAATCTTTTAACGAGGCGCCGTCTAGCCTAGAACAGATGCCTGTCCAGTCGTCGGCGGGTTCGGATTCCCTCTCTTGGGACGTGAAGGAAGTCGCAGAAGTTCCCACGGAGATTCCCAGGCAGGATCCCACGGAAGGGTTCCATGGAGCTTCCCCAGAAGCTTCCCCGGAAGCTCATAAGAATCCCGGCAGTCGCGCTGAGCCCTCAAGTCCGATAGGATTCGGCTTCCCGCTACCGGATGAAGATAATCCGGCGATCCAGGCAAGCATAGATCCGGCCCCCATGGAAGATGTGGCTTCTAAGACTGTGGAGGGGATGGCTGATGACCCATCGACGGCGGCGATCCAGCCGCCGACCAGGCCTCCCTCGCCAGCTCAAAATCTGATACCCGAGAAGGATGAGAACTGGGGATTCGTGCAATCTTTCCAGCCTGCCGGGTCCGCTGTCCCCGAGATTGACATTCCGGAAAGGCGCCGGCCGGAAATGAACGGCCCGGAAGTGGACAGCCCGGAAGTGGACGGCCCGGAAGTGGATCAACGTCGAACTTCGGTTGAGGGGGGACCGGCTCACTTCCCGGCTGAAGGTGCTATCTCCAAACCCAAACCTCCGGAACCGCCCCCGTCCCTCGGCGGCAGATCGTCAGTTGCCGATCAACTGATCCGTGAGATGGAGGCTGCTAGAATCGCCGGGCAGCCTCGCCATGAGCCGCCCGGGTCAGTTGCCTCCACGGGGGCCCAAGGACTGATTCGAGATATGCAGGCGTTCCGTTCGCCGCCGGTTGAGGTCCAGCCTGAGGTCCAGCCTGGGATGTTGACCAATCCTGAATCTACTTCCCAAGACGCGGCGCCACAATTCCCGGCGCCACAATTCCCGGCGGCCGGAGCCTCGCTACCGGGTTTCCAACCTGGGGCTTCCGCCACCGGCAGGCCTCCTCAAGCGGCTTATTTCGATAGGCTATACCTAATGTTTCCGGCTACCCTTACTCAGGATGAAGTAGGGATGGTGTGGGCGGCGGTTGAGGATGCGGCTCAGGGCAGCCGAATATTGGACAGCCGCTTGTTATCGGCTGCGGAGGGTATCCAGTTCACGGTGCAATTGGGCGCGGGTGGGCTTTTGACCGAAGACCTTAGAAGCAGGTTATCGGGGGCGGAATTCGAAGGGATGGAGCCTGACCGGTTGAACGTCGATTGGCCCAGGGGGTAACCGGCCTGTTATTCCTAAAGAACCTCGGTTGGCGATAGGCACTGACTGTCAGGTCAGACTTCGCCTCCGGAATGGGTCTTTACGTACCGAAAACGTGGGTCATCCTAGCCCATCTGGCCGCCAGAATTCTGGATTCCACGGCAGCCTGCTCCTCAGGGACAACGCCGCGAGACGGCGCGGGGGGCAAATCAAATGGGCCGGGCATCGGCAGTCCGACGCCCCGAATCCGGGGGCGGGCACGGCCATCCCAGGAATGGCCAGGGCCGCTTGAGCCCACAGGCATTCCCAACGCTCCCTTCCGGCGGCCCACCACACCTATTCTACTTTTGCGCTGGCGGTCAGGTGGTCGATATGCCAGTGAAGTTTCTTTTTATGGGATCGGTGGCGCTGGATTCGCGGGGCAAGTCCGCCCAGCGCGCTGCTAAAGTAAAGGTAGTGGGAAGCCGAAAAGCCGAGGGTCCCTAATTTCCCCACTTGGATCCGCTGATGCTGTTCCAGCCGCAGGAACAGCACGTACCCTCAGGCCGGCCTCTCACCGTCTGCCGGCATGGTGGTCAGGAACGAATCTTCAATTAGGAGTTTCCAACGGAAACGCAGAGCGTGGCCGGCGAGTTGGCGCGTATACGCAAATGGCAGGAATCAGACTTAAGACGGGCGCTCCTTGCGGTCTAGTTCCCTCTCCGCCGCCTTGTTTCGCAATGCCCGTCCTTTGTCCGGCGTTGGGTCTTTGACCAGGCCGTAGATCTTCAGGCCCTCGTGGTCTTTCGGCAGATGCTCGGTGATGGGCAAGCCCTCTTCGGTGACGAACAACAGGCAGTGGCAATACTTGTAGATCTGCATGTCGTCGCAGGCGCAGATCCAGGTGCGGTGCTTGACCTCTTCTTCCTTGTCGGGATAAAAGCGGCAGGGGCACAGGGGACGCCCCAGTTCATCGACGTACCGGGCCAACCCTTGAATGACTTCTTCAGTGACTCCGTCAACGGGGTGCTTGAACGTCCCCGACTTTTCGCAATATTTGTCGACGAAGTTGCGCATCTTTTGGACGGACTGTTCACTGGGTTGATCTGGCATTTTGGTCTCCTAAACGCCGTTGGCGGAAAATTTGTTCGTAATCCAACCGGCCGAGGCCGCGGAAGGCAATTTTCATAAAGGTCCAAGGGTTTGGCGGAGAGAGGGCTTCCAACCTAGGATATCGCCACCAATATACCAGTTTCGATGTGGATGTTTAGTCCACTTCAATTAGGGAAGCGTAGCTATGTTACCCCACATGGTCCTTATAGTCTATTTCAACGCAGTGGCCGGAAGTGTTCGGACTTGATGAGGTGAATAGGACCAAATACGCCAGGGAGAATTCGAGGACCTGAAGGTGTAGTTATGGTAAACCCGAAGCATGAACATCGATTTGGGGCTTTGAGCATGGTTCGCCGGGCTTGAACGTATCCGTGGGGGCCGCCCAACTTGGCGGGACGCAGGCCAAGGTTGACGACGGCGCTGTCACCGCTGCCTATGCCTAAAAAGGCCCGGCCTCCGGATATTTCGTTGCGGCTAACTCGATGATGGTAGCGATGGCCGTCATCCCCAGGCGCACGCGGCTGGTGGCGTTGGCGGCGACGCTCAGGCTCACGTAAGCCTCGTACCACAAGGACTGGGAGTGGGGAACCCGGGCATAGTCGAAGCCCAGTTCCTCGGCCAGCTTGGCGTTGACTTCAGCTCGTTCAAGTTGCCGGGGACAATGGCCACTCCGAACTTCATGAGTGGCTACCTTAGCATCTCGCAAATGTTTAAAAGTTCGTCTAACCCTACGATCGGAAACCCATTCTTCTCCGCGGAAGCACGGAGATTTTCCCTGGTCTCTCCTCGCACATAGATGCCCGAGTCGACCAACAAAAACGGCATCTTAAGGCTGACCGCCGCCTCCAGGTCGTGACCAGAGTCCCCGACATAGAAAGCGCGGTCAACTTGTCCTCCGAGCAGATCGATAGTCTTGGTCAAGATCTCAGGGTCAGGCTTTACGTGAACGACGTCATCAACGGTAATCATGGCATCAAAATATTCTTTGATCCCGTGATAACTTGATATCTGGTCCACCACGTTTCTAGCGCTCATCGTGGCCAGGGCAAGCCGGTATCCGCTCCTTTTCAATAAAATCAGGAGTTCCTTGGCCTGTGGCAGCAGGGTCACCCTATCGGTAAAGCTCAACTGAAGGTCGTTCCGCTGCTGAATCGCGTCCTCAATCAATCGTCCTGCTGGTTCCAAACCCAGGTCTCTGTCTAAGAAATACCGCAGCAACTTCCGAGCGCCGCCACCGAACTGTTCCCTTAGTTCGGCGGCAGTGACGGTTACTCCAAATCGAGACAATGCCTCGATAGTCGCTCCCAGGGCCGCCGGTTGGCTGTCGATCAGCGTCCCATCAAGATCGAAAATCACGGTGTCGATGGTTTTGACCATTAACCTCTCACATCGGGCGCTAGCTGGTGGGATAGCGGTCGTTATCACCGGGCGCTGCCAGGGAGAAACCCGCTGTGCCCAGGCGCATACGGGACGGGTGTTCCTGACGACGCGATCCTAAACACCGGCCTGGTCCCCGCTCCCTGACCTGTTGATTATCGCACAGGGCTTTCAGGAACCCCGGGAAATCTAATTCGTCCAAGTCGTCGCCTGCTACCCGGGAAGCTCATCGACCGCAGTCTCGTGCCGCTTCCAGAATCCTCGTCGGGCTTCCCATCAGGGCCATAAACTGTGACGCATTAGACGGCACGGACATCTGTTGACGACCGTACCGGTTGACAAGCCGAGCCCCGTTTTGCATCTTCGGGGTGGACCGCAGAAGCTCCTTAACCCGCGCTGTGGCCTCTATGGAGCAACGGTGTCCTCTCTTTGGCGTATCGAACCCGAATAGGCGGATCCACCCGATGGATCTTTCAAAAGGTGTCGACGTCGATTACCTTTACGTCCTCTTTTGTTAGCAGGGAGCCTCGTATTCCAGCGCAAAGAGATTCAAACTAACTTGGGTAGTCATCTCAGTCCCAATTTGAATGTAAACTCTTCGGGCTCGACCGAACATTCCGACTAGGAAATGGTAAGCGGCGTAGGCCTCCAGGCCGAAAGGAAGATAACCTAAATAACCAAGCAGCGGCATCTCGAAAACCTTGGCGAAGCCCACGTACGGGATGTTGTATTGCCACTTGGGGAAGGCCCAGTAGTTCCACATTTCCCAGAACCACCCGCATATCAGCGGGCCTGCGCCCAATGCCACAACCAGCCGCCAGTCTCCCCGGCACAACAATGCTATTATGCTGGGATTGCCCCGCCGGTAGTTTATGGGGTCCAACACCAAAAGCAAGCATATCCAGGCACCGGCGTAAGCACTGTGAGGCCAAACGGCCATGGCAACAAATGAAACGATACCCAAAGCAATGGATAGGACCACAAGATAATTGGAGACCGGTCTTTTGGGTTCCCCGGGGCGCTAGGCGGTCCGGATTCCACAGCCTACTGGCTGCTCCGGCAACAGTTTGCGCCAAAAACTTTGTTCTCGGACCCTGCCGGTACTCAATAGCATATTACTCACTTATCCCGCTGGCACCCCCTTGCGGGTAGCCGTAGGGCATCCACACTTATCCCGCCGGCACCCCATTGCGGGTAGCCGTAGGGCATCCACACTTTTCCCGCCGGCACCCCATTGCGGGTAGCCGTAGGGCATTTACACTTTTCCCGCCGGCACCCCATTGCGGGTAGCCGTAGGGCATTTACATGCTTCCCACCGGTAAGCCCCTAGAAACTCGGACGGAAACCCCGATTCTCCCCAAGCCGTCGTTTTCTTAACGTCGGTTATCTATGTAACAGTCGGTTATTAAAGCGTATTCCATACACTACCATGCCGTATAAGACTGTAATACGTCTACTTGGCGTAGCGCGAAACCCTGCCAATTGCTTTCCGGCCAGGCCCCTAGTATTACAACGACGCTTCCTCAATTTGCCCAGTTCTTGGTCGGAAATCGGTCCGCGGGAGGAAAGGCCACAAGGCTGGCAAGCGCGTGAGCAGGTAGCCATGGAGATGTGCTCAAGATCCTTTTATTGCGAACCGTCGTTGTAATACTAGGACGCCCTGTGCCTTGCAGACTCAAAATCCCTGTTTGCCGCTCGCGGCGCCATTTGCCGACCGACGGCCCCGGACGAGCCATCTTGTTGGAGGAACAGTATGAAAAAGCCATACGGGGAAGACGGGGCAGTCACCACTTGCCTACGGCTCATTAGCCAGAAAGAGGTGACACACC
>DAOUHE010000217.1:0-2266 GCA_034428715.1 Dehalococcoidia bacterium | reverse complement strand
CGGCCTACCGGCGCCTCGGGCAATGCCAGCACGATTTTCACTCCCGGCTCGGCCAAATCCTGCAGCGTGACCAACTCCCGGCCTTTTCCATCTCCACCGGAATTGGTAGGGGACCCGGCGTCGGGGATATTGCCTACCGAAGGTGGAGAAAAGCCCGAATAAACCAGGAACGCCAGCCGGTTGCCGGCAAAGCTGATTGGCTGCCCCTGCACCAAATCGGCGGCTCCTACTGCCTGCATTTGCTCCCAGTCCGCGGATGCGAAGAGGTCGGCCTGCGCTCCGTGTTCCAGTTGGGTGCGCAGCCGTTGGCTACCGTCAAAGTTGATGGTTATCGAGAGATCGGGGTGGACTTCTTCAAACGATTGGGCCAACTGCGTGAAGGCCGGATTCAGGGAGGCGGCGGCGAATATCGTCAAATCGCCGTCAAGCTTCCCTGCCGACACTCCGGCACCCGATACCGTTTTTTCCGGCAGTGTCCTGGAACCCTTAGCGGTGCCACATCCCAGAGTCGCCGCCAAAAAAAGCCCGGCCACGACGCAAAAGATTAGTACAAATAGGGGATGGACTTTTTTCACCTTGACGCGGGCACCTTAACGTCCATTTCGACCGACCCGGATACCGTTTGACGGGCTTGGTTGTCTTGGCATCTCGATCAACCGGCTAGCAAATTGTAGGTTCGCCATCTCCCGCTGTCAACGCATATCGGGGGGCGTGGTAGCCCCATAACGGTCGCCTTCGGAGATAGAGGTTTTAGGTCGGATTACGGGGCATCGGCTACGCCGGCTTACTTTTCCTATCAAGAAAGTCTAAATCCTGAACGAAAGAACGGGGACCCCCGAAGAGGCCCCCGTCCCAACCGGCTTGGTTACCGGCTGTATTCTAACTTGATGATTTGCTATTTGGGGCGGCCGGGGAGCTTACTCCCTTGGCCGCCCGATTGGTTAACCAGGAAATTACCGGCTGATGATTGTTGTGCCTTCCTGAGTGGTGATGGACCGAGCGAACTCGTCGTAGCTCATCGTCGCCGAGGCAATCACGTCACCTGCCTGTATCGCCCGCACCGTGATGATAAGTTGCTGTTCTTGACCGGCGCCCAGCGATGGAATTGGCGCGTAAGCTATCTGCTCACCGGAAATGGTGCCACCTTCGGCGGTCAGAATTTCGAACTGGCCCGGTATTATTACCGACAGGTTAACGTTAGTGATGGTGGAGTCGGCGCTCTGGTTACGGATCGTTATGGTGTAGAGTCCATCATCGCCGACGCCTAGCGGGTCAAACTGGTCAATGATTTGGAGGTGCGCACCCGCCGCTGCCAGAATGGTTATATCGAAGGTTGCCTCGTCTGCCGCTCCCTGGTCGGAGGTGACGTTGGCCACGTTGGTTACGTCACCGGCCGCGTCGCCCTTCAACCTCAGGTTTACGGTTACTGAATCGCTGACCGCCAGGTCCCCAACGCTCCAGGTTATGGTTCCTTGGTCAAAGACGCTGTTTCCGTCACTGCTGACGTAAGACATGCCCTCCGGAATGTTATCGATGATGGTTACGCCGGTCAGGTCGGCGTCGCCGATGTTTATGGCGGTTATGGTGTAATCCCGTTCACCACCAATGTACATTGCGGAGCCGCCAGTCTTGCTCAGGTTGATTGCCGGAGTCTGGACTTCGACCGTCGCATCGGCGGTGACAGTTGAATCCCGGTCGGTTACCTGAACTACGTTGGTGATCACGCCGTCCAAAGCGGATACGGTATTAACGGTGATGGTTAAGGATGCGCCGGCCGCCAAGCTGTCGATAGTCCATTCCAGTCTCTCTCCCAGAGCGGCGCCGGTGTCGGGTACCGTGCTTATCGGTGTCAACCCGCCGGGGAGTATGTCAACCACCGAGACGTTGGTAGCCTCTGCATCGCCGTTGTTTGTAACCGTTATGGTAAAGGTCGCTCCTTCGCCAAGGACCAACGTGGAGCGGTCAACGGTCTTGGTTACCGTAACATCAGAGGTTATGACCGTAGTGCCGGCCTCGGCGGATGCCGTAGCGCCTTCAGCAGATTGGGCGCTAACCGTGTTGGTCACGCTACCCAATACAATAGCTTCGGCTGTAATAGTGAAGGTCTCGGACGCCGAGGCGTCCAAATGGGCGATCATCCACTCAACCTGCTGGCCCGAAGTGGCAGTTGTCGGCTCAGTGGAAACCAATCTTGCGCCGTCCGGCAGAGCATCGGAAAGCACTACATTGGTAAGTGCGCCTTCCCCGTCGTTGGTGACGGTAATCT
>DAOUHE010000216.1:0-1643 GCA_034428715.1 Dehalococcoidia bacterium | reverse complement strand
CCTTTAGAGTGGTGTGGTTTGCTCCAGGCGAATCGTAGGATCTCCATGGCTGATGTGGACAACGGGATGACATGCTCGATGCCTGATTTCATCCGGTTGGCTGGAATAGTGAGAGTCTCTTTTTCCCAGTCTACATCGCTCCAGACAGCCTCTCTGGCCTCCCCGTTGCGGTCCTCGGTGAAGGCTAGGAAGAGGAGTGAATATTTTGCGGCCCACCAATAATCGGAGTCCCGGATCTTGGCGAGGTAATCGCCCAGTTCGGTGTAGGGAGCTGCTGGATAGTGCTCAGGCGGAGGCTGTTTGCCCAGGGAAAGGGTAACGCTCTTGAGGTTTGCTGGGTTGGTGGTGCGGTACTCCCTGTCGATAGCAAATAGTAAAATCTGGTTGAGGGAATTCTGCACCCGGCTGCCGGTGGCTCTGTGGGGGATCCAGATGGGGCGGAGGATGTCGAGTACGTCGTCTCTGGTGACGTCTGAAAGGCTTTTGGCTAGTATGGGCTTGCAATACTCTTTTGAGTTGTCCCACGCGCGTGTGGTGCTCTTCGCCGATCGTTCTGATTTCCGCATCGTTTCGGCAGTCTTGTTGGCGTTAAAAAGGTCGAATGCGTCGCCGAGGGATGGCACCGGCGGTTTGGGCGGTGGGGGTGTCAGGATGTCCTCGCCGAGCGCGGTGCGCCGGGCATTGTCGAAAGCTCTGTCGCGGGCCATCTTCAGGGTGATGACTGGGTGGGAACCGAGCCCGGTGCTCCGTCTCTTACCGGCGATTGTGAAGCTCTGTCTCCAGATAAAACGGAGCCCGCCACCGGCCCTGTCCCTGACGACGAGGGTGAGCCCGCGGCCGCCGTGGCCATCGCCATGTTTACCCGGTTCCTTGATGGACCGGATGAAGGCCTCGGTGAGTCGTGGAGGTCGTTTGCTTGCCACGGGAGCCTACTTTTGTGACCACTTTTGTGCCCACTTTGTGAAAAAAGCGAGCCAAGAACGGATGTGCGGAATATGGTCATTATATTGGGCGGGTGGCCGCGTCGTGAGTACGAAAAGGGCGTTTGTGTCACCAAAATCGTGATGGAACGCATGTACGACTTTGACGAAAGGGGCGATTGGAGCGAGATTGAGCTCACCTCGCGCTACACGGGTTTCTGAGTAGGGAATGGCTCGGCGGCAAGCTCTGTGCCCACTTTTGTGACCACTTTGAGGGACGGTCGAGCGGCGAACATGGGTAGTTGACCGCGCGGTCTGCAGGGTCATGGCCGCGTGCGGATCGGCGTTGGATTGGTGGTGTTTCTCACCACGCTTCAGCGCTCGGGAGACAGCAAGATGCTGGCGTAGCTCGGCGAGCTGGTCGGGTTTGGTCACCACCTTGTAGGATGTTCGTGTGGTGCACATAGGCGTGTGAATCAGAAGTTTGGCCACGGCGGGAATCCTCGTCTTGGCAACGGCCGCTTGGGCGGCGCGTGTGTATGCTCGCGTTCAAGTGCGGATGCCCCCTTTATGGAGATGTTGGCGGCGCTTCGCGTATAAGTGTGTCGTTGAGCGGCACGGGCCGTGGGTAGTTGAGTCCTGAGTCGGTCAGGAAGATTGTGTTGAGAGCTTCCTCGCCGGGAAGTAGTAGGGCGAGTTCTTGGTGCTGCCAGTTCTTGGCTG
>DAOUHE010000215.1:0-7096 GCA_034428715.1 Dehalococcoidia bacterium | reverse complement strand
CCGTTGTTCCTGTGCCAGCCGCACCGCGTATTTGTCCCTGACCATCATTGCCACCCCCGCCATCAACACTTCCCACCAGGCAGGATAGCTCAATTGGCCCCTTTCTTAAACAAATCCCAAAACCAAGTTGACTGAGTACTAGATACCCTTCGATAAAACGGCTGACGTAGAGTCAGCCGTTTTATCATTCCGAAATCGGCATTCCTCCCGATTACACCGGAAGGCCGTTGTTTTACTGTGTGGTCAGGCAAATTGACATTTCCTCGGCGGGAGAAAAGACCACCATGTACATGAGCCCAAACATGCTAATGGATCTGCACAAAGCTAGGGAAAGGGAATTATTGCAAAGGGCGGAATCTTCCAAGATTTCAAAGCTGGCCAAGCCCAGCAGGCAACAATTGACAGAGCGTTTCGTTCAAGCCCTTACCAATACGTTCGGTTTTTGGGGCCTAAGGTAAGCCACGGGAAAACTAGACCGGCCCATATGGTCCCACACCAAGAATTCAGAGGCTGAGATCATGATGCAGTTTAAGGCTTGTCCCCGGTGCCAGGGCGATTTGGACCTAGAACTTAACGAGGTTCACGAGGTCGAAGCGTATTGCGTCCAATGCGGCTTCCGGGCCTACGGACAGATTTCTTCTTCCCGGGTTCCTTCTAAACGGGAAGCAGTGGGCGCCTCCCACCGGGTAATGCCCAACGGGACCAAGCCGCGGGTGCCGGGGGACCGGCGAAGCCGCAGGGGCGGTGTACATCGCCGGGTCCTTGCGGGGGCGTAGCGAACCCTTGGCGGTTTCCTTGGGCGGCGTCTCAGGGGAACAAAATACTCCGGTCCCATCTGGGAACGGGCGGCGGTGATCTTCCGGCAGGACGATGAGAACCATGAAGGCAAATCCCAAGGGGTATAGATTTTACGAACCATCTTTGCGAACGGTCGGTTGGTGGCAACTCGCCAACGCCGCCGGCCTAGCCCAAAGTGGCGTGTGGGGCCAGGTGCTGCTCGGACCCGCCTTCCGCCATGGCCAGAGTTCTTCAACGGTTTGCCTTGGGAAAAGGCCGCCATCGAGGCCAAATCAAGCTAGCCGGTCACATGGCGTTTTCTGGCTGTTGCCGAAACTTGTAACCCTGTTGGGTTGGCCAAAGCCCCGTCAAAAGAGCCGGCGCTAGTCCTTTTAGACGACGGGGAAATACTACCTTTCACCGGTTTCAATAGCTGACGTCCAGCATATGGTGTATGGGCACTAACGAGAAGCGGAGGTCGAGATGCGGATTGGACTTTTAGGTTTTGCGGTTGTTGGGTTTGCGCTCCTTGCCTGTAATCCGATTCACGACAGCATCAAAGGCTCCGGCAACGTGGCAACTAATTCGATGGAAATCTCAGGATTCACTAAGATCGAAGCCGGGAACTCCTTCCAGGTCACCATCACCCAATCGGAGGATTATTCCGTCGTCATCAAAGCGGACGACAATCTAGTGGAGCACCTGGACGTTCGATTGGATAATGACACCCTAGTCGTGAACCTGGTCCAAGGAAAATCCGCCCGAAACGCGACGTTGGTAGCCGATATCTCGCTTCCAGAGCTGACGGGCGTCCGATTCAGCGGAGTGTCGCGGGGAATATTGCAGGGCATAACATCTCAGGGCAGGTTCACCATTAAGATTTCCGGAGCAAGCCATCTTGAGGGCGACCTTCAGGCAGGCCAGATGGATGTCAGGGTGTCCGGCGCAAGTGGTGTTGATCTAAAAGGCTCTGGCGCCAGCCTCATTTTGGATGGGTCGGGGGCCAGTCACATAGAAATGGAAGATTTCACCGTCGACTCGGCGCAGGTCGACCTCAGCGGCGCCAGTACCGCCCATCTAGACGTGACCGACAACATCTGCCCGGTGGATTTAAGCGGCGCCTCCAGGCTGTTCTATTCCGGCGACCCGGCGTTTAGAGATTTCGAGACTTCCGGCGCTTCCAGCATCAGTGCCGAGAAATAGCGCTGGTCTGGTTCCCTGAAATAATTGGAACCCATAATTTAAGGAGGCCACAGTCATGGCGGCGTTCAGCGAACACATTCACATTGAGGCTCCCAAAGAACGGGTATGGGAGGTCTTGGCCGATATCGGCGGGATATACAAATGGAATCCTGGTGTCATGTACTCCTACACCACGTCGGATGAAACCCAGGGAGAAGGAGCCACCAGGCATTGTGACCTCATTGGCCAGCAGGGATACCTTGAAGAGCGGGTGATGGACTGGCGGGAAGGCGAGGGTTTCAAGATTCGCGTGTACGAAACCGACCTTCCACTCAAAAGAAATGTTGTGCGTTTTACTTTGGACGGCGACGGCAGCGGCACCGTGGTGATCGTCAATCCAGACTACACCGTCAAGTATGGCGCGTTCGGGTCCATCATGGACCAACTATTTCTGCGGCGAAAAGTTAAGAAGGGGATGGAAGGCTTGTTGGCAGGCTTGAAATACCACCTGGAAACCGGCGAGCCCGTCGGCGACAAACTGCCTGTTCTCGAATGCGCCCCCGAAGCTGGTTCTGGCGTAAGGTGGCATAGGGTATAGCCCTAATCCCCCGCGGTCCATGGAGATTCGAAACGCACCGGCTAATACTGCCGGTGCGTTTTTTGATTCAGATTTCGCTTGGCCTGGTCAATCATCAGGCGTCACGTTGCACCGGAATCCTCGACACGCAATGACATGATATTGGACGGGGGTTAAGGCGCGCCAAGACTTCCAGGGAATCAGCGGCGACGTTCGGCGCCGCAGAGCGGGCCATCGCCCTAGCTGAGACCCGCAACGTTGATTTAGCTTGTGCCTTCCAGTTGGCGGCGTTAGGATGATGCCAAACCAGGGCAAATCACTCGCAAACCTGAATGAGGCTGGTATGAAAATCACGAACATCGAAACCTATATCGTTGACGCAGGCTGGCGGCCATGGACCTTTGTCAAAGTCGAGACCGACGAAGGGATCACCGGCTTTGGCGAGTGCAGCGATGGAAAGGCGCCGCAGGGGGTGGTAGGCACTATCAAAGACTTGGTTCCTATACTCTTGGGTAAAGACCCCCGGGAATTCGAGATGCGCTATTGGGACATGTTTCGCTCGACCCGCCAGAGTCCCGGTGGGATCGCCGCCAAAGCCATTGCCGGACTAGATTGCGCGTTCATCGACATCAAGGCCAAAGCGCTTGGCGTCTCGGTCACCGAGTTGTTCGGTGGACCTACAAGGGACAGCGTCCGGGTGTACTGGTCACATTGCGGGACCAGCCGGGCCAGGGCAGCCGATCTATTGGAAGTCCCCCGGCTGAGGACCATGGAAGATATCTCGGATTTAGGCCGGGAGATCGTCCAACGCGGGTTTACGGCGCTCAAGACTAACATCGTCATGCCTGGGGAACCGGCCAGTGTGTACGGCGGCGGGTTCGCTACCGGAGGTGGCACCACGGATGGGACGGTGACCACGTCTATGTTACGGCACATCAAGACCCTGATCGGCACATTCCGCGATGCCGTCGGCCCCGACGTTGACATCAACTTGGACCTGAACTTCAACTTCAAGCCCGAGGCCTGTATCCGTATAGCCAAGATGTTGGAACAGTTCAACATGCTATGGCTTGAGATAGATATGTACTCTCCCGAGGCGTTGTCGCAGATCAAAGCGTCAACCAATACCAAGATCTGTACCGGAGAGAACCTCTATTGCATGAGGGACTACCTGCCCTACTTCCAACAGCGTTCGGCGGACATCTTTATGATTGACGTTCCGTGGAACGGTTTCAGCCAGTCCAAGAAGGTTGGGGATTTGGCCGAGGTCTTTGAAATGAACGTGGCGCCTCACAACTATTACAGCCACCTGTCGTCATACATGAGCGCCAGCCTCTGCGCTGTCCTGCCCAATGTCCGTATCATGGAGATCGACATCGACGATGTGCCATGGAAGGACGACTTGGTCACCGAGCCGCCGGAGATAATTGACGGTTACATGACTATATCCAAGAAACCAGGCTGGGGCGCCGATCTGAACGAAAAAGAATTGGTAAAGCACCTTTTGCACCGCTAGTTGGGTGAACTGCTAACCGGTTTCTTCTGTTCCGAACTCAGACATGGGACAGATAGATGGTAGACCAGATTGCCGTTACCGACGAAACCCTGGAAATCCTCAAGGAGATTCCGACCCAAACGTTGATGGATGCACTTTGGGTCAAGGGTTGGCCACACGGCTACGTCGAAGGTTCCCGTCCGCTCCAGTTGGGACAACAGATGGCCGGCAGGGCGGTGACTCTTCGTTTTGTTCCCCACCGGCCTGACCTGGCCGAGGACAAGCCCAACGGGGACCAGTCGGCGGAGTACGTGGCGTTTGAGTTGTGCGGCCCCGGCGAGGTATTGGTCATAGATGCCTTGGGGTGGAAGTATAGTTCCATCGGCGGCGACATCAAATTCCTACGGTTGATGCAGCGGGAAGTTGGCGGTTTGGTGACCGATGGCGCGGCCCGCGACAGCAAATCTTTGAAGGAATACGGTTTCCCCGTCTACTGTGCCAGTACCACCGCCAAACAGGGGCCTGCTGAGTTTTGGCCGTGGCAAGTAAACGACGCCATTCAATGCGGTGGCGTGTTAGTGCGTCCGGGTGACGTGGTCGTGGGAGACGACGATGGAGTCGTGGTCGTTCCCCGGTCAATCGTCGACGAAGTCATTTCGATCGCCCACGAACGGGAGAGTGTAGAAGAGGTGATCAAAGCGCAATTGGAGATCGAAAAATGTTCTCCCGGCAAGTATTACCCATTCAACGAGCGGACTTGGCAGTTGGTTGAAGAGAAGACCGGCAGGAAGCGCCAAAATTAATGGCCCTTCCAAGAGTTGGGCGAATATCGGCATTAGGATCGGAGCCGTTTTTGGCCAATGGCGCCGCTCGCCCGATACCCACGGGTCTTTTTGTCACAGGGTCCAGAAACCGGTCAACGAAGTAGCCAGCCAATGAACGATGGCGGCGTTGACTTCCGCAGGCTTCTCCTGAGCCATCCAATGCCCGCTCCGCACCACCCGAGTCGTCAAATCGCGGCAATGATCGCGCATCGGCTGAGCTAGCTGTGAGGTAATGCATTCGCAGGTAAAATCGTATTCGGCAGCGATGAAGAGAGCCGGCATATCCAGCATTCCGCCGTTCAACGCTCGGGCGGAATAGGCTGCATTGTCTCCGTGGTTCATGTAATAGGAACTGGGGCCGAAAAACCCGTTTCGGGTCAAAGCGGCGGAATAGGCACACAGGTCCGCCTCGGTGATCACGCCTGGATCGCGGGTCAAGTCCGGCGGCTCCGGCGCGCCCCTAAACCAGCCGCCATCCGTGCGCACGAAAGCCGTACGCGACGGTTTGTTCTTGCCGCCCGGGTCGCCCCCACGAAACAGTGCCTTGATAGCATTCATCGGATTGGCATCAAAGGGGGCGATAGCGGCGTCGAAATCTTCTTCGTAGAAGCGTTGGTACTCCCACTGGCCCACCGGAAACTTATCTACCGGGTAAACGTTCCGGTCGATCAGCCCCAGACAGGCGTCCAGGCCTCGTTCCAACGAGTAATAGGGCACACACAGATTGGCGACTCCATGGCACCGTTCGGGATGGTGGCTGGCGATGCTCCAGACGACGGGCGCACCCCAATCATGGCCGACCCACACCGCTTGTTCCACGCCTAGAGCGTCCAAAAGGCCAATCATGTCGCCAACCACCGATTCTAAAGCGTAATCTTCGTGCCGTTCATACACGGTTGAACGGCCGTACCCCCGCAGGTCGGGCGCTATGGCTCGGAATCCCAGCGCGGCAAAGCAGGGGAGCTGATGCCGCCAGCTGATCGACAATTCCGGCCATCCATGCACAAAGATGATCACCGGGCCCTCGGCCGGGCCAGAAGCCAGGTAGAAACTCTGATGTTCTCCGGTACGGACAGCATATTCCGCTGGTGTTGTTGAAAGCATGGCTACGGTCCTTCTAGTTCTTAATTGACTGGGAATTCCACGGCCTTCAGGCAGGTTGAATCTCCAATCACCATAAACCCTGCGGGACCGGTCGAGAACGTCCAGGGAGTTGCGGCAGAGCGGGTTTCCTAAATGTTGGAGATGGCCAATGCCGAAGAACTGGCTCTACTTGGCGAGACTCGTCGAGCTTTAGAGTTGGTGGCCCGCCACGTCCGGCCAGCCGCACCATCCTTGATTAGTGAGGGCGGTACCGATGGCTATGATGACGCGCGGAGGGTCTGATGCGTCGATCCTTACCTACCACCTATGTTAGGCGACCAGTTGTAAATCTTGGCCAGGGTCCCCCCATGAGTGCGGATCGTTCTGAATCCGAGAGCTGGTCCGTTACCCGGAACGCCTCAACGCCCTGTTCGTAGGTCAACAATCCCGTTGCCCTGGTCCAGTCGGTGCCCCACAGGCATCGGCCGAAGCCGAACGCCTCGAATACCTTGCTCAGGCCTTCCCAAATATCCGTGTAGGGGAACGGCTTATGACACAGGGTACAGGCTCCGGAAATCTTGATGGCCACGTTGTCACATGCCGCCAGCGAAACCACGTTGGCCAAGTCGGCAAACGTGTCTGGCGGCGCTGGTGGCTGGGAGGGCTGGACCAGTCCCACGTGGTCGACTACCATCTGGGTGTCTGGATGGCGGCGGGCCAGGTCAAGTAGGAGAGGCAGCTTGCCCGAGTACATGAGATTCACGGGAATTCCAGCTTTGGCGCCGGCGGCGAGTATCGAATGGAGACCCGCGTCGTCCGCTTCATACGGCTGGGCCGTGAGCATGATTCGGGCTCCGACCACACCCGGTGTCCTTGCCCACTGAGCAAACTCGTCAGCGACCGCATCCGACTCGGGATCGAATGGCTTGATCAAGCCGAACCGGCCCGGATGTGCCGCGTATACCTCGAGTGCATAGCTGGCATCGTAGCGATACATACTGAATGGCGAAACCAGTAAAGCCCCATCGACGCCAACCGCGTCCATCGCCGCCACCATATCGTCGCCGGTGACCTCGTCCGGGCCCTGCAAAAAACCGCTCCAAGGACGCTCGGGACGATTCCGCTCGTAGGCGTGTACTTGGGAGTCAACTGTGAGTG
>DAOUHE010000214.1:0-8095 GCA_034428715.1 Dehalococcoidia bacterium | reverse complement strand
AACGCCGCAAAGTATTCGACTATGGGTGCACCTGTTGCCTCAACCATCACTACCACTCCCACATCCCAACAAGATAGCAACCATTTTAAACAATTTTGAGACCTTTATTAAGACGCGATTGCCCTACTGGGCACCCGCGTTACATTGAAGGCCATCTGGCCGCTGGGGTACAATAGCCAATGGCCCCTGGATGCTGGCCAGGGTGCATTACCGTTTGTGCTATTACACTCCAAACGAGGCCCTTTCACACCCATGATTCCGGTTAACCGGCTCCAGGGAATGGCGGATCTTTCCCAGGAAGCGTGGATCAACAAACAAGACCTGCAGAACCGCCTTTTAGAATTGGGCGCCAGCCATGGCTATCGCTGCTTGGAAACCCCCATACTAGAACCCACCGAGCTCTTCCTGCGTAAGTCTGGAGGGCAACTGGCCTCCCAGCTTTATAGCTTCACCGATCCGGGTAGCAATCCGGTGAGCTTGCGGCCCGAATTCACCTCTCCCATTATGAGGCACTACCTGGAACACTCGGGCGAGATAACGCTTCCCGTTCGCTGGCAATACGCCGGTCCCGTGTTTCGATACGAAGGTCCTCGTTTTGAAAAAGACAGGGGCGCCAGCGGCCAATTCACCCAGATCGGCGCAGAACTTTTGGGTTCCTCCAGTATCATGGCCGATGCCGAATTGTTGGGTCTGGCCGCCATGATCCCTTCCTCTTTGGGCCTGGACGGATACGGATTAGAACTGGCCGACCTGGACCTGATGAACAGCGTACTGGACACCGTGAATATCTCGGACCGGGCCAGGACCTTCATCATCAGCAGCATCCCTCAGCTGCGTACCGGCTCTGACGCAATCGAATCCGCCCTTGAACAAGCCGGAAGGATTCGGCTGACGGCGGGCGGTGAGCAGGACGATTACCTGAGCCAGGGCATCCAGGGTTTGGACGACAATCAGGCCAGGAAGGTGCTCCAGGGCCTACTGGAATTGAACGTTTCCGGCCGGTTGGGTGACGCCTCGGGCCAGGTGGGGCAGCGGGGGCCGGACGAGGTTGTGGAACGGATGCTCCGCAAGATGCGTGGCAGCGATACCGAGATAAATCTGAGGAAAGCCTTGGAACTAGCCACCAACATGGCCTCCATCCGCGGGGAGCCGTCCTCGGCCATTGAGGCTGCCCGGCCGGTGGTCAAAGGGTCGGGGGCTAACCCGGCCGCCCTAGACCGTTTGGAGCAACTCGTCGGATTGGTCCTTGACGACGCTGCTGTGAAAGGCCGTCTGATCATTGACCTGGGGTTGCTGCGGGGACTGGCATACTATAATGGCATAGTGTTTGAAGTGAGGCATGAAAACTGGCCAACCGCCTTGGGCGGCGGCGGGCGTTACGACGGGCTAGCCGGCGCATTGGGAAGCTCCGTGCCCGTCCCGGCGCTGGGGTTCGCTTACCACCTGGAAGCCCTGCTAGCGTTGACCGAAGCCAACAACCGAGCCGCTGAGCCCGATGCAAGTACGGTCACGATCCTGGTCACGGCCGCCGGCCAGGCCAACCAAGGCAACGCTATTAGTGCGGCCCAAGAGATGCGCCGGGGCGGCCAAACAGTGGAACTAGACGTTTGCGGATTTGGGCTGGATGATGCCCTAGCCTACGCTAGATCCAAGGGTATACAGCGAGTGGTGGTGGCCGCGCCTGACGGGACCCAGGCCGAACACCACGTAGCGACCCGGAAACAGGCATGACCAGCCGGATTCAGTAGCCCTAACATGAAGGATTCTAACGACATAGGCATGCGCTTGGTGCTGCCCAGCGACGGGGAGCTGCACGAGAACACGTTGGCGTTCATGAAGGCCTGCGGTTTGCCAGTGCGGCGGCCCAATGCCCGGCGTTACACGGGAAGCATACCCGCTTTGCCAGGGGTGGCCGTGCTGTTCCAGCGCACGGGCGACATACCCATGAAGGTGGAAGAGGGAAGCGCTGAACTTGGCATAACCGGGCTGGACCGCCTGTTGGAAAACCGCATCGACGAGAACCGGGTCACCACCCTCATCCCAGACCTGCGCTATGGCGGGTGTGAGTTCGTGCTGGCCGTGCCCGACTCCTGGCTGGACGTGTCCTCGGTGGCGGACCTGGCGGACCTTGCCCTGGAGTTTCACCAGGAAGGCAAGCAACTGCGGATCGCCACCAAATACCCCAGAATGCTCCGCCGTTACCTGTTCGACCGGGGAATAAATTACTTCACCCTGGTGCCCACCAGCGGATCACTGGAGGCGGCGCCGGTGGCCGGGTATGCCGATCTGATCGCCGACCTTACCGCCACGGGAACCACCATGCGGGAAAACCGGCTCAAGACCCTGGAAGAAGGGACGATACTGGTCTCCCAGGCATGTCTCATTGCCAACCCCCTACAACTGGCCAAGTCGGGCCGGTGCCTCAACCTGGCCAGGTCCCTGGCGGAATTGCTAGAGTCTCATCTCAGGGCAGAGCCGTATTACCGTCTCACCGCCAACGTCCAGGGAACATCGGAAGAGCAGGTCAGCGCCACCATACTGGCGCGGCCCCAGTTGGCCGGTCTTCAAGGGCCCACCATCGCCAGGGTCTACAGCTTGGAGGCCCAGGATTGGTACAGCGTCAGCCTGCTGATCAGAAAGGAGCACCTTCTGGAGGCCGTAGACCACCTTAGGGATTCGGGAGCAGTTGACATTGCCGCCTCCGAATTGAGCTATCTATTCGATGGCCGGTCAAAGGCCTTTGATCAGCTATTTGGCGAGGGCCGTTGAGCTTTCAGCGGTCAGCAGTTAGCGATCAGCTTTTGCCTTAACGGGGCGATAGCTGAGAGAATAGCTTTCGGGAATACAATGCCAAACCTGCCGATGCACATATTCATGGCTCAACAGGTAGCCGAAAGGTTGGACTGGGGCTTTACCTATGACTGCGTGGGCAGTTTTTACCTGGGATCCACAGCGCCGGACATTCGGGCCATGACCAAATGGCCCAGGGACCGTACCCACTTCGTCGGCCTATCGGTGCAGACGGTGGGAGAGGGCGCCCGCCGCATGTTTGAGCTTCACCCTGAGTTGAACGACCTATCGGCTCTTAATGCCACGACCCGGGCCTTCATGTTGGGTTACATTTCCCACCTGGTGGCCGACGAAGTCTGGATCACCACCATGTTCCGGCCCCATTTCGACCCCAGCCAACCCGATATCCTGGTCACCGGCTCCCAATCCGAAGCCCACATCTGGGACCGGGCGTTGCAATTGGAATTGGACCGGAGGGCGTCAGATTCCATGGAGGGTTTCGCGCCGGCCACCGAGGCGATAGATTGCTCGGACCAGGGGTTGGAGGTAGGCTTTCTGGAGACGGAACTGCTTCTGGAGTGGCGAGGCTGGGTCCAGGGGTTCCTGGGCCGGGAATTTAGCTGGGACCGGTTGAAGCGCGCGCTGAACCGGATGTACCGGGACAACGATGATGTGCAAATCGAAGTCGACCGTTTCCTGGAGCACATGCCCTACAGCATGGAGAAGGTCTACGAGAAGATCCCCGAGGAAAAACTGACCACCTACCAGGAACGGGCGCTAGCAGAGACCGTGGCATTGGCCCGGGAGTATTTGAGTGGCGCTTAAACTCATCAGGGGCATAGCTAACGCCCGCGAGATATTGGACCGGGCGGACCCCCTCGACCTGTCCACCCTGCCCGATTCGGTGGCCGCGCGCACGCGCAAATTATTTGGCGAAGAAGTGACCCCAGAGCAGTCGGTTGTCCTTATGCTAATGAACGTGAGCGAGGAAGGCGATGCCGCGGTGCGCCGGTACGCCAAGTTGTTGGACGGCGCGAACTTGGACGAGTTCCTGGTCGAGCCTAAAGAGATGGGGCAGGCTTTGGACGCCATCTCAAAGGACCTCCGCGAATCTCTGGAGTTGGCCGCCCAACGGGTGCGGGATTTTCACGAAGCGGTCATGCCCCGAAGCTGGGTGGACTTGGAAAAGGGCCTGGGTGAGATGGTCCGCCCCCTGGAGCGGGTCGGGCTTTACGCGCCTGGCGGCACCGCGGCCTATCCGTCCACGGTCCTCATGACCGCCGTCCCGGCCCGGGTGGCCGGCGTTAGCCAGGTGATCATGGCCACTCCCCGGAGGGGCGAAGAGCCGTTGAACTCCGCCGTGTTGGCCGCTGCACAGATTGCCGGGGTGGACGCGGTCTACCAGGTGGGCGGCGTCCCGGCCATCGGCGCGATGGCTTACGGCACCCAATCCATACCCAAGGTGGACAAGATCTGCGGCCCTGGCAACATCTTCGTGGCCTACGCCAAGAAGCTGGTGCAAGGGCAGGTGGATATCGACGGTATCTTCGGCCCCACCGAGACCATAGTCATCGCCGATGACGCGGCCAATCCAGCATTTTGCGCCGCAGACCTGATAGCCCAGGCCGAGCATGACCCCATGGCCACCGCCATCCTGGTCACCGATTCCGAGGACCTGATCCGCCGGGTGGACAACGAGCTTGACGCCCAACTGGACAAACAGGGGAGGCGCGACGTCGCTGAGAGCTCTCTGTTCAACCGGGGACGGATCGTCTTGGTGGACTCAATAGACCAGGCCATCGAATTGGGCAACATCTTGGCCCCTGAGCACATGTGCCTGATGGTCAAAGACCCATGGGCATGGGCCGGTAAAGTCAAAAACGCGGGAGGCCTCTTCCTGGGGCAGTTCTCTCCGGAAGTGATGGGAGATTACATCGCCGGCCCCAGCCATGTCATGCCCACCGGCGGCACCGCGCGTTTCAGCTCGGCCCTCAGCGTGCACCAGTTCCTGAAAACCATGCCCGTGGTGGGCTTGAGCCCCCAGGATTTCGGCGGCCTGGGAGCGGCGGCGGTGCATATCGCCCGTGCCGAAGGGCTCGGCGCCCACGCCGGAGCGATTGAGGTTCGCTTGAATGCCCTGGCGGATACGCAATTGTAACCATCCATTTCCATCAGGTACTGGCATGAAAGGCCAGGAGAAAAACGGTGATAACCAAAGATTGGGCACAAAAGTTCGCACAAGAATGGGTTGAGGCCTGGAACGCCCACGACATTGAGCGCGTCCTGTCTCACTACACCGATGACTTCGAAATGAATAGCCCGTTCATAGTTGAATTTGCTGGCGAACCTTCGGGCATTCTCAATGGCAAGACCCAGGTGCGGGCTTATTGGCAAACGGCCCTAGCGCGTATTCCTGATCTGAACTTCGAGTTGCTCGAAGTGTTTACCTGTGTAAACAGCATCACAATATATTACAGACACCCTCGGGCTAAGTTAGCAGCGGAGGTATTCTTGATCGGCCAGGACGAGAAGGTATTTAAGTCGCTTGCACACTACAACTAGCGGGGCTATACCAGGTTGAAAAGGGTGATCCTAGACAATTGAGTCAATGTGATAATTACCTAAATAATCGGGTTACAGTTGACCATGCCAATGGAAGGTCAAGTGGATAGAATTAAACCTGCACCCACAAAAGCAGGACTAGGCCAAAATGAATAACAGCGATTCGATCAAAGATATGCTTCTCCCCCACATCCGCCGTATCAAGCCGTACAGCGGCGTGGACCCCATGGAGGCCATGGCCCAGCAGGCCGGGATACCTCCAGAGAAGGTGATCCGTCTAAACGGAAACGAAAACCCCTATGGCCCTTCGCCCCGAGTGGCCGAGGCCCTGGGCGCTTTCCCTCATTTCAACCACTACCCGGACCAGGACCAACGGCGGCTTCGGGAAGCCATGTCGGATTACCTGGGCGTGGATGCCAACCGCATCGTGGCGGGCAACGGCAGCGACGAGCTTATAGACCTGCTGTTGCGTATGTTCGTAGGGCCGGGAGACAACATTATCATCCCCACGCCTACATTCGGCATGTACGCCTTCTCCACGGAGGTATGCGGCGGGGAAGTGATCTCGGTGGACCGGGACGAGAATTTTGAAATCGACCTTGAGCGTATGTGCACCGCCGCCACCGCCGCCACCAAAGGGATATTCTTCCCGTCACCCAACAATCCCTCAGGGAACATCGCCAGCGAGGACCAAATCAGGGGCATGTTGGACACCGGGCTGCTGGTAGTGGTGGACGAAGCCTACTACGAATTCTGCGGCGAAACGGCCATACCCCTGGTTGACGATTATCCCAACCTGGTGGTGTTGCGCACCTTCAGTAAATGGGCCGGCCTGGCTGGGTTACGCATCGGCCTGGGGGTGATGCACCCGGACCTGGCGTCGACCATGATGGGCATGAAGCCACCCTACAACGTCAACCTGGCGTCGGAGATCGCTCTGCTGGCATCACTGGAGGACCGTCCTGGACTCTTCGAGCGTGTAAATAGCATAGTGGCGGAGCGGGACCGGATGATGGAACTGTTGAAGCAGATTCCCGGCGTGAATCCTTGGCCTTCACGGGCCAACTTCATCCTTTGCCAAATGCCTGCCGGACGGGGGCAGGAGATCTTTGACGGATTTTGCCGCAAAGGCATATTCCTACGTTACTGGGGCACACCCCAACTCAAAGATTTCATCCGGATCAGCGTAGGATTGCCCCACGAGACCGACGCAGTGGTCGAAGCGCTTCGCGAATTGGTGGGAGGGTAGGGATTTTGGTGTCAAACCAAGAAGCGGCAAAGCAATTGGTGGCCCAGACCAACCGGACGGCCAACCTGGAGCGGAAGACCAACGAGACAGAGATCTCCTTATCCGTCAACCTGGACGGCCAGGGGATTTACGATGTGGACACCGGCAATGGCTTCCTAGACCACATGGTCAACCAACTGGCACGCCACGGCCTATTTGACATAACCTTGCGTGCCAAGGGAGATCTGCACACCGGCTGGCACCACCTGGTTGAAGACGTTGCCATCATGCTGGGCCGCGCCTTCAACCAAGCCCTGGGCGAGCCCGTGGGTATTCGGCGCATGGGCCACGCCATCGTGCCCCTGGACGAAACCTTGGCCCAGGTGACGGTGGACTGCAGCGGACGTGCCTACGCCGTGGTGGAAACCGGGTTGGAAGGCGTCATGGTGGAAACCCTGCCGGGAGACCTAATCGGCCATTTCCTGGAGTCCTTCGCCATCGAGGGAAAGATTAACCTGCACGCCACAATCTTGGCCGGAGAAAGCCCCCACCACAAGGCGGAAGCCCTGTGCAAGGCCCTGGCCCGCGCCCTTAGAGACGCCGTAGAACCAGACCCAAGGGCCCACGGCCAGGTCCCCAGCACCAAGGGCACGATCTCAAGGTAAGGATAGGTTTTCCCCACCTGGATTCCGATTCAGCCCAAAACTCCGCCAAAATGTCCTTACGCCATGTCATCTTGAGGAGCGCAGCGACGAAGGATCTGGGGAAGAGGCGACATCCGGGCCATCTACGACGCCACCAGCTCCAGACCCATTGCGGGGTCATCCTGAACCCTTCGACTTTGCTCAGGACAGGCTCCGCCGAAGGCACAGGGTGACGTGGATCAAACAGGGTTTCGTGGCCAACCTTCTCCTCATGAGCAGATATCCGTGATGGAAAATAGGCGGGATTTCTCCCGGAAATCCATGGCATCCCTGTCTGAATCGTTTCAACGGTTCGCCGAACTGGAATGCCAAGGTATGTCGCCATTGTATTACCGGCTCTCCCTGGCAATTTCGGCCGACGAAGACCTACTTGCTCTTGCGATTCAGGCCAAACCGGGCCAACCAAGGCCTAACCTCTTTTTCGCCGCCGTCCAACGATTGTTGATAGACACATCTGACCACGCACTGGCGGCTTTTTATCCCAATATCTCCGGCGGTCCCGCGCCGCCTGGCGAACTGGCGCCTGACGACCCGGCGCCCGCCTTCCGGGCTTTTTGCCTGGAACATCAGGAGGCGCTGACCCACCTGCTGGCTACGCGGATGGTGCAGACCAACGTGGTCCGCCGCTGCGCATCCGTGTTGCCCGCCTTCGCCGACGTGGACCGTCTCGGATTGGGGGGAGCATTTGTAGACCGTCAGCGATAATGGGACACATATAAGGGTAGGAAAACCCGAGAGTCGGAGGGTGGTGTGAGCTCCTGAAATGAGGGTAGAGCTACCCACAGAAAGGAGCAGATGTGTCCCAATTAGA
>DAOUHE010000213.1:0-9738 GCA_034428715.1 Dehalococcoidia bacterium | reverse complement strand
GACGTATTCCAGTCTTATACGGCATGGTAGTGTATGCAATACGTTTCAATAACAAACTGTTACATCGACAATTGACGTTAAGAAAACGACGGCTTGGGGAGAATCGGGGTTTCCGTCCGAGTTTCTAGGGTATGATACGGATTTATCGGGTGCAGAGGAACGATAGCGTATGAAAGTTCATCTTGATAGACCAAGACCTCTGCATCCTCGAAGTTACAAAAGGGGCAGTCCTTTTTGTTTGTCATCGTCTCCACTCCCCGATCTTTTAAACGGCCACCCCTTCCGCCTCCCGGATGGCCCGCCATACCTTCTCGGGGGTCAATGGGGTGTCGATATGGCGTATCTCCAGGTCCGAGAGAGCGTCCAACACCGCGTTGGTTATGGCCACCGGCGAGGGCACCGTGGACACTGAACCAACCCCCTTGGCGCCAAGGGGATTGGTGGGCGATGGCGTATCGATGTTTTCCATGACCAGGTCGGGCAAAGTGGTGGCTCTGGGCACGGCGTAATCCATAAAGCTGGCGGTCAACGGCTGGCCATCTGGCGAGTAGACTATCCCTTCGGTCAGGGCCTGGCCCACCCCTTGGGCTATTCCGCCGTGGATCTGTCCCTCCACCAGCAGGGGGTTGATGATGCGGCCGCTGTCGTGGACCCCCCAGTATTTGAGTATCTCAACGTGTCCCGTCTCACGGTTCACTTCCACCACCACTATATGGGCAGCAAAGGAGTAGGGTGATTCGGGGAGGGTGAAGGAGCCTGTGAAGTCCAACCCCGCCTCCCCGCCTCCGGGCAACAATTCTTGATCATGGGCTGTTGCGGTCAATTGTTCGATGGTCATTCCGTCCTGGGGCCTTTTTTCGTGGAAGACCTTGCCTCCATCAAAGGATATTTCCTCCGCCTCGCAGTTCAGCAGATGAGAAGCGATGAGGGCCAGCTTGGCACGGGCATCTCGCAGGACCGAATACAGAGCCGAGCCCCCGACGATGAGGCCCCGGCTGGCGCTGGTTCCTACCCCAGTTGGAAATAGTGACGTGTCGCCGTGGATCACTCGGACCTGGGAAGGTTCGACGCCCAGTTCGTCGGCTACGATCTGGGCGAAGGACGTATCATTGCCCTGGCCGTGGGGTGACAAACCGGTGAACGCCGTGATTTGTCCCCAGCGGTCGATCTGCACCCGGGCGCTTTCAATCCTGTGATCTCCCGACGACCCCGAAGATTTCAAAACCGTGGCCAGGCCGATGCCGATGGACGGCTGACCATGACCACGCTCCCCGGACCGTTTCCGCCAGGCTGCATAATCGGACATCTCCAAGGCTCGGTCCAGACCTTCCTCATATGCTCCCGAATCGTAGGCAGTTCCCGTGGCCGTTATATATGGAAAAGCATCGGCGGGAATAAAGTTTTTCCTGCGTATCTCAGCCGGGTCCAATCCCAGGTCCCCGGCGGCCAGATCAAGGGTTCGTTCCAGGCAGAAGGCGGATTCCGGGCCGCCGGTGCCGCGGTAGGCCCCGGTGGGAGTCTTATTGGTTATTGCCGCCAGTAGCTCGACGCTCACCGCCGGAATTTTGTAAGGTCCGTTGATGCGGCGGACGGCGTTGAAGGGCGCCGAAGGAGTGGTAAGGAGGAAGAACGCTCCGGTGTCGGCGACGACCCGCACCCGCATGCCCAAGATGGAGCCGTCTTTTTGGAAGGCCATCTCCATGTCTAGGGTTTGACCCCGGCCGTGGTAGGCCAGCATGTTTTCCTGCCGGTTTTCCAGCCATTTGACGGGACGTTCCAGCATCACCGAAAGGTAGGGCACTAAAACGTCTTCGGGATAAATGCAGTCTTTCAAGCCGAAGCTGCCGCCCACGTCCGGCGCCACCACCCGGATTGAATCGGCGGGCCGGTCCAGTGTCTCTGCCAGGTAGTCCCTCACGCGGTGCGGCGCTTGGGTGGAGTTCCAAACGGTCAACGAATCTCCCCTGGAATCATAGTCGGCGATTATCCCCCGGGTCTCCAGGGGAGCCGGCGCCACCCGTTGGGAATCATATTTCTGTTTAACGACATGATCTGCCATGGCGAAGGCGGCATCCACGTCCCCGCCTCCCTGCCGGGCGCGGATGGCAACGTTGCCGCCCAACTCTGGATGGATCACCGGGCTGTCACTGGACACGGCTTCATCGGGGTCCATGACCGGAGGCAGCGGTTGGTAATCCACCGTGATCAATTCCAGCGCTTCTTGGGACAGGTACCGATCCTCCGCTACGACCAGGGCCACCGCCTGTCCCGTATAGCACACTTTTCCCCTGGCCAGCAGGGGGTGGGACGGCGGGTTCATCTCTTCCACCATCCGCTCTCCGGCCATGGGCCTGGAAGGCAGGTCTTGCAATACCCCTTCAATGTCAGCGGCGGTCAGAACGGCCACAACCCCCGGCAGATCACGGGCGGCGGAAAGGTCCACCGAACGAATGACCGCATGGGGATAGTCGCTGCGAAATACCGCGGCGTGCAGCATATTGGGCAGAGTGATGTCGCCGATGAAAGACCCTTGGCCCGTCACCAGAGGGGCGTCTTCAAACCTTTTTAACGGCTGTCCGATGTAGCTCATTTGTTGCTTCCTTGCAATCTACAGGCGTTAAGGATTGATACCAGGGCGGTATGCCGATGGTACCAGGCGGCTCGGGAAGCCGCTAGACTACGTTACCGGTGGTCCGCCACGATCCTACCCTCTTTGAACACTAGCAACAGCTGTCGCAGGTTTTGAATGTCGGCCAGAGGATTATCCGCCACCGCGATCAGGTCCGCCAGTTTGCCTGTCTCTATTGAGCCCAATTCGGCGCCAACGGCGCACAGTTCGGCGGCGTTCCGTGTTGCGGCGGTCAACGTCTGCCAGGTAGTGGCGCCTGCCTTGACCCACAGGCCCATCTCCAGGAGGGCGGAATCGGCGATGGGATTTATGTCCGAACCGAGGGCCATTTTGACCCCGGCCGCCAGGGCCTGTTGGAACCACTGCCGGTGCTCTTGGGAAGCCGCTTCGGCCCGGATCACCAGATCCGGCGCCAGGTTCTTTCTTTCGGCGTAGGCCTTTTCCCATTGGGACGTTGCCTGGCTGGGAGTAAGGTGGGTGATGCTCAGCGTGGGCACGTACCAGGTTCCGCAGTCAAGAAGCATACCGATGGCTTCTTCGTCCATGATGTAGCCGTGTTCCACGCTGCGGGCGCCCAGCCGCACCGCCGCTTTGACCGCATCGGTGTTGGTGGCGTGGGCCATCACTTTGAAGTTCCGCTGACGACAAAGGGCAAATGCCGTCTCCAACTCTTCGGGCAGGAGGAAAGAATCTGTGTGCCGGTCCCACCGGGGCCCCATGATTCCTCCCGACAGATTCAGCTTGATGTGGTCCACGTCGTTCTTCATCTGGTCGCGGATGGCCTGGGCAAAGCCGTAGGGACCGTCGCACTCCCTGGCCAGGCCCGAAGTAAGAAAATGACCGCCGGTGGTAGTAAGAAAATTACCGCAGGCGAAAACCCGGGGACCCGCCGCGCCGGGAACCGAGAAGGCCCTTTTCCAGGCCACGTCCATGAAATCGGCAGCACCACCGCAGCGCACCCCAGTGACTCCAGCCTGGGTCAGTCCCCGGGCCAGATTTTGGCCGAACAAGGCCGTTTGCTGGGACACGGTGGTCCCCGGAGGAAACGGGTGTTCCGGATGAACGTGGACGTCCCATAATCCCGGAAGCAAGTAAGCCCCGTCTAGATCGATGACCTGGTCCGATTCTCCGGCGGATTCACCCTGGCTCACGATCTCAATGATCCGCCCGTCTTCGATCACCACTGCGGCGCCGGACTTGGGTTCTGGAGTGACGCAGTCAATGATGTTGCAATTTGTTAGCGCCAGGCGCATTGTAATTCCTCCGGATGGTGGTCAAGCGGTGACGGTAAACCGCACTGGCGAATTTCAACGTTGATCAACCGCCGTTCGGGTTTTACGTGTCTGCTCATGGTAGGATTACCCGGAAAGGGAGTCAATGAATGATTGGGACTTCGTGGAATCAGACCTCCCTTAGACGGGCTTCCCCGGCAGATTGCCAAGAGGGGCTTTGTCGACCCGCATGCAGGAGGAGGTAATCGTATGGCTACATCAGGGCAGCAAGGCATAAACGCTGAACAGTTCGCGATGATGACCCGCCTGGCCGGCTTGAACATGAGACAGGAAGAGATTGACGAACTCAAGCCGATGTATGACCTTTACCAAGAATACATCCGGCTGGTTCATTCCCTTGACTTCGGAGCGGAGGAGATCGGCATGACTTTCCACCCTGAATGGCCTGCCGCCTGATTGGAGCGATGGGTCACGAAGCGTCACCAAGATCCAGTCTGACAGGAGCCGAAAATGGTGAATTCAACAACGAATCTCTATCACAAGACCATCCGGGAGGCCGCGGCGTTGATCAAGAACCGGGGGTTGTCGCCGGTCGAGCTGACCAGGGCCTTTTTAGACCGCATCGAGTCCACTGACGATAAACTTCACTCCTACTTGGTGGTTTTGAAGGACCAGGCCCTAGCCGACGCCAGAGCGGCCGAGGCCGAGATCATCAGCGGCAACTACAAAGGGCCGCTCCACGGAATACCGTTCGCGTTGAAAGACCTGTACGACACCGCGGGAGTGCGTACCACATCGGGCTCCAAGGTGGACATCGACCGGGTGCCCACGGAGGATTCCACCGCCACCGCCAGGCTGAAGGCGGCGGGAGGGATTCTGTTGGGGAAATTGGCGATGCACGAGTTCGCCCTGGGCGGGCCGGACTTCACCACCCCCTTCGCTCCGGCGCGAAACCCGTGGAACCTGGACCACATCACCGGCGGGTCCAGCAGCGGCTCCGGGGCGGCCGTTGCCGCCGGCCTCTGCATGGGAGCCATGGGCTCCTGCACCGGCGGTTCCATCCGAGGCCCCGCTTCGCTTTGCGGCACCGTCGGCCTGAAAGCGACCTATGGGCGGGTCAGCCGGGCCGGGGTGGTGACCCTAAGCTGGTCCCAGGATCATTGCGGTCCCTTGACCTGGACCGTGGAGGACAGCGCCTACATGCTTCAAGCTCTGGCGGGACCGGACCCCAAGGACCCGACGGCCAGCAGCGCGCCGGTGCCAGATTATTCCCTGTCATTGAGAGAAGACATCAAGGGGATGACCATCGGGGTGCCCCGCCACTTCTTCTTCGCCCCCAGAGACGGCGTCAACTCAGAGGTGGTGGCCACGGTGGAGAAGGGATTGGCAGCTCTGGAGGCACTGGGAGCCAACCTGCAAGAAGTCAACATTCCCAGCCTTGAATACGTACGGGCGGCCAACTCGATCATCATGCTCAGCGAAGCCTACGCCTACCATGAGAAGAACCTAAAGAGCCGTCCGCAGGATTTTGGGGAGATGGTCCGTGCCCGGTTCCGCATCGGCGGCCTGTTCAGCTCCAGCGATTACGTGCAGTCGCAGCGGGTGCGGAAAATGGTCAACCGGGAGTTCGCTCAGGTGCTTCAAACGGTGGACGTCCTGGCAACCCCCACTATGACCCAGCCCGCCGCGGCCTTTGAAGGCTACGACGGCACCAGCAACATCCGGGGGCCCAGTTTCACCGCGCCCTTCAATCTAACGGGGCTGCCGGCGATCTCGGTGCCCTGCGGCTTTACGGCCTCTGGCCTGCCGGTGGGGATGCAGATAGCGGGAAAACCCTTCGACGAGCCGACGGTGATGCAGGTGGCCTATACTTACCAGCAACACGCCCGCTGGTTCGAGCGCCGCCCGCCGATCTAGCGGTTTCCGCGGGTTGGTGGGTATCAGTGGGCGGGGGATTTAACCCCACTTTCGTTAGCAAGTTCCATTAGGAATCACCCCTCCCCGCCAGGCTCACTCACCCGGTGGCGGACCCGGCCATCTGTCCCAATAGCCGCGACGTGCGGTCCAGGGAGGCTGTCCGGTCTGCTCCCGCCAAGATGGGCGACACCAACACCTCGGACGCACCAAAGGCCAGGATGTCTCGAAGGCCCTGGGCCACCTTGGTTTCGTCTCCATGAACCACCAGGCCGTCGATCATGGCGTCGCTCCAGGCGGCCTGGGAGGCTTCCGGATAACCTGAGCTGACCAGCATCCGGCGGTAGAAGGGCAAATTAGGGTATACCGAAAACTGCTCTCGGAATGCCGTTCTGACCTCAACGTCATTGTCATGGACGCACACCGGCACGTGGGCTATTAGAGGCGGCACCGGGCGGCCGGCCTGGTCTGCTCCTACCTTCATGGCGGGCAACGCCACGTCCCTCAGATAAGAGGCTGGGCAGACCCAACTTATAGCTCCGTCGGCCTCGGCGCCGCAAAGCTCAAACGACCCACGCTGCAAGGCGGAAGCCATCACGGGGACATCCACCGGTTCGGCCAGCCTGTCTTTGACCTGATAATATTCCCCCTGGTAGTCCACCTCGCCCTTCTGAAGCAGCCCCTTGAGTATCCGCAGATATTCCCGCAGGTTGCCCAGGGGACTTGGCATCTGGATTCCCATTGCCCGCATGGAGGGACGGTGGCTGGGTCCTACGCCCAATCGGAATCTCCCCGGCGCCAGTTGGGCCACGACCTGGACCTGTTGCACCATCACCAGGGGATGGCGGGGATAGATTGGTACGATAGACGTGCCGAATTTGATGCTGCTTGTGCCTCCCGCCGCGGCCGCAAATAGGGTGATGCTGTCCATGCGAGCCCCGCCGGTGGTCATCCAGACCGCCTGGATTCCTGCCTGCTCGGCCCGCTTTACGGCTGTCTGAACATCAGTGACTTTGTTTCCACCTATGGCTAGGCCGATGGTTTTTCCGTCCATGAATGGTATTCTCCTTTGATCGGTCTGGTTACAAATCCTAACTTTTATTGTCGATTGACAGAAGCTATCATAATACGGTTGTTCCCCGGGTGGATAACCGGCTAGGAAACTAACCTTTAGACGGGCGGTCAATATAGAGGCGCAGTGAATATTCTGATCATCGGCGGCACGGGATACATGGGTAGGATCACGGTGCAACTGCTGCTGGACCGGGGCGACGAGGTGACGGTATTTTCCAGAGGGAAATCCAGGCCGGAATGGTGGGACAGAGTAGAGCATATCCGAGGAGACCGGGAAAACCGTGAGGATTTCGAGACCAAACTCAAAAGCAAGCCATACGACGTGGTCATCGACACCCAAGCCTTCAAGAAAGAGGACGTGGAATCGGCCATGGCGGCGTTTCGCGGGAACGTAGGGCGTTATCTGATGGTCAGCACCGGGTCGGTGTATCTGGAAGGCGCGGTCGATTTCTCCAACCACTGCCCGTACGACGAAACCGATGTGGACTGGTCGAAGATCGATTACAGTTATCCTCCAGGAGAGGACCCTTACGCCGTGGGCAAACGCCACTGCGAAAAATGGCTGGATGAGAACGCCGGCCTGCCCTACACGATTGTCCGGGTCCCAGCCGTCATGGGCAACGACGACCCCACTGGAAGGATGTGGTGGTGGGTGCAGCGGGCTTTGGACGGAGGGGGCGTCATGATACCGCCGGACGCTCTTGGAGCATACCGCACGCTGTATTCCGCCGACGCCGCGGCGAATTTCCTCAGGATCCTGGACGCCCCAAAAACCTTGGGCCAAACCTACTACGTGGCCATGCCCGAGATCATGAACCTTCGGCGTTGGGCGAACCTGATCTGGAAGGCAGCCGGCCAAGAGTGCAAGATCGCCCATGTTCCCAGAGAGGTGATCCGCAAGCAAGATTCCCTGAAGTCCTACGCGCCACCCATGAGCCGTCCGGTCAACAACATCCACGATCTCTCCAAAGCCAATCTAGCCTTTGGCATCGTCACTACTCCGGTGGAAGAGTGGATCCAGTCCACCGTCGATTGGTACCGGGACCAATACCAAGGTGAAGATTCCGAAGGCTACCGGTTCCGGCAGGAAGAATTATCCCTTGCGGCCCGGTGGGAAGAGAAATTTGGCAGGTTCACCGCTGGGTTTTAGGGACGCCTGGTGGGGAACGGAAATCCCCCCAATCCCCCTTTGCGAAAGTGGGGCTTAGACGGCATCTAAAGTTTACGGAGGGAACATGAAGACCAAAGCGGCCATCCAAACCACGCCAAAGGCACCGCTGGAATTGGTGGAATTGGAGGTTCCCGATCCCGAGCCTGGCCAGGTGTCGATCAAGCTGATTTCCAGCGGCATCTGCCATTCTCAGCTTCATAATATGGAGAATGCCAATATGCCCCGCCCTATGGTCTTGGGTCACGAGGGAGCGGGCATCGTCACCGGGGTTGGCCGCGGGGTGACCCACGTCAAAGAGGGAGACCACGCCATCGTGACCTGGGTCCCTAGGACTCCCGTCCGGGGCCGGGCGGCCCCGTCTCCAACGGGGGTTACCTACCGGGAAGAACCGGTGCATGGAAACGTGTACACCTGGGGAGAAGATGTCCTGCTCAGCGGGGAATACGTGATTCCGATATCCGACGACGACCCCACCGACGTCAGTTGCCTGGTGGGGTGCGCGGTGCTCACTGGCGCCGGCGCGATATTGAACACCGCCAAGGTGCGGCCGGGGGACTCGGTTGCGGTTTTTGGCGTCGGCGGCGTGGGCCTGTCGGCCGTGGGCATGGCGTCGATATTGGAAGCCTACCCGATAATCGCCGTTGACCTGAAGGACGACAAACTGGAGTTTGCCAAAGAGTTCGGCGCAACCCACGTGGTCAATGCCTCCCGGACCGACCCGGTTGAAGCCATCCAGGAGATCACCAACGGCGGTGTGGATTACGCCCTGGACGCCATTGGGCTAAAGGTGACCAACGAGCAGATTCTGCCGTCCACCCGTGGCGGCGGGCCCGGCGCCGACAACCATGGCGGCATGGCCATCCTGATCGGCCTGCCCGGATGGGACATCACCATAGATTCCAGGCTGTTCGTATCCCACCAGCGCCAATACCGGGGCAGTTTGGGAGCGACCTATCCGGATAAAGACTTCCCCATGTTCCTTAGATGGCACCGGGAAGGGAAATTCCCCCTGGACAAACTGGTGACCCGCCGCTACCGCCTTGACGAGATCAACGATGCCTGTGATGCGCTTAAATCGGGAGATATTCTCGGCCGGGCGATAATCGAGTATTGAGCTTGCCTTCAACGGTCTGGGGCCGGGGAGATCCGGGTTGATCAAGTAATACTTCGTTAATATACAACTGGGCTACACGGTTACACCGCCCGATCTAACATTCCCCATAGGCTCGGGAAGTTAGCCCTGTAGCAGTTCGCCTTCCGTCATCTGGCGATTTATAGAAGCAGAGGGTATGGCTCCTCTGGCGACTAATCAGAGCGGCGTCGGCAGTCCGTTTCTCTGTATGCTAGAAGTCTGGCCGGAAACCCCGATTCTCCCCAAGCCGTCGTTTTCTTAACGTCGATTATCGATGAAATAGTGGGTGTTGCAACTGATTACGCGGACTACCATGCCATATCACACTGGAATACGTCTGCTTTGCGTAGCGCAAAACCCGGCCAATGGCTTTCCGGCCAGACTTCTAGGGCCAGAATCGGCCCCTCCGGCGCTTCGGCCGCAGCTCGCTGCAGCGGGTCTATCGTTAGGGACGGCACTCGCAGGGTTGTCATGGCGTTCTTCTCCCCGTCAGAAGGTCTGGGCTTTCCGGCGCTTGGGCCGCGCCCGGTTCACCGTGGCGCATCTCAGGCAGATGTAGACGGCGTTGTTCCACCGGTCGGTTCTC
>DAOUHE010000212.1:0-10144 GCA_034428715.1 Dehalococcoidia bacterium | reverse complement strand
TCATTACTACTGTGACCGTGGGTACATCGCCTAATGCGATTCAGGTGGACCCCTCGACCAACCGGGTTTATGTGTCAAATCAAGGCAGTAATACAGTGTCGGTCATCGATGGGGCTACCACAACGGACTCCCTTTTCACCACGATAAACGTGGGAACCGGGCCCGCTGCCATGCAGCGGGTCTCAGCGACTAACCGTATTTACGTGGCCAACCAAGGAGGAAATACCGTATCGGTTATCGATACCACCGGAAGCACCCTGGTCACCGGCATAACCGTGTGCAATGGACCTCAAGCGATCCGGGCTAACTCCACGACAAACCGTATATACGTAACCTGCCGCGATCTTGGTCAGGAAGCCATAACGATCATAGACGGAAACGACAACTCTGTGATCGACACGATACCGCTAGAATTGGGTACCAGGCCCCAGGTCCGCCGCGCTATCAATACAGATCTTGATCGCGTCTATATCTCAAACACCGGAGCCAGTTCTATCACGGTCATTGGTGACGGCTTTCCTGATTGCACTCTGACTCTCGATCCCAGCTACGACTCTGGGACTCAAATCCTAACCATAGATGTAACTGTAGGCACCTCGGTTGCAGTTAGCGCCGACCTATGGGCCGTTGCCCAGGGTGACGTCATCGAGCTAATTGACAACCAACCCTTGGGCGTCACCGAACCGGCCATCAATACCAGCGTCTCTCAGCCGAGCGTCCCGGCCGTAGGAATCGCGGCAGTATTTGCCACCTTGACCACGCCGGAGTTTGGCATAATCTGCTCCGACTTCAAGACGGTGGAAACCGGTTCTCCTCCCTGATTGGGCCGGGGGCATCTGAAAATTTGACCGGACCATTACTCACACCGGGCACCTATGGGCCTGAACGAAGGCTCCGGCGAGCCTGTGAACGGTATGGTTTTTGACCGCCATTCAATTTCGCTGCCACCGTCGTGGGAACTCAAAGTTGGGACATGGCAGATGGTAGGGAGATTGACGGCAATCTCCCTACCCGATGGGAATCTTCACGTAAGGCACGTTTTTTGAGGGGTCTATCCTCCGCCGCTCTATGAAGGCTAAACGGCGCTCCTGGGCTTCCTCGGTTGTTTGGTAATCCGGCATGTATTCCTGCATCGGCGCCGTTTCCGGCTCCTGGAAGTGGTCGTGGCGGTTGAAGGACATCTTCTGCATCTGGAGGATCACCGGGCTGACGTTTTTGATGTCGGCGATCCACCGGTCCACCTCGGTCCAAAGCTGGTCCGGCGCCACTACCACGTTGACCAGGCCCATGTCGTAGGCTTGTTGGGCGGTGTACTGGCGGCAGAGCATCCAGATCTCCCGGGCCCGCTTCTGGCCAACCCTGGCCGCCAGCATGGCGACGCCGTGGCCGTTGGCCGGGCTGCCCACCCGGGGTCCCGTCTGTCCGAACCGGGACCGAGTGGTGGCTATGGTGAAATCGCAGGTGTAGGCCAGGATATTGCCGGAGCCGATGGCGAAACCGTCCACCGCCGCGATCACCGGCTGGGGCATCTGCTGGACCACCTGGCTATAACGCACCTCGGCCTCTCCCCGGTAATCCGATTTCTCCAACTCGGGGTCGTAGCTCTGGTCGTTGCCGGTGCAAAAGCCGTTGGGGCCCGCCCCGGAGATCACTACCACGCGGATGCTTGAGTCGCCCGCCGCGTCCATCAGGGTGTCGGCCATCTCGTCCATGGTTATGCCACGCTTGGCGTTATAGGTCTCCGGCCGGTTCAGCGTGAGCCAAGCCACGCCGTCTTCCTTCTTATAGACAACGTCGGAATAACGGCCCACGTTGGGGCCGGCGATGGGGCCCAAGTAGGTTGAGAACTTCTGGCCGATCATGTCCAGGGCGTCGTGGAAACCCTGGGTCAGTTCGACCGGAGTCATCTCGGCGCGGGCCTCGGCCACGATCTCAGCTTCGTTGCGGGTGGCTCTAAATCCCTTGGTGCCCAGCCAGCGTGAAAAACCCCGGGTGAAATCGTGCACCGCCGGGCACGCCTGGTGGTTGAACGCCAACCGTTGCCCGGTGGCCAGATCATCCACTGTTATGCTTAGTTTCGCCGGTTCTTGCCCTTGGGGAGTGTTTATACTGAGATTGAACCGCACCCCTGCCGTTTCATAGCTCGCGCTGGTCTCCATCTTGATATCGGATGACATTAACCCCTCCATGCCTTATGGTAACTAGTGATAAGGCTGCATTAGCTCAGATTTTAAGAAATAGTCAATAAGCTTCTGCCGAATCTGGCCACTGACCGGTATCTAGCGTTATGAGGCGCTCAAACCCATCCCGCCCAGGATACCACGCTTGGCGGCCAGGCAGGGTCTAGGTTATTCTGATGGTAGTTCCGGGCTAAACGGCTGGCAACGGGCCGCCGGCAACTGGGAAAGTTGATCATGATTGAAGCTCAGTCTGTATTGAAGCAATTCGCAAATCTGGCTCAAATGCCCGATGAAGAAATAGACGTCTGCCGGGCGGCTTTTCTGGTAGCGGCCACCGAATATCCTGATTTGGATATAGACGTGCAAGTGCGATTGCTGGACTCGCTGGCCGCCGGGGCATCCCGCCGCCTGGGAGACGCGCAGGACAGTCTTTTTTTGCTAAACACCCTGGCGGAATATCTTTTTGACGAGGTCGGCTTCACCGGAAATCAGGAAGATTATTACAATCCGGATAATAGCTACCTGAACCAGGTATTGAGCCGCAGATCGGGGATACCCATTACCCTATCCTTGCTATGCGGCGAGGTGGGGAAACGGATCGGCATCCCTCTGGTTGGTATCGGCATGCCCGGACACTTTTTGTTGAGGCACCAGGACGAGGGTGATCTATTCCTGGACCCCTTTAACCGTGGCATCTTGTTATCGGTTGACGAATGCGCCCAGCGATTGAAGGATGTAACTGGGGCGAGGTTCGCCTGGGACCCGGCCTTTTTGACCCCTGTGGGGAATAAGGATTTCGTGGCCCGGATCCTCAGGAACCTTAAAGGCATTTACCTCAACGTGGCGGACCATCACCGGGCGTTCAGAATAATGGATCTGCTGGTGGCCCTGTTGCCTTCCGAGGGCAAGGAACGCCGCGACCGGGGGTTGCTGCACTTTGAGTTGGAGCACTGGGAACAGGCCAAGGAGGACCTGCACCATTACCTGGATTCAGTTTCGCCCAACCAGGACGCAGCTGCGGTGAACTGGATGCTGAGGCGCATTCAATCCAACCAGCCGGGTTGATCTCTGCGCCGGCCAAGGGTTCTAGGGCGGCTCAACTTTACGTTCCTGCTCCGGCGGTACCAGGCTGGTAGATAACGGTTTACCCCCTCTTAATCTCCCCCTTCGTAAAGGGGAGAGAAATTTGCCCCTTCCCCCTTACGAAGGGGGAAGGCTGGGATATGGGTGGTACCCTCGCCAAAACACCAAATCGGTCTGGCAACAGTGCTAGCCTAGTACCGCCACGAACAAAAAACCGCCGTACCCTCCCTCGTTATCCGGAAGCCTCACTGTCTCCGCCTGGAATCCCGCTTCCTGCAGCAGCCGGGTCCACGTGGCCATTGGGAACAAACCGGTGATGTGGGTGTCTTGCTCTACCCGCTCTTGACCGTCTTCCACGATGGTATAGGTGTATACCGACTCTATTATCGTGTCGCTGGTGTCGGGGTCGTGAAGGTATTCCTGGACGGTCACCTGGATATCGCCGTGTTCTCTCACCCAGTGAAGCACCATTGGCGCCCGAAAGTTCTCCCGCACCCACTCGGGGGCGATGATAAGGAGGCCACCGGGCCTCAGGTGGCGCTTGGCCGTTTCAAAGGTGGCCGCCAGGTCGTCCTCGGTCAGCATGTAGGAAATGGCGTCGTGGATGAGCACGGCGTCGAAGGTCTCGTCCAGCTGCAGGGTCCGCATGTCGCCCAGATGATGTTCCACTCCGGGGTTGAGCGCCCGTGATAGCTCCAGCATCTCGGGTGAGAGGTCTACGGCCGTAGCCTCGAATTCTTGAGTCAAATGGGAAAGGTTGTGGCCGCCGCCCACGCCCAACTCCAACAACCGGTGGCGTCCTTCGCCCAGATTATCTCCAATGGCCTGCCGCCAGACCTCCGCCTCCTCCCGGTATTCAGCGGGAGGGCTGATGATGGGCCAGAGGTAGGCCAGTTCCCTATACAACCGTGGCTGGCTCAATGGTCCTCCAAATCTGATTTTGCCGAAATGGTACGGTTCGGCTGCGAGTAATATCAAAATACCATGTTGACTTGGGAAAATCGATTGGGTAGGCTCTAGCAAGCCTTTTGAAAGGGACGCTCAACATGGCAGATATTTACCGGGCCGAACACGTGGGGAGCCTTTTGAGGCCTCCGGAAGTTTTGCAAGCAAGGACAGACGAAAACCAGGGGCGCATCACCTTGGAGCGGCTCCGGGAGATCGAAGATAAGGCCATCCTTGGAGCGCTGGAGATGCAGCGCCAAACCGGCATAGACGTGGTTACCGATGGAGAATACCGCCGGAGTTGGTGGGCCGCGGGTTACGCCGATGCCGTGGAAGGCATTGTCACCGATCCCGAAGCGGTCTATCAGCCCAGGTGGAGCGGCGAACACGGGGATCTGGCCGACGCCACCGCCAAGGAGATCGGGTTCGGGGAGCAGGTGGTTGGGGCCAAACTGCGCCAGATTCGGCGAATGACCGCCCACGAATCCGGATTCCTTAAGGAGTACGCCACCGGGCCTTTCAAGATAACCATGCCCGGCGCTACCCAGCGGGCCGCCGGTTGGTACAAACCTCGGTTGACCGGCCGTTTCTACCCCACCCGGGGCGATCTGGTGCGGGATTTGGTGGAGATACTGCAACGTCCCAATGCGGGTTTGCCTCCACCGCTCCCGGCAACATGTTGACCTGGGACCAGCAGCGGCGGAAGCTGGAGTTGATCGTTGAAACCGCCCTCCTGGTGTGGGGATGATCTCTTGGGGAATTCCCGGCATTAGGCCGGCAGGATCAGGGGGGAATCATGAAGCGAAGCACAGAGCGGATACTCACCACCCACGCGGGCAGCCTGCCCCGGCCCGAGGGCCTTCGCGAGATCGTGGTCGCCAAAGGCACGAGACAGCCCTACGATGAAGGAGACTTGTCCCGGCGGTTGAGATCTGGAGTGGCCGATGTTGTTCGGCCGCAGATCGAGTCGGGGTTGGATATCGTGAACGATGGTGAATTGTCCAAACCCAGCTTTACGGACTACGCGCGGGAGCGTATCGGCGGCCTGGAAAAGCGGGAAATGAGCCCCGAAGCGCGGCCCGCTCAAGCGATCTCGGGCCGGGACCAACGGGAGTTCCCCGAATATTTTGCCAGCCGGGTTCAGGTGGGTGCTGGCTTCGACCCCATATTTTGCTCCGGCCCCCTTTCCTACACCGGCCAGGCTGCCATTCAAGCAGACATCGACAACTTCAACGCGGCATTGCAAGGCGCGAGCCCGGTCGAGACATTTTTGCCCTCCGTGGCGCCGGGAACCATAGAGCATTGGTTGAGGAACGAACATTATGCCAGTGACGAAGCATTTCTGAACGCCATCGCCGACGTGATGCACAAGGAATACAAGGCCATCGTTGGCGCCGGATTCCTTCTGCAGATAGACGACCCAGACTTGGGAGACGCCTGGCAGATACACGGCGACATGGACGTGCCGGAATACCGCAAATTCGCCGAGCTTCGCATTGAAGCCCTGAATCATGCTCTGCGGGAGATCCCCCAAGAGAAGATACGGTTCCACATGTGCTGGGGCAGCTATCACGGACCACACCTATTCGACATCCCCCTCAGGGATATCATCGACCTGGTACTGAAGGTTCGCGCGGAGGCCTACTCCATCTAGGCTTCCAACCCCCGCCACGACCACGAGTGGAATGTTTGGCAGGACGTGAAGCTGCCCGACGGCAAGATTTTGATCCCTGGTGTTGTCGGCCATGCCAGGGATTTCATTGAACACCCGGAGTTGGTCGCCGAGCGTCTACTGAAATACACCCGCCTGGTGGGCCGGGAAAACGTCATCGCCGGGACGGACTGCGGCTTGGGCACTAGAGTGGGCCACCCCAAGATAGCTTGGGCCAAGTTTCAATCCCTGGCCGAAGGGGCCCGTCTGGCCAGCCAAGAACTTTGGTGAAGACGCGCGCACCGTGTCGCTGGCTTGACAGCGATTGACGAATTCTATGTCCTTCATTACGATATCCAGGCCGCAGGGCGGACCAGCAACCGAACTCAAATGCCGAAACTTGCGCTGGTTTGTAAATATCGTGAGCATCCAGGCGAGAGTAGAAATCCCCCCAACCCCCCTTTTGCGAAAGGAGAGACAGATTTTCCCCATTGCGGAAGGAGGGCCAAATATCCCCCTTTGCGAATGGAGGGTCAAATCTCCCCCTTCGCAAAGGGGGATTAAGGGGGATTTAGCCCCGGAGGCCGGCCCACCGTCGAGTCTAGGAGCCTATGCCAGGCTTAGTCGATTACTGCTATATGGCTTAAGGGAGTGTTTCGTAAATGCCTTTTCAAGAAGCGACGGCGCGGCTCCAAGAGCTGATCCACCGGCAGGGCCAAATGACCACGGTGTTGCATCCCCCCAGCGCCTCTTTGGCCCGGGTGATGGAGGCTGCCGGGGCCGAAGCCGGATTCGTCGGCACCAGCGGTGTGGTAGGCTCCTATACCGGAATGGAGGACGTGGGCACGGCGACGCTGAACGAGTGCGTTCAGATCGCCGGGTGGATTGCCCGGTCGGTAAAGTTTCCGGTGATCTTGGATGGCGACACCGGCCACGGCGGCATCATGGCGGTCCGGCGGATGATCGAGGACTGCATCCGCGAGGGAATAGCCGGCGTCCGTATCGACGATCAGCCCATTGAAGGAAAACGGGGCACCGGCACGGCTGGCATGGAAGTACAATCGCTGGAGGTGGTGTTGACCAGGTATCGCGCGGCGGTCGATTGCAAGCGGGACCTGGACCCCAATTTCGTGGTCATGGCCCAGTGCTACGTGGCCGAGGCCGCCAACGGCGGTTTTGAAGAATCCCTGGTGCGGATGAAGGCCTACAAAGAGGTGGCCGAGGTCGACTGGGTGCAGCTAACGGCGCCGCGTTCGGTGGAGGAAGTGAAGAGAGCCCGGGAAGTGGTGGATGGGCCGTTCTCCATCATGCAAGGCTATATGCGGCCGGCCCTTACCAATGATGAGTTGTTGGCGTTTGGCATAAATCTAGCGTGGATGCCCCAGCCCACCCATGCTTTCACGTACGTCGCGCTCTATGATTTCATCAAAGATTACATGGAACGCGGCGCCAGTGCCTGGACAGACTTCCAGGAGCAGCATAAGGAAAACCCATACCTGAGCGGCGCGTTAAAGATCGGCGGCGCGCAGGTGGCCAAGCAGCGCGAGCTGGAAGAGAAATACCTTTCCCAGGGTTCCCTGGAAAAATACCAGCAGTCCACGGGCCGCGCTTCTTCGTGATCTTCCCCCGAATTACTCTGTGATTTAATCAAGTGAGGATGAGACATGGCTAAAAACGGATACAAGATCTTCGATTCGGATACCCACGTTGGGCCCCAGGCGGACATATTGGCCCAATATATGTCTGCCGCGGAATTGGAGCGCTTGAAGCCCTTTGACGAGTTTAAAGCCAATAGCAACCGGACGGGCCACACCACCTATAACTTCAATACCCGAAAATATACCCGGCGCATGGGTGACGCCGAGGCCCGGGAGTCCAAACCCGGCGAATACATGACGGGATTCACCTCCCAGCACAAGCAGGCTCCCCGCCCCCGGATAGAGGATGATCCCGCGGAACGGATCAAGGACATGGACCTGGAAGGGGTGGACGTGAATCTGCTTCTGCCATCGGGTTGGTTCGGCGTTTGGACATCGCAGCCGGACTTGGCCATCGAAAACTCCATGTATTCGGCCTACCATCGGTGGATGGAAGACTTCTGTAGCCCGTTCAAAGACCGGCTCACCGGCGTGATCCTATGTTCGGGCCGGGACTCTGAAGCGGCCGTCTCCGAGATAAACCAGTGGGGCATATCGTCATGGCCCATGGGCATCTTCGTTTACGCTCCCTACGGCAAGCCGCTGGATCATCCAGACCTGGAGCCCATCTATGCCGCCGCCGCCGAATACGACCTTTCGGTGGTGTTACATACATTCACGGTGGCGCCGCCCTACGCGCCCGGTGGCCTGGATACCTGGGACAACCTCTGGCTGCAGCGCTCGGCGGCCCACCCCTGGTGCGGCATGCGTAACATGGCCTCGGTGATCGGGGGCGGGGTCTTGGACCGGTATCCCGATCTGAGACTGGGCGTGCTGGAGGCCGGACATGGCTGGCTGCCCTTCTGGATCAAGCGCCTGGACGAGCACGTCCACTCCATCCCCACTGCCCTGCCGGAGCTGAAGCAGTTGCCAACGGACTATGTCCTCAGCGGACGCTATTTCCAGAGTATTGAGATGTCCGAGGGAGAAGCGGTGACCCAGAGCGTCATCGACCAACTGGGCGAGGACATCCTGATGTACGCGTCGGACTATCCCCACGTCGAAAGCTGGTTCCCAATCTCGGTGGAGACAGTGATGGCCTGGACCGGCATCCCGGAAAGCGCCAAGACGAAGCTGTTCTGGGATAACGCCGTGCGGTTCTACAACCGTTACGGGAAGGTGTAACTGACCGGGCCAACCGACAATCCAATGATCTGGTCATGAGGAACCAATTGGCCCTTTAGCCAATCCCAGGCCAATGAGCCAATTGGTTCAACAGGTTGCGAGAGCCGTCAATGCTCCCGATATCATCCCATTACCCTTCGGCCACCTCCACCACGCATTCAACTATCACGGCCGTGCCGCCGGGCAGAGCGGCCATGCCGGGCGCTGACCGGCTGTGGCGCCCGGTCTCCCCGAATAGCTCCACGAAAAGGTCCGACGCACCGTCGACCACCCTCGCCTGCTCCCCAAAATCAGGCGCGCTGTTAACGAAACCCACCACCTTTAAGACGCGGGTGACCTTGTCCAGGTCTCCGAGTTCCGCCTTCATTCGGGCCAGCAGGTTCAACGCGCACCAGCGGGCCGCCTCATACCCCTGATCAACAGTCAGGCCGGCGCCCAGCTTGCCGGTGATCCTGGTCCCGTCGTCCCGCCGCGAGCCGACTCCGGCCATCCACATGATGTTTCCGCTGCGGCTGGCCGCCAGGTAGTTGCCCACTGGCTCCGGAGGCGGGGGCAACTGGTGGCCCATCGCGGCAAGCTTTTCTTCTGTTTTTGGCATGAGGTTAGCTCCCAGGTGACGATTCGGTGCGGGATGGGTCCGGTGGGAAAACGCTGATTTTCGTCACCTCGCTTCTTTGATGCATTGCTCCAGCAATCCCAGAGCAGCCTGGGTGAAGACCCACATGTTGGCTTCGCGATCGTCGCTGCCCGTTTCCACCGTGAGGGATTTCTCCACCGGTCCTGCGACGGCGAAACAGGCATGGCCGGCCGAATCACCATACCGGTTGCCGGTGGGACCGCTGGCGCCGGTCTCGCTCAACGCCCAGGTGGTTTCCATGGCTGCCCGCACGGTTCGGGAGTTGAGCTTGGCGTAAGGCTCCGAGCTAGCCCTTATTCCCTCCATTGCGCTGTCCGGCACTCCCAGCAACGCCTTGTGGGCAACCCGGGTATACGAGACTACCCCGCCCCGATAATAGGCCGACGCTCCGGGAATGGAGACCAGGGCCGCTGAGATCAGCCCGCCGCAAGACGACTCGGTTATCCCGATGGTTTCACCCCGTTGCTTAAGCAATTCGCCCACCGAAGTTGCTAAAGGACTCAAACCTGGCATTATCCCCTCCAGTCGTTCGTAATGTTGCTCTTTTTAGCAGCGCTATTTTACCCCATCCGGTGCGACAATCTAGTACTCAGTCAACCGTGAAATCAGAAGGGTAAAGGCGGTGAAGTTTGGTCCGGGCGTCCTGGGTGTTGAACCTCCATTGGATGGTGGCTTGGGCGGCGTTGCGTTCCTTAAGCAGAGCCTGGACTTCCCGCCGGAGCGCCTCCTCGTGGGGTAGTCGCTGCTTTAAACAGGAACGGGATAGCACGCTGAACTCGATTTCCGCCATGTTCAACCAGCTTCCGTGCTTGGGGGTGTAGTGGAA
>DAOUHE010000211.1:0-2818 GCA_034428715.1 Dehalococcoidia bacterium | reverse complement strand
TTCCACTACACCCCCAAGCACGGAAGCTGGTTGAACATGGCGGAAATCGAGTTCAGCGTGCTATCCCGTTCCTGTTTAAAGCAGCGACTACCCCACGAGGAGGCGCTCCGGCGGGAAGTCCAGGCTCTGGTTAAGGAACGCAACGCCGCCCAAGCCACCATCCAATGGAGGTTCAACACCCAGGACGCCCGGACCAAACTTCACCGCCTTTACCCTTCTGATTTCACGGTTGACTGAGTACTAGGCAGCTACCTTGGAGGACACGGTATGGCGCAATTCCACACGGCCGATTGGTGGAGCAACGAGATTGGGAGAATGCTCCAAGACCAGACGCCTGAAGACCTACACTTGGATTACAAGGAGCAAAGAAGTTTGCTTCCGCCAGGTCGGGGTGGCGGTGGTGGGATAGACAAACAGAAAAGGGCGGAAGACATCAGTAAAGACGTCTCAGCTTTCCTCAACTCCGATGGCGGAGTTCTGGTGTACGGAGTGCCCGAGTCCATCAGTCCTGACGACACCGGTGGCTCTCCAGTCCCCGGTGGTGCCCAAGTTGGTTTCACTCGAGGGGAAATTGACAAAGAAACCATAGAAAATCCGATAACAAGCAATATTCAACCAAAGCCATCCCCTGACCTATTTCAGGTCGTAGAGGTCTCTCACGGATCCGATGACCGGCTGGTCTTCATCGTAGAAGTTGCCGCCGGTTTTGGGGATGTTTGCCAAGCCAGGGATAAAAGGTACTACAGACGGGCTCTTTTCAAGTCGGAACCGATGGAGCACTACGAGATCAACATGGTGAGGGATCGACACTTTGGCCCTGACTTGAGGTTGGTATTCGGTTTCACCCACCAATGGGACACCAACATCACAGACACCGATTGCCATCTCCACGAAGGGATAGAAATCCGAATCCATGTCGGGGTTCAAAACACCGCTAACACCCCCGCTGAATCGGCATTGATAGAACTCGGGCTACATCCCGACGACCGGGAAGCAAAGATGAAAATTAGCCGGGGGGAAATCCCAGTTGGCTTGCTCCCCGAGTCCTTTGAAACGGTAGGGCTCCGTACAGTGCGTTCGGGCGACCCACGTGACTGGCCAGTTGTTTGGAATCAGTTGTGCTGGAATGGGTCTAATACAAGATTGGCTGGCAGATATGGTCCAATATTCAGAACCGAAGCCCCCTTGCCAGTCGCCGAAATCCCCATGGTAGGAGTGCCCATAGAGGTTTTCTACACCGGTGCTCACTTTGCTTTCTTGTGCTGGAGACTCCAGGCACCCGGAATGGAACCCAGAAAAGGGGTGGTCAGGTTCTTCGCTGGGCACCACGGGGCTTTCAGCAACCCGTTGTTAGTTTGTGACGACTATGAATGGGAGATGGTTTAACAGGAGATAAATGCCTCTCCATAGATTACTTCAGTCCCTGAGCGGCACCTGCCGTTACTGCGGCCAGCCCGCGGGGTTCCTCCAGACTCAGCACCGCCCGTGCCGTGACCTCCACACCACGGGCATCCAGGAGATGACCCAACTCGCCGCCCAGGCCGCCGCCCACAGCTTCAACGAAGCAACCCTCCGGCAGACCCTTGGGGCCATCGCCCAGCGCTCCCGCGCCACCGGGGAAGACATCGACCGCGCCCTCGAGGAGGGCTTCCGGCAGGGAGTCGCCCACGCGATGAGCGACGGCATCCTCACCCGTGACGAGGAGGAGCACAGACTGGGCGGCTGCCGATGGTGTCCATGAGCCTTCCGTGGCGGAGTGGGACGCCCTATGTGAAGGGCTGGCGGTTGTTGACGGAGATATGAACCTCCTTGAGGTCCATGTGGACGATCAGCGGCTTGGATGGCTTGCCCGGGGCATCGCTGAAATATTTAGGGATGTAGACGCTTTTGCTGAGGGGAAGGGTCTTCCGCCGTATACGCCGGCTATGTTCTGTGAGGATAGGTAAAACCCGGGGAGTGTTTCATGCTCAGAGTCCTGATCATCCTTGCTGTGACGCTGATTGTCCTGGAGGCCCTGGCCTGCGGGCCGGAAGCCTCGCCAACAGCGACAACGCCAAATCGGGGAAACCCGACGGCGGTTGTACGCCGCACAGATTCAACGCCGACTTATATTTGGATTCCAAAATACGCGGACCCGTTTATGGCAGACAAAATGGTCAACTCCTACCCTGCCACTGTAGTTACTCTGTGTACAGGAATTTTTGGTGGGGCATGGTCTCCCGGTGATCCCAACTATTGGGAAACCTTTGACATCTGTGCAGTCAACGCCCAGTTGGGATTCCCAGACCCCACTGGCATTGCGACAAAAGGGTGCGTTTCAAAAAGTTCAGAATGCAAGATGTACCAGTTGAAGCGGCTAGAGTAATCGCACTTTTGGAACAGAACGCCGACTTTTGATATTAAGCTATCAATTGAAACAAAGCCATTTCAGGCGATTCCCCGATTCCGTAATCCGTAACGTTTGCATCCCAAATCCGGGCCGTGGGGCCGGCACGGGAGTTTTGCAATTCTCTCAGGCATAAAAGCCGTTCACCCCTACCCGTTCTGTGCTAACGAGGACTCCCACATCATCGGGCGCTTCGATAGCGAGTACGCCTATGCCAACTTCCCGAAACTTGAACTCCAGCCACCCAACGCCTTCGTTGCCATCGTCCTGGACTGCGACACGCCTTCTGACTCGGGGTGGCCTGGCGGCAAACCTTCCATCCCGCCGTCTTGGTTGGTTATCAACACGCGCCCAGCGACACCAGAGCGCCGGCCTGGGGGTCTTCACGCTGTCTATGCCCTTGAGGTACCCGTAGCACGTCACAACGCGGCC
>DAOUHE010000210.1:0-21852 GCA_034428715.1 Dehalococcoidia bacterium | reverse complement strand
CGTGGTCCAGGGGAAAGAAGACTCCGCTCACATAGAACATGGTGGTGCATGTAATACGTTGCAACACCCACTATGCCATCGATAATCGACGTTAAGAAAACGCCGACCTGGGGGGAATCGAGGTTTCCGGCCAGACTTCTAGCCAGCCAAGATTGCTACTCAGCTGGTCAGAACCGTCACGAGCACTTGGCAATTCCGCATATTGGGCGCCAAGGATAACAGCTCACCGGATATGGCTGGTTTTGCCAATTCAGTGATGGTGCGGTATCTGGACTACAACGATATCGGTGTGGGTGGTCATCCCAGTGACTCGATTCCCGGCGCTCTTGCCATGGCCGACTATCTGGGAAGCGACGGCCAAGCTTAATATGATGAAGCAGTCGTTACGAACCCTCCGTCTTAGACCATAGATTTCGGACAGCGGTAAGGCGGGGTTAAGCCGACGCAATCCAGTCGACGGCACGTTCCCCTATCATGACAACCGTTGCATGGCTACCACCTGACCTTGTAACCCGCGGCATCACCGACGCATCGACCGCCGACAACCCCTTTACTCCCTTGGCGCTGCAGTATTGACCAACAACCGCCATTGGGTCTGAATCAGGTCCCATCTTACAAGTCCCGGACACGTGCCTGGCTGTTCCAACGGTTTGGCGTATATAGAGGTCCAAAGTGTCGTCGTCGGCCAGAATGTCATCCGTCGGCTGGATCCGGTAATCGGCCACGTCTTTATACGCGTTGGATTCAAGGAATCCAATCGCCATCCGCACGCCTTCCCGCACCCGACGAATGTCGTTTGGATGCTGGAGATAACGGTAGTTAAAGGCCAGCTGAACTGAGGGATCGGCAGACGCAAGCCTGACGTATCCTGAGCCGTCGGGCAACCCGAGAGTGCACGAGATTCGCGCCACCCGGTCAGGGAGAACTTCACCGTTCAGGTACTTGGTCCGAAAACCTGGGACGCGCTCCGGCCGTTCGTCTACCATTGGGGTGGTCCTCAGCAACATATCATTGAGTTCGCTTGACCCTTGGGAGGTGTAGTGTAAAGCAAAGCGCGCCGCATCGGCATCAGCAGCGAGGGTCATTCCGTCTTTGACTTTAAAGGTAACCTGGGCGCTCAGGTGGTTAAACAGGTTCTGTCCCACTCCGGGAAGCTCATGAACCAGAGGTATCCCGGATTGCTGAAGTTGGTCATTGGGGCCGATTCCCGATAGCATGAGCAGGTGGGGCGACTTGATAGCCCCGGCGCTCAACACAACACGGTCTGCTTCAACGTTGAAAATCTCGCCTCCGCTTTCTACTTCCACACCGGCGGCCTTCAGATCCTTGATCAACACCTTCCTGACGAAAACCCCTCCCCTCACTGTAAGGTTAAGACGGTGGCGCATGGGATTCAGGTGGGTGATAGCGGCGCTCATCCTCCAGCCGTCCAGGTTGTTCGAGGGCCACACCCCAACGCCCGAGGGGTTCGGGCCATTGGTATCCTCGACTCCCCCGTAGCCCGCCTCCAAACAGGCTGCGTGGAAGGCCTTTTGGATGTCTGACAATGGACCTGATTGACGACGCCTTACTGGCATCGGTCCGTCGGTACCATGAAAGTCATCCCGAATGTCGAGATCGTGCTCAGATTTCCTAAAGAAAGGCAGTATCTTGTCATAAGACCATTCATCGTTGCCCATAGCCGACCAGGAGTCGAAATCCTCAGGTAACCCCCTCTGCATAGCCTGACCGTTGATGGACGACCCTCCTCCTATCACCTTGCCCTGCGCTACGTGGATCTCTCCTTGCTCCTCGGTGATAGTTCCCCGCAGGGCCCAGTTGTGTGCCGAGTCTGGAGATTCCGCATAACTTGTGTTGCCGAACTTTATTTCGTCCGGGAGGTTGGCTGGATCAGGGTAATCCATCCCGGCTTCCAGCAACAAAACGGAAGTATTCGCGTTTTCAGCCAATCTGCTGGCCAACACCGATCCAGCCGCTCCCCCGCCGACGATAACAACGTCATATTTCATGGACCCTCCCTCATTGATTTGTCTTCTAGACTAGGATCTTCCAGATGTAAATGATTCCCCTCGGGATAGGACGCTTTGGTATGCCTCTAAATATCAACCGAGATTCCCCGTATCGGCCCAAGGGCCCGAGCAGGGTAGTTGGAGCTTAGTATCGGTCTTTGGTGCTTGTCAATCCTCTCTCGTTCCAGCATGGGATACGGTTGTTGCCAAACCCACAGGCGAGTACGCCTCACCGTCTTCCTGCCCCGCAATAGCCGGTAGACACGGGGCAGGCTGGCATCCACCGGGCCTCTTCGCTGGTGGTTTCAGCCACCAACACCCCGAGCCGTTTGATCTCACTGTAACATCAGAGCGCTGACTGGCAGGCATCAGACCCCATGGCGACATTCCGGCCGGTGAATTCGTAGAACGGGCTGGCGGGAGCTCCGGTCTGAGCCCGCGGCGAAGTCGAGGGTTCGACCGGTCCTATCGTCAAAATGACAACCAGGCGCCATAAGCTCCCAAAGTTACCCGTCAGCCGTGGTTACCGGGCCTATAATTATAAAAAACAAATCAGTCCATGCTCAATTGCATGGACTGACGAGAAGGATGATCACTAATTAACTTGGATTAGTTGGCGGAAGTACTACTTGCGGAGAAATGTCCTTGGCAACACTACCCAGAGAGTGAACAATCCCATGAAGGTTGCGGCGGCTGCTATCATTTCCATAATTCCCTCTCGGACCGTGTTGATGATGTTAGTATCGCCGCGCAGTGTTACAACCGTGTTACTAACTTGTTAAACCTTCGTTACGTTTCCCTCCTTACCAGCCTCAGCTCCGGTGACGTTTCTGTAAGCAGCCGTCCCGGGCAATTAAGGCAATGTACGCCCACTTGTAAACCCAGCTAGCTTAGCGCCGCAGCCGTGACGTCGTTTTCCCTTAACGCCCTAAAATATGGACTCAAATCGCCGGTCAACACTGACCCGTGGTGGCACGCCACCGTTTGGATTCCCAGTGCCCCATTCATCACCTCGCTCGTGAAGGGGTCCAACTTGTCCAAGGCCGAGTGAAGATGTCTCATTGAGGGCATTAGACCGTTAAGCCGGTAGGACTCAACCATCTGGTCCGAAAGGTCTTGGTCGGTGGCTGCTGGGCCATCACCGGGCTGGCCAAAAAGGTCGGAGCTATACAGGACGCCCTGGGTTTCTTCTAAGACCACCAGGCTGTCCCAAAGGTGGACATAAGGGGTAAGAATGAAGCGCAGCCTTCTGGAGCCGATGCACAGAATCTCACCGTCGTCTACTGCTCTTGGCTCCCGTTCCGTGAAATCGCTGACCGAGCTGACTCCGATGGGGCTGCAAACCGGCACAGCCCCGGGGGCGATGGAAAGGAATTTATTCAGTCCGCCGCATTCGTCCGCTTCAAAATGAGGAACCACAATATGACGGAGCTTGCGAGGGTCCAGAACCTTCCCGACAGCCTCTTTCACTTCATCAAAAACACGGCTGAAACTGGTTTCCACCAAGGTTGGCTCCTCGTCGTTGATGAGAAAAAGGCTGTAGTTTACGCGTTTCCCCGGCAAAACCACGTTGATCCGGTACACCCCTTCGGCGATCTCCGTGACAGAAGCCATACATCAACCTCCGGTGAGTTTCCAAGATTATAGGGGGCCAACGTTCACAGTGTCGAATTAGTTCGGGTTGAATTTTCTCCGCGCTCTAGTTTAATTCTTTGGCCGTCGTGCCGGCCAGACTATCTACCGTTTTATGCGGCCCATGGTTGTTGACACCAAAACCGCTCACCATCACAATTAGGCAACCACATTCGTCTCATTTTTAGACGCCCTTATTGGAGAACCTGCTTTGTCCTTGACCATGGCCATACACAACATCAGCAGCATGGCGCCGGGCAGCCGGACCGAGTTGGTTGGAACCGGCCTGCAGGTCGACATCGAGGAGTTGCGCCGGTACCTGTTAGAAGACACGCGTCTCGACGAGGTTGACCTGGAAATCGCCGGGCCTGGGGACTCGTTCCGAGCCGGCTACGTATTCGATATTCTGGAGCCTCGGGCCAAAGAACCGGGGTCGGGACCGGATTTTCCGGGAATTCTGGGTCCGATGGCCGCCGTTGGGCGGGGCACCACCCATGTGTTGCAAGGCGCCGCCGTCACGGTGTTGGACGGAGGGCAGCCGGGAGGCGAGCACGGCTACGTTTCCCGGCGTGGTGGGATGTTCAAGGTTCTTGAGATGGGTGGGTTGGCATCTCAGGCTACTCCCTATTCCTCCCTGAGTCATTTGGTGCTGGTCCCCCACGCCCATCCAGGAATAGAGCGTCATGCCGTGCTCAACGCTTTGAGGGTCGCCTCGGTCAAAGCCGCCGTCTATCTGGCTCAGGCCGGCCTGGGACAAGAGCCTACTACCACCCGGGTTTTGGACCTGGGGAGTCCCGTGGAGACTGGGCGGGAGGGGCTGCCCCGGGTCGCCTACATCGGTCAGGTCCATGGACATCAGCACGGAACCGAGGGAGATGAGCACATAGTGTACGGCAGCAACACCCGGGGCATGCTTCCGGTGCTGATGCACCCCAATGAATGGCTGGATGGTGCGGTGGTGATCTCATACTCATGGGGCGCCCGCGGCCTGGAGACTTACTTCCATCAAAACCACCCTATCATTAGCGAGCTTTACCGGTTGCACCAGGCTGGTGAGCTTACTTTCGCCGGCGCCATCGCGACTGTTTCTTCGGACCTGCAGGAGGAGTTGGAGCGGAACAGCATGTTGGCGGCACAGCTAGCCAAGTGGAGCCTGGGCGCCGACGGGGCTATCGTAACTAAGTATGCCGGTGGCGCCCCCCACTCGGACATGTTCGAGACGGCTCGCCTCTGCGAGGAATTGGGGATAAAGACGGCCATATTGGTCAGCGACACAGCCCCCGACCGGCGGGCGGAGTCGGCAGCGTTGATGAGCATCCCTGGAGTGGACGCTTTGGTCAACATCAGCGAGGGAGCCGAGGTTTCCTGGCCGGCCCCAGCAGTCCAGCGAATCGTTGCCGGGAACCCCGAGGTGGCGTCTGACCTAGCTGCCCTCCAATCGCTTCCGGCCGGTATTGTCTGTGGCGTAACGAACAATCAGGGAGCCTCACGTCTTCAGTCGATCATTTATTAGGGGGCAACACCATGCGAGTGGTCCACTACTTAAACCAGTTCTTCGGCGGACTCGGCGGAGAGGAGAACGCCGGTTTACCGCCACGGACCCAGTCCGGAGCGGTGGGCCCGGGGCGGCTGCTTGAGCAGTTGTTGGGGAGCGGCTCCCAGGTGGTTGCCACCGTCATTTGCGGCGACAACTATGCTGCCGAGAATCTGCGGGAAGTAGCAGCAACGGTCAGCCAGGCGGTTCAGGACGCGCAGGCCGATTTGTTGGTTGCAGGGCCGTGCTTCCAGGCGGGCCGCTACGGTACCGCAGCCGGCGAGGTGTGCGCCGTTGTTCAAGTCCAGTTGGGAGTGCCAGCCATCACGGCGATGGCCGTGGAAAACCCGGGCGTCGACCTGTACCGGGAGCAGGTTTACATCGTAGACTCGGGCCCAGCTGTTTCCGGGATGCAGGACACACTGGCCAACATGGCGCGGCTGGGCACAAAGCTAGCCAACAAGGAACCCGTGGGACGCCCGTTTGACGAAGGATACTTGCCCCAGGGAATGCTGCGCTCCGAATTTGTTGTGCAAACGGCGGCGAACCGATTGGCCGAGATGCTCCTGGCAAAGATCAAGGGCCAGCCCTTTATCTCGGAAGTTCCCACCAAGCCGGCGGAACCGGTCCCGGTGCCTCCCGCTCTAACCGACTTGTCCCAAGCGACGGTCGCTATAGTCACCGACGGAGGATTGGTCCCCACCGGTAATCCCGACCAAATCCCCAGGTCCTTCGCTCGGGTATGGGGGGCCTACAACTTCGCCCAGCAAGAATCCTTGCCGTCCCAGGAATACGAGGTGGCCCACGGCGGGTACGACAACCGCCACGTGGAGCAGGACCCCCACAGGCTGGTGCCGGTAGATGTCCTGCGGGAGTTGGTGCGTGAACGCCGGGTAGGAAAGCTACACGAAGAATTCCTGTCAACCACCGGAAACGGCAATCCATTAGAGAACAGCCGGCGCATGGGGCGGGAAATGGCGGCCAGGCTCAAGGAAGCGGGGGTCGACGCGGTGATCCTTACGTCCACTTGAGGCACAAGCACCCGCAGCGGCGCTGCGATCGGCACCGAGTTGGAAAAGGCGGGGATTCCGGTGGCCCAAGTAACCGCCATGACGCCGGTGGCCAAGGCCGTGGGTTCCAACCGAATAGTTCAGGCCAGGGGCATCGTCTATCCATTGGGCGATGCCGAACTCCCGGCCAACGAAGAAAAGGCATTACGCAAGAGAATAGTCCAACAAGCCTTGGACGTCCTGGCCACAGAGGGCCGGACGACGCCCTGAACGGTCTCCGCCTCTCAACCACGAAGAGGCTCTTGAGCTTGCCGGCGCAACACCACGGCCTATGAGCCCAAGATTAGGTGGGCCATCGCGGAGCAAAACGCTTTCGACTTGTTGGCGATAGTGTCAAACCGTCATCGTCGCCTCGCTGATTACATCAGACCGCCGCACATGACCTAGACAAATGATCGCGGAGTTCAACTGCTGGGAGTTGTCCGCCTGTACTAGAGACTACTGGCTCAGCCCACCCATCATCTTTAATGCTTGGACAACTCCATCGTAACTTGGAGTCAAGTGTGCTGGGGTAAGGCCTTCTTGTATTAGGAGCTTGAGGATGTCGGAGGCACAGGTAGAAGGCGCGATAATTTTGCTCACCAAAGGAATGACCATTGAGCTGTCGAGATTACCTGGCCAAACTCCTAGAGCATCCACTGAACTTGTAGATATATTCTAATTGGGGCAAGCGCTGGGGCATAGGTACGCGCGCACTGGCGGGAGGAAGAAATGCCCGCCGAGACGAAATGCATGTATGTGACGTGCTGATCCAGGGGTGCGCTCGAACGGTTATCTCTCGATTCCTGGGGAGCAACGGCGAAAATTTGAGCCTACATTGCGACTGACCCCATTTGTAGTGGCCACCAACTCTCCTACCTTGAAAGCCAGAATTTGAGGTTGTCCGTGGATCGTCACCGGTAAGGGGCCGGATGGGACGCTATTCGCGGATAGTGTTGGTGGTCAGATTGACCGTTAAATCTTTATTCCTCGATAGACAAGGCTTCCACCCTACGCTTACATCCCATCACTATGGCCAGCGAACGGGTGCAAAGGCAGATTGACCGTCTACTGGATGAAGCCGAGGTGGCGATCACCGAGGAGGACTGGCAGACCGTTGGCAGCCGGTCGGTTTGGCCATTGACCCTGTTAATAGTGATGCGATGACCTACTTGGCTGCGGCGGAGCGGGCGGTAGGTGGTTCAACCCCTCCGGCAACCCCCAACCCCACCACTTCTGATTCCCCGCCGACCTCCGACACCACTTCAAGCCAACCGACTTCCTTCGCCAACGACCGTTACCAAGTTAAGCGTTTCCTCGGCGAGGGCGGCAAGAAGAAAGTCTACCTGGCCCAGGACACTCTGCTGGACCGGGAAGTAGCCTTTGCCCTTTTCAAGACTGAGGGCCTGGATGAAACCTCCCGAACGCGCATACAGCGGGAAGCCCAAGCCATGGGGCGGTTAGGCTCCCACCCCCATATCGTCACCGTGTTGCCTGGGGGAATAACAAGTCCGTAACTAGCACCCATTCCCCAGCTACCTAAGGAAACGTGTGAACGACGACGTTGCTAACCTGGCAGCTTACTTGCGCGCCCGGCTGGAGCCTGATCGTTTTCCCGACAGCAGACGGGCCAACCTGGGCGCTAAAGCTCGCCTTACCGCCGGCATCGGCCATCGCGGTGCCCAACACCCGCGGGTTATCCATGTCGACAAAAACGCCCGGGCATCCTGGGACACCGGCGGGAGGCGCAGCGTTGAAGCCGAACAAAAAGCTGATATCCCGGCCGGGAGGCGCTCCGGTCACCTCGATGGGGTTTAATACGCCCGCTCGTCCTGGCATAGGACCAGTGGCCTGAAAGGCGCAGCCGTCGCCTCAATAGTGAAAGCCTTGGTCCCAGATTGGAAAGTAGGCTTACCGGGATCTCCGGTATGGAGGATCAACCGGACCGTATATGAGCCCAGAACCATGGGAGGGAATGGCGTGGTTTCGAACTCGTAGGCCCCAATATCACAGATAGCGGTCAGGTCACCGTCCCCATCCAACGGGCGGGGTACACCGCGCTGGTCGGTGCCCGGGCAAGCGGTATCATCTCCAGCGTCGATGGCCGGGCTGGTTGATAGCAAGGCAAGGGTGAAAGTAGGCCCGCCGTTGTCCTTCAAAGGGCCGAGCAGGGGGTCAAGAGTCTTCACGGTGCCTTCGGCCTTCATATACAGGATCCAGACCGCCCCTTTGTCGGTGCCCCCATCGTCGTCAAAGCGTGCACCCACGGCCCGGTCGGGGACAGCGTTACCGTCAAGGTCACCCAGGCTCGCCATCGATACGCCAAACAAATCAGAATCATCGAGGGCGCCGGAGAACCCACCGGCCATATCTGAGATTTTGTGGTGCGACTTCACGGTTCCGCCGGCATTCATGAACAGGATCCAGACCGCTCCCCGGCCGGCGCGACCATCGGCGTCGCCGGGCGCACCCACGGCCAGATCGGAGACAGCGTCACCGTCAAGGTCACCCAGGCTGGCTATTGCCACCCCAAACCGATCATCATCGTTGAGTACACCGGCGAAGCCACCGGCGGTGTTGGAGATCTTCTGGTGCGACTTCACGGTTCCGCCGGCATTCATAAACAGGACCCATACCGCCCCCTTGTTGGTGCCTCCGTCGCCGTCGAATTTTGCGCCCACGGCCAGGTCCGAGACCCCGTCATTTTCAATGTCGCCCAGGCTGGCCACCCCCCTGCCAAAGCGATCATCCTCATCGAGGACACCGGTAAAGCCTCCCTCGGTAGCGGATATCTTCTGATTCAACAGACCCAATGGAATATCACCGGTCTCGGTAAGACCGCAGGTGTTGTCGCTGTCCAGATTGTTTCCCAGAGAGGTGGTAGCCCCAGAGCAATCACCGCCGGAGGAACTGTTGGCGATGATGGTGTTGGTTAGGGAGATAGTACCCATCCTGTCGTTGTTAATCCCACCACCGTTCTCTTTAGCCTTGTTCTGACTCACGGTGCTGTTGGCCAGGGTCAGTGTGCCTTTGTTACGGATGCCTCCATCGTCGGTATCGGCTGCGTTGCCGCTGATCGTGCTGTTGGTCAGATCAGCCACTCCAGAGCGGTCATTGCGGATGCCGCCACCGCGCCGGGCAGACGTATTGTTGCTGACCTGGCTGCCGGTCAAGGATAGCGTGCCACTCCCGGAGTTGTTGATGCCTCCCCCATTCCGCGCCGATGTGTTGGCACTGACACTGCTGTCGGCAAGGGTCAGCGTGCCCTTGTTGCTGATGCCCCCACCGTCCGATTCGGCCGCGATGCCGCTGATGGTGTTGTTGGTCAGATCCGCCACACCAGAGTGATCGTTACGGATGCCGCCGCCCTGCCGGACATAGGTGTTGTTGGTGACCTCGCTGTCAGTCAGGGTAAGCGTGCCATTCCCGGAGTTGTCGATGCCGCCCCCTTCCCGCGCCGCTGTGTTGGCGTTGACACTACTGTCGGCGAGGGTCAGCGTGCCGTCGTTGCGGATACCACCGCCGGAGCTATCGCCCGCATCCCCATCCCTCACTGTCAGGGCGTTCAACACCAGAAGTCCGCTCTTGGCCACGCGGAAAATAACCGTTCCGCTTTCAGGTCTATCGACTTTTAGTTGTGTTCGAGTCATAGCCAGCATTGACAAGTAGTTTTTCCCGATTGCTTAGGGGTTTTCCCCATTCTTAACTGCAAGAGAATGTCTTGCGCAACATGCGTTGACAACCCGACGGCAAAGGACCAGCCAACAGGTTTGACCATGGTTTGAGGGTTTGATTGAAGTAACTACAACGTGTGAACGCTCAAGGGCGTTGACATAGGCAAGCCAAGCAGGCGCACAACCTGGCCGATGTTAGGCGTGCCTCAGATAGGAAAGTTGGTTGATGGTTGAAGCTGAAGCCCCACAGTTAGACGTACAAACGGCGGTTAGACTCCAAACCGTAGCCAGATTCGAATTGCGGCATAACCGACCGGGAAAAGCGCTCCCGAGTTCACGGTCTCGTCGTGAAACTCGGGGATGTTGTATCATGTTCCCGGCTTCCCGGCTTACAGAGGAGGCACCAATCCGTGAGACCTCAATCTCTTGGTTCTAGGAGGGTTTGAATGCTGTACGAACTGCGCGTCTACGACGCCATGCCCGGAAAGCTTGGCGCACTTAATGACCGGTTTGCCAAACATACGACGGGCTTCTTCAAAAACCACGGCATCGGGATCGTAGGATTCTGGACCGCCGTGATCGGCACAGGCAACCAGCTCACCTACATTTTGAGCTTCGACGATATGGCGGACCGGGAGGAAAAATGGGGAGCCTTTCAGAATAACTCCGACTGGAACAAGGTGCGGGCTGATTCGGAAAGGGATGGGACCCTGGTGGCCAGCGTCCAGAACAGCTTCATGCGGCTGACCTCCTACTCGCCCGAACCCAAGATAAGTACCAATCTCCAGGAGCTTCGGCTCTATCAAGCCGTGCCCGGCAAGCTGCCCGCGCTGAACAGCCGGTTCGCCGACCATACCACCCACTTGTTCGAGAAGCACGGTATCCGAAACGTTGGCTACTGGACCCATGATGTGGGCGCCAACAACCAATTATTTTACATGGTGGGCCACGCCGGCCTGGCGGACCGGGAGAAGAACTTTGCCGCTTTTGGCGCCGACCCTGACTGGCAGAAAGCCAGGGCCGAGTCGGAGCGAGACGGCCCTCTAACTGTCAAGACACAAAGCTCCATCCTGCAACCCACTGCCTACTCTCCGCGCTGACCGGGGCGTTTTCAGGCAAATGCCGGTGCTCTGCGACCCACTTGGGATCGCTCCTTGAATTCCAATTAACATTGGGGATTATAGGAGGTCGATTAATGTCAGGTCCTTGATGGGGCGGGTGCTGTCCCGGCAGGAGATAAGAGTACCTCTCGTTGCCGGTGCTCGGTGAGCATTTGGACATCCCAAAGCGCAAGTCGAATGGGTTACAACAGGGCATGTTCGGAGATATCTTTCGAAATTAGAGGAATGGCGGCTGTGGTCGATGGCTGCTCTCGTAGGGGCAACGGCCCGATGGACACTTCGTTGACATTCCGAAGGGTAAGACGAGATGGACGACCTCCTGATTCGACGAGGGCAGTTAATCGACGGCACCGGATCGCCTCCACGCCCGGATGATTTGGCCATCGCCGACGGTCGGATTGTAGCCATCGGGGATTGTAGTGGGCGCGAAGCCCACCGGGTCATAGATGCAACGGGACAGGTCATAACACCTGGTTTCATAGACATCCATACCCACTCTGATTTTACCCTTCCCCTCAACCAAAGGGCTGAGAGTAAGATTCGGCAGGGAGTCACCACAGAGGTCGTCGGAAACTGCGGATACTCAACAGCCCCCGTCTTACCCGGCAATGTTGACCTGCTCCGAGATTACCTGGCCGCCGGAGCACCGTGGCTGGAATTTCGGGAAATCAGCTTCGGTCAATACCTAGACTCGTTCCCCGCCACCTCCGTCAACACCGTGATGCAGGTAGGCCACGCCACCCTTCGTTTGATGGTGATGGGGATGGATGACCGTGCGCCCTATCCCGAAGAGATGGACCAAATGAAACACCTTCTGGACGAGGCGTTGAAGGCCGGGGCTTTGGGTATGTCTACCGGGCTTTTCACGGCTCCAGGAAACTATGCCACCACAGAGGAACTCTTAGAATTGGCCCAGGTGCTGCGCCGCCACGGTGGCACCTATGCTTCCCACATTCGGGACGAAGCAAATCATGTATTTGAAGCCGTAGACGAGGCCATCGCTATCGGTGAATCTGCGGGGGTGAGGGTCCAGATTGCCCACCTAAAACTGTCGGGCATGGACAATTGGGGTAAGTCCAAACAATTACTGGACCATATCTCAGCAGCCAAAGAACGGGGCGTTGACGTACACTGCGATCAGTACCCCTATACCGCAGGGACGAATCCGTTGCGGAACCTGCTTCCACTTTGGGTTCAGGGTGGGGGTGTTGAAGCCATGTTGGCAAGGCTGCAAGACCCCCAAGTCTTGGAGCGCATCAGGTCCGACATCGAAAGGGATGGCCTAACCAACTTCGGCAGGATAGAGTCGTGGAATGCCGTTCGCATAGCCATTTCACCTAATCATCCAGATGTCGTAGGTCGTACCGTAGGAGAAGTCGCTGCCGAACTCTCATCCGACCCCTTGGCAGCCGCCTGTGACATCCTGGTTGGTGACAAAGGGCACACCAGGATCGTGGTAACATCCATGTCGGAGTCCGACGTCCGGGAGATCCTGCGGTCTCCCATGGTAATGGTGGGTTCCGATGGTAACTCACTGGCTACTTATGGGGTGACCAGCGAGGGCAAGCCCCACCCCAGGTTCTACGGCACCTTTCCCCGAGTGCTCGGCTACTACGTCAACGACCTGGGTGTTCTGTCTCTGCCGTTGGCAATACACAAAATGACCGGCGGGTCGGCTGCTGTCTTGCGCCTTAAGGAGCGGGGCATTTTGAGGGAGGGCTACTGGGCTGACATCACCGTGTTTTCCCCTGGTGAAATTGGGGAACAGGCGACCTATGACGATCCTCACCAATATGCCAGGGGAATCTCAGCAGTGGTGGTTAATGGCACAGTCGTATTCAATGGGGGAGGGCACACCGGGGAGTTGCCTGGCAAGTTGCTCCGGCGGGGATCAGATGGCGTCGGTTAAGAAGCCACTAGCGACCGGGAATCAATTTTTGGAGAGACGGAAACAGGAGCACCGAGCGGACCAACCGACGGCCCTGGTATACGGTGCTCAGTGCCATCTGGCCTCGGTATATTGGGAATCGAGTCGTGTGTGACGTGATAATTCGTAAAGGGAGGCATCATGACCCAGAAAGTGAAATTCGGATTAACCCTGTCCAACCGGGGCGTGCTGCTGGGCCTGACCCAGCCCGAAGAGATATTGGAGATGGCCGAGCTGGCTGAATCCTCTGGGGCGTTCGACCACGTTTGGGTTGGAGACTCGATAATGGCCAAGCCTCGGATGGAATCAATTACCCTGATGTCGGGCATCGCTGCTCGCACCAAGCGGGTGAAGATCGGCGTCGCCTGCATGGCCAGCTTCCCTTCCAGGGAGCCCATTACTCTGGCATACCAATGGGCCAGCATGGACCTGTTGTCCAATGGTCGTATGATTTTGGGTGCTTGCATGGGAGGGAGCATCGGTGAGCCGGAGCATCGGGCCGAGTACACTAACATGGGCATAAAGGGCTCCGACCGAGCGTTGCGTATGGAAGAAAACATCGAAATCCTCCGCAAGCTATGGACCGAGGAAAGGGTCGACTATCAGGGACAGTTTCACACGCTGAAAAATGCGTTCATCGAGCCCAAGCCGGTGCAAACCCCTCCCCCTATCTGGGTTATAAGCAACCCGCGGCTGGCCACAGGCAAGCCCCATATCATCGAGAGGTCTTTGCGCCGGGTGGCTAAGATGGGAGACGGTTTTATGACTACCGCCAACCCCGCCGACCAATTCGGGGAGTTGCGCCGCCGGGTTCAGGAATACGCCGGGGATTATGGCCGCAGTTTTGAAGGACTGCCCTGCTCCCTATAATACAACATCAACATAAACGAAGATCGCGAGGCGGCCTTCCAAGAGTCTAAGGCCTACTTGGATCAGTACTATTCGGTGGACTACAAGCGAGCGGCAGTGGAAAATTGGGTGGCATTTGGATCACCGGACCAATGCATCCGGCAGCTACAGACATTCGTGGATGCCGGGGCAACCGACATCTTGCTGCGGATCCCGTCCTGGGAGCAAAAAGCCCAGTTCCGGCGACTCGTGGAGGAAGTCCTGCCCTTTTTCCTGTAACGACTGTGCCTGGTTCAGGTGATTCTAAGCGTGAGGAATGACCAATGGCAGCATCCTGGGAAACCATCAAAGTAGACGGATCAGACATGTGCATGTATGTAAGTATCCCCGATGGTTCGGGGCCCTTTCCGGCAGTACTGGTCAGCCAGCACGGGCCGGGGGTGAACGAGTTTATCCAAGACATCGCTAACAACTTGGCAACGGAGGGTTACGTCGCGTGTGCGCCGGAGTTGTATCATCGGGTCACCGAGGAGATGTTGACCGACGGATCCAGTGCAAGCCAGCACATAACCGACCCCGGAATTATCACCGATATAAACGCGACCGTGGAGTTTTTACGAAACCACCCAGCTGTTAATCGTGAACAGTTGGGCGTCACCGGGTTTTGCCAGGGTGGTCGGACTACCTGGTTGGCAGCCTCCACAAACTCCCACTTCAAGGCGGCAGTCCCGTTTTTCGGCGGCAACATCATGGTTCCCGGGCGAGATACTGATCAGAGCCCATTTGACCGGACTAGTGGCATGAAGTGTCCCGTTCTCTTCCACTTTGGCGGCATAGACATAAATCCTTCGCCGGAAGACCAAGGCAAGCTCGACGCAGAGTTGACCCGGCTTGGCATTCCGCACGAGTTTTACAGTTACCAGGGGGCCGACCACGCCTTTATGGATTACAACCGCGATAGGTACCAAAAAGAGGCCTCTGATGTTGCCTGGCCCAGGACATTGGAGTTCTTCGCTGCCCATCTCAAATGAATAGCGGTAAGGCAACTTCACACACCATCATTCAGGTAGGCGGGAGGGAATACGTCGGTTGAACAAGTTGCCGCCTGCTGCCCGCCGGCCAGCTCAAAGTCGAACAAATCACCGATCGCCGCCGCAGTCCAACCTCTGTACGGGCGGTTCAGTCACCGACACCGGCCCGGTGAAGAGGAAGAGCATATCGCTCTGGGATGTTCCCCAGGGGTTCGCTGCCACTGCCAAGGCTCCATTCCATCGGGCTCACTACAAGGTCTGCGATGGCGGTGGGTTCGTATTATCAGGTCCAAATTGACGGGGAGATTCTATGACACTGTCCCCTCGTGATCAATGGGTCACACTAAACGGGCTGAACTTTCACTATCGGGACTGGGGCGGCTCCGGCCAGCCCGTGGTGCTGTTACACGGTCTGGCCTCGACCTGCCATATCTGGGATTTCGTTGCGCCCATCCTGGCCCAACACTTGGCCGTGGTGGCATTGGACCAGCGAGGGCACGGCGAAAGCGCCAAACCCCACTACGGTTACGACTTCGCCACCGTGAGCAACGACCTGCTGGCATTCATACATGCGCAAGGGATCAGTCAACCGGTCATCGCCGGCCATTCCTGGGGCGGTGACGTCGCCCTGGAGTTTGCAGTCGCCAATCCCCTAGAAGCGCGGGGTTTATGCTTCGTTGACGGAGGCATGATCGAACCATCGGCCCGTCATCAGTCGCTGGAACAAGCCAGAGAGGAAATGGCGCCGCCGATATTCGCCAACGTTACACGCCATGAATTTATGGAGCGGGTTCGCTCGCGGCAAAACGGGGTTTTCAGCAGCCCCGAAGCAGCGGAAATTGTCCTGGCCAACTTTGATACGCTAGCGGACGGTTCCATTCGGGCCCACTTGAGCCGGGACAACCACCTTCGAATTATCGATGCTCTCTGGGACCACCATCCCCCGGTCCTCTATCCTCGAGTAGAGTGTCCGGTGTTGATAATGCCAGCCCGCCGACAGGGTGACCCCGCCACCGCCCAGCGCAAAGACCGGCGAGCAAAGTCTCTGGCACGAGCGGCGGAGCTTCTGCCGGTGAGCAAGACGGTGTGGCTGGAAAACAGTGTCCACGACGTTCCGGTGCAGCGGCCGGGGTTGGTAGCCGGAGTAATCAAGGAGCACATAGACGCCGGGTTTTTCACCCCGGTTAAAAAATAACGCAAACCGTGGCCGACACAACTTCGCTAATATCCCCGGAAATCACATAAAAAGGAGCACATTATGCCTGCGGATCACGAGCATTTCATGAGATTGGCGATAGAAGAAGCGGCCAAGGGCGGCGCCGAGGGTAACTCGGCCGTGGGTTCGGTTATCGTCCGGGACGGTAATATTGTCGCCGTCGGAAGAAACTTGGTCACCACCGCCAACGATCCCACGGCCCATGCCGAGACGGTGGCATTGCGTGAGGCCGGGGCCGCCCAGGGCAACCCGGACATCACAGGCTGCACTCTCTACACCACCTTCCAACCGTGTCCCATGTGTTCCGGCGCCCTGATAGTCAGCGGGGTTGCTACTTTGGTGATGGGCGCTCGACCCAACTCCGGGGAGGGCCGCTACGGCCCCTACTCCATGGAGCAACTCTTGGAGCAAGCGGGCAGCAAGATTGAAATTGTAAACGGCATCCTGCCTCGCGAGTGCCTCGAGGTCCGGCAAGAGTGGGACGCCAAAAACGCGGGCGGGCGGTAATCGCGACGTCAGCAAAGGGACTCCTGGATCACACTCTTTAAGCACACCAGGCACAGTTCTCTCTAAAATGGGACTTTATCAGGGCAGATACTTATCTTCCATCTCCCGAATAAGCTGTGCACCCAGGATGCTGCCATTGTTCACAGCACCCCATTTGCTCTCGGCGGCCCGCTGTAGGAAATCATCGATGGCGCCAGTGCCCCGGTCTTTAAAATCGTTGAGCAAGTCCCAGTTGGCTTGTAGCCCGGCCATGCTGGTAAGGGCCGGATACCAGGCCCCGGCGGCTCCCGCTTCTTGCAACTCCTCGAGAGTTGGGTGGGTCTGGCTTCCGTGGGTAAACAAGGGCAGCACCGGCCCGGGAACGCGCCGGATGGCTTCTTTGTTCTCTTCCCAAGATTGCACGGCGGGGCAGACCACGTCCACGTTAGTTTCCCGTTTGTAGGCCAAACAGCGCTCCATTACCTCTTCAAATGTTGCTCCTGGGACTCCGGCATAGTCGCACCGAGCCACGATGACGAAATCCGGGTCCAGTTCCATCTTGGCGTCCATCGCGGCGCGCAGCTTGCCCACCATTACCTCAATGGAGACACAACGGCGGCGCGGCCCCGACTTGGGCGGGTAAGTCTGGTCCTCCAGATGGGTGCCCGCTATCCCGGCTCGGATGTACTCCTTCACGGTCTGGTAAACGGTTATAGCATCGCCGTAGCCGGTGTCCATGTCGACAAATGCTGGAATATCTACGGTCATGGTGATGCGCCGGGCGTTGTCTACCATGTCCCGCATACTGGTGCCGCCTTCGGTCAACCCGAGAACATGGGCCGAGGTATTGCCTCCCGACATGTAAAAAGCCTCGAACCCCAAGAGTTCCGCCATTTTGGCCCCCATCGGATTCATCCCCCCTGGCAACACGAAAATCTCCGGCCGCTCGAACAATTCCTTTAGCCGTGTAGTCATACGCTTAATATCTGGCATTACTTTTCCTCTTCACCGGATTAACCAGATCAAACTGGTGTCCGTCTGGATAGGACGCACTCCAAACCCGTTGGCACAAACTGCGGAGAGTCATCCGAAATGGGTCGTCAATCAGGCAGGGGCATCGTAGATGCAGCAGGATATGGTACAAGTTCCTCAGCTAATCCCGGAACCCATACTCCTCTCTCCACTCTAGGTAGCCGTTAAGGCCCCCGGCCAAGTCATACTCCGCGGTAAATCCTATGTCGTCCCGTAGTCGGGAAACGTCCATCCGGGACCTGGAGCCCCCGTATGAGATGTCATTCTCGTCGCCCGGGGAAGCCTCCACCACCAGGATGCCGGGCCGCAGCTCCTGCAAAGCATCGATGATATCCCGCAGGCTTAGCCACCGTCCGGCGGATACATTGTAGGCAAAGTGGGACGGGTTGGGCGCGTCCAACACGCTACAGATGCCGCTGGCAATGTCGGCCACGTATGTATAATCGCGGCCCAGATTCCAGTCACTGACGACGATAGGCTCGCCGCGGAAGACCCTCCCGGTGAGATCCTTTACCACTGACTGGTTGGCCCGGTGGCCGGTTACCCGCTCCAAAGGTCCGTAAGGGGAGCTCAGTCGGGTGGTAACTGTGGGAAAGCCGTGCATTTCACCGAACCGGCGGGTCAGCAGCTCGCTGACGTACTTGCTCGATTCGTAAAGGGTGTGAGGATGAAGATCGGCGTCCTCCTGGAGCACCTCCTCCTGTTCAGGTCGGTCACCGTAGACCGAGCCGGAGCTCACGTAGAGGAAGCGTTGGGGGACTACCCGGCGGGCCAACTCCAACAGGTTGGTGGTGCCCATCATGTTGATGTCCACAATGGAGCGGCTGCGGCTTGCCTCCACCTCCCGCAGCACCCCGGTGAACACTGCGGCATGGACAATCTTGTCTATGTTGTGGTCCTGGGCCTGCTCCAAGTCCCCGGGAGCCAGAATGTCCCCCTGCAGGAAGGTGATTTTGTCGGCCCAGGGTTGGATATATCGGGTGAGCAGATCGCCGGGTGGCACCAAGTCGAAGCAGACCACATGATGGCCCCGCTGGGCCAATGTCCTCACTATATTGCTGCCGACGAATCCCGTGCCGCCTGTAACCAGAGTGGCCATGGCATCACCTCCCGTCTATGGAATGGCCTCAAGATACCCCAGCGCGGCTGTATTGGAAAGGTAACTGGGGAGACAAGGATGCGGCAGGGCAACCCGGTGGGTCCCCTTTGGGTGGAATTGGTTTAGCGTAGTCGATGACTCCAGATTATATCACGCATGATTGAACCCATCCCAAAATCAGGCTTCAACCCGTCGAGTGGCCCAGGGGAGTCGCACTCTCCCCGAACCGGACGTGAACCTCTCAGCTCATCCGGCTCCTAACTGGCCATGGTAAAATCACCTGCGGCAGTCACAGGCACGAACATTGGGCTAGAGAATGGCATAGGGTTCGCCCCATGCCCCCGAGTGGCCGTAGTGCGGGCAGGGTGTCTTTTCGCAAGCACCCTGCCCGCTTCGAGGTGCCTGTGCAATACGCCGGAGCAGGGGCCGGAACGGATAGCCTGCTAGCTGTGGGGTTGCCCGTCGTCATGTAACTGGGCTAATCCCCCAACAGAAACTCGGAGGGAGGAATCCATCATGGCAATTGAGCGCATAAACCCATCGAGCCTGGGCCAGCCGGGCGGCTATCATCACGTGGTCAAGGATGGCAATATCGTCTACCTGGCGGGACAGGTGGCTCGGGATAGGGACGGAAAAACAGTGGGAGTGGGTGATGCGGCAGCCCAAGCGGAGCAGGTATTTCGTAACATCCAGGCGGCTTTGGAATGGGTTGGCAGTGACTTGGGCCACATCTTGAAAATGACAACCTTCATGACACACCGAGAGGATTTTCCGGCCTACCGGGCGGCCAGGAGCAAGTTTCTTACCGATGACGATGCCCTGCCAGCCAGCACGCTGATTCTCTGTTCTGGCCTCGCCGACCCCGACTTCCGGATTGAGATTGAAGCCGTGGCGGCCATCCCATAGGGCATAAATTCCGGTTAGCATCTCCCAGCCACGGGACTAAATATGGCGTCGGGCCTTCAGGTTGAGCCATGGGCTTATGAGCCGGGACCGGCGTAACTCCAGTACACGTACTTATGACCCGGCGCGGCTCACTCCGAACCTTGCGGCTACGCTGGTGATAGTTTCGGTCCCTCTGGAGTGCCCCGCAAACCGCGTTACAAACTTCCATAAAGTCCACGTTCAGGGGCGGCCTACCTCCAACGGGACGGTGGTGTATTGAGTGCCATTGTGGCACCTAGGCCCCCACCGATCGACAGTCTTCCCCGATAACACCGGGGTCAGAAGGACAGTTACAGTCATTGCTTTAAGCTATTTGTCCCTCAGGAACCCATTCATGATCCGGATAAACTCATCCGGGCGCTCCAGATGTGGCAGATGCCCTGAATCTAGTTGAATCAACTCACAATTTGGAATCGCGTCCCGGGTTTTGGCGGCTATCTCGGCACCCATCAGGTCGCTTCGCAAGCAATGTATCAGGATAGTGGGGCACTGGACTTTGCTCAGTATGTCGTACACCGGCGGTAGAACCGGTCGCTGTTGGAAGATCAGAGAATTGGCTAGGGAAGAAACCCACTGCTCGTTGACAAGTTGCTGGAACCCGGTATTGACTACGATATCTATCGCTTCCCGATTCAGCCTGGAAAATCGGTCGAACTGCCTCAGCCACGTCTCGATCTCAGTGGGAGAATTGAAGACCTCAGGTCGGGACTTCATGGGGTCCCCGGATGGTGAACCGGTGGACTCGCCGCCAACATCCACCAGGATCATGCGCTGTACCTGGTCTGGATACATAGCGGAATAGGTCATGCCGATTTTCCCGCCCATCGATTGGCCCACATAAATGAGCTCGTCTAGACCCAGGGCAACGGTGAGCTCCCGGAAGTCTTGCACGTAGTCCTCAGTGTCATATTTGCCGTCGGGCGCGTAATCGCTCTTACCTCTGCCTCTGGCAGTAACCGCCACAATGTGATACCTATCTCGAAAGGCAGGCGCGACCAGGTCCCAGTAAACGGCGTTGGCCACCGCCCCATGAGCCAGAAACATGTGCGGCAAGTGAGGATTGCCCCAATCGGTGTAGTGAATGTTGAGCCCGTTGACCATAATTCGATGCTCGGTGTACTGCTTATCTTTTACCTGCACAGCTATCCTCCCACGGCTCCGGTTTTTTTATTAAACGGTCTTCGTGGAACATGTTACTCCCCTGCCGACTGCATCTACCAGATAAAACCTTCTACATAAGCCGCGTCGTTGACTTGGTCTCTTCAGATTGGACCGGTGGGGTGTTGGACAAGCCTTCCAACCCGACGTAATATCCCACCATATTGGCCAGGGACCGTCTCCGACGATCGGGGAAAGAGACTTAATACTTGCCCGATGCTGGGTTGCTTTGTTTTCGCCGGTGTCGATTGACATCCTACCGCGAACGTCATACCCATGATCGAGCTACTGGGCAAAGAGATGATACCCACATCGGACTTCCGTGCTGCTTCTTTACAAATATGGTCTCCCCGCCGCCGGTCACCGAGGTCAATCAAGTGTGAAAGGAGTTGACGTGGAAAAGAGGGATCTACCTTACCTGTCCACGGCGGAGCTTGGGGAGCTGATACGCCAGAAAGATGTGTCTCCAGTAGAGGTGACCGAATCGTACCTGGAGCGCATCGCCGACCTCAACTTCAAGTTCAACCCTTATCTTACTGTCTGCCACAAAGAGGCGCTGCAGACTGCCCACGAGGCGGAGCGGGCTATATCACAGGGAAACCACCTTGGGCCAATGCACGGCATCCCGGTGGCGGTAAAGGACCAATTGGGGACCAAGGGCGTCCGCACTACCGTCGGTTCGCGGTTCACGGCGGACTTCGTCCCTGAAGAGGACGCCACGGCGGTCGCGAACCTGAAGAAAGCCGGAGGAATTCTCCTTGGCAAAACGAATCTCACCGAGTTCGCCCTCGCTGGAAAGATCGTCAACCCCTGTTTCCGGAGCCGCCGCAACTCCGGAGAGTGCGCAAACGCCTCGTAGCGTTCTCGAATATCCGCGTCCCACCGCCCCTGAGGCGTACTTTTAGGCACCGCCTTCCCTCCAACTAAGATCGGCTTATCCGTGACCAATGTCTCGACTGTCCTGCTAGTAGTCAGTCATGTTTGGAATCGAAGGGATAGAGGCGGTGAAGTTTGCCCCTGGCGTCCTGGGTGTTGAACCGCCAGTTAATGGTGGCTCGGGCGGCATTTCGCTCCGTGACCAGGGCCTGGA
>DAOUHE010000209.1:0-3491 GCA_034428715.1 Dehalococcoidia bacterium | reverse complement strand
CACCTTGCCACGCAAAATGGTCATCACAGGATAGCCCTGGCACTCAAAGCCTTCCCAGATCGAATAGTCTGCATCTGAGTGCAGGTCGCTCAAGGTCAGGGTCTTTCTTATGTCGGGGTCGAAGATCACGAAGTCGGCATCGCTACCCGCAGCAATGACGCCCTTCTGAGGGTACATTCCCAAAATCTTGGCGGCGTTGGTGGAGGTGATGGCGGCAAAGCGCTCCAGGGAGATTCGGCCTGGCGCCACCAGTTTGGTGTAGGTCACCGGCATGCGGGTTTCGATTCCGTTATGTCAACCACACACCGTGAAAATAGTATCTCCGGATAGCTTGACGGCTTTAGAGGTCGTGTAATCGTCGGTAGCGGTCGTACACATTGGACCGTCTACTAGGCCCTGCTGCAAAGCGTCACGATCTTCCGCATACTTGATGGCGGGACAGGTGTGAATGATGGTTCCTTCAGGCTTTTTATAATCGTCGCAAGTGAATTCCAGGTAATTGTGTAGAGCCTCCCCATAGACCGGTTGCTGCTGCAGGCGAGCTTCGGCGACCGCCGCCACTCCCTCTTTGGCCGTGGTATGGACAAAGTAGATGCCGGTCTCGGTATGTTGGGCGAGCCGGATTATTTTGCGGAATGCGATATCCTCGGAGATATTGTCGTGTACCAAGTGTAAGTTATGCCCTTGGTCATTCCCTTCCCGATGGAGCTTCCTCTCCATGTAGGTGACTATGTCGTCTTCTTCGGCGTGCACGGCCATGATACCGCCGTGGCGAGAAACTTCTTGAAAGATATCCCACAAGTGCCCGTAGGAGCAGCGGGCGTTGAAGGTGGTAAAGATCTTGAAACTGGAGACGCCGGCCTGAATAGCTTCTCCGAGTTCACCAATCATATTACCGGCACGTCTCCAGCCAGGATGAAGTGAAAAGTGTAGTCCGTGTAGCAGTGGCCGGCGAATGCCAGGCGGCGTTGCTCCAACTGCCTCATGATAGGCTAGTGGGACGGTGCCTCGCCTGGGGTGATAGGAAGACTGCCAGCGAAGTCGATGAACGTGGTGACCCCCCCATAGGCCGCAGCCCGGCTGGCAGCCTCGGGAGGCTGGGTGAATACCTCGGGACGGCCGGCCCACATCTCTGGCACCGGGATCCCGATGTGGGTATGGGGTTCGATTCCCCCGGGCAGCACTATCTTGCCGGTGGCGTCTATGATCCTCTGGGCCTCCACATCCAAGCTACCCGCTGAGGCCACGACTGCGATGTGCTCCCCTTGCACCCCCACATCCATCTGTCCGGCGCCAATTGGGGTCACCACCTGGCCGCCCCGAATGATCAAATCCAACACCTTGCCCTCCAATCTGGAAGTTTTAAGTAAGCTTCGGAGAGAGCCTTGGGGTAGCGACGGCCGATAACCGAAAGGCGTTTCATTTCATCCGGCCGCTTCTGCTTTCGAACGCGGTTCCTAATGTACCATGCCGTCCGCTCACCGTCGCCACCTCCCCGCCTGTTTACTAGATTTTACCCCAGCTATCTTTCCCATTCATGTCTGTATGGTCCGTGCTAGGGTTTTTCAGCGGCCTGATGGTGGGTCCATACCGTTTCGCACCCAGTGAGTAAGCCCGATTAGTCCCGAACCGCCGGCGTAGGGTGATCAGGGCCATCGGGGTTACAATCACATGGGGTCTTAGATGTAGCCTCCATACCTTGACCAGCGTGTCATTATGGATCTAGCTAGACCATCGCTGGCTCTGGGAACAACATCAGGAAGACTGAGGGTGATATGAAATTTGGAATTTGCATTCCCCACTACGGTAGGCCCATCGACACCGAGGGACTCACAGACATGGCTATCCAGGCCGAGCAGATGGGATTCGATTCGGTATGGGTCACTGATCACATCATCGTACCCCATCAAATACCCGGGCGTCAGGACATCGTCTACCGCCACGATATGTTGGAACCCATAAGCCTACTAACCCACTTGGGGGCGGTCACCAACAAAGTTAACATAGGTACCAGCGTGGTGATACTGCCTTATCGCAACCCTGTCATCCTGGCCAAAGCCATCGCCACCGCGGACGTGCTCTCCAAAGGCCGAGTGATTTTCGGCGCGGCGGTAGGGTGGATGGAAGGAGAGTTCCAAGCCCTGAATGCCCGTTTCGCCGAACGGGGTAGGGTAAGTGACGAATATTTGAGTTTGTTAAAAGAACTCTGGACCAATCCCACACCGGCCTTTCAAGGAGAGTATTTCCAGTTCTCTGATGTCACCTTCTCACCCATGCCAGTCCAACAGCCGCATCCACCAATATGGATAGGTGGCCGAAGCAGACGGGGAGTGCGGCGGGCGGTGGAGTTTGGTGACTACTGGCACCCTTCCCAAATGGCGCCACAAGAATTGGCGCACAATGCTGATTACATGAGACGGTATTCGGCCTCGGTGGGTAGAGAGGAGCCTCCCCGATTGTCCTGCCGCTTGACCCTGGAGTTTTCCAGCCCGTCCAGATACGATGAACGTGCACCTCTACATGGAACCGCAGAGGACATCGTGGGCGACGTTCAGGCCTATGCAGAGTTGGGAGTGCAGCACATCGCTATGGAGGTCGCCGGGGATAGCTTGGGCGACAAGTTACGTGCAATGGAGCGGTTCATGAACGAGGTAAAGCCCCACTCGCCAGATTGAACCTATAAATAAGCAGCGGTGAGACGGCGATTCACCAGTGCCAGTCGAAATTACCCTAGCCATGATACGCCAAATGAAGGTCCACTGGTCCGCTTAGCGGTGATTGGCTAGCTCATTTTTGCCATCTCTCAAGAAGATCACTAGACGCTCGGCAATCACCTCTTCGGCATCCTCTTGCAGGTAATGCCCCGCATTTCGCACAATCACCAATCGCCCGTTGGAGACCATTTCGGCAATGCGCTGCCCTTCATATACTTTGAAGGCGATGTCCCCGTCCGAGAACATGACCAGCGCTGGAATGTCCCATTCCCGGAGAGCCGCCCCGATCTCGGATATGTATTTTGGCGTTAGAATGTTGGCCGTTTCCGGGAATCATCTTGGGGAAGGCGGCCCTTCCCGGACGAGGGGCCGCCGTGGGATGGGGCATTTTGTACTCCGCGGAACCCAGGCTGGTACCGGAACCCGGCCAAACGCACCCATGTGGAGTTACAGGTTTTGGCCGGCAGTTTCCCGGCTCGAGCCCTTACCACGACTTCGGAGGAAAAGCTTGCCATCTGGGCTATCATGGCCAAGATCCGGCCCGCTTATCCGGCATGGCAGACCCGCGCGACGCGGGAAATTCCGGGGGTGATGCTAGAACTCTGAGCGAAGAAGCGAGGGACCCGGAGCTAGCCCGGGGGCTGGGCAGTTTCTCAGGAGCGCAGCACGATTAAGCTATTTCGATTGCCACACCTCCATACCCTGGACTCACTGATATCCTACCGGGATTACCGCCTTCTCTGGACCGGCAATTTCTGCTCCAACAGCGCTCAATGG
>DAOUHE010000208.1:0-7315 GCA_034428715.1 Dehalococcoidia bacterium | reverse complement strand
GGGAGTGATACCGGGGCCCAGGGTAGTCTCTTGCGCCGCGGCTTTGACCATCACCGGCGGACAGTCTCATTACAAATCCTTGGAGGCGGACACCGCAGACGAAATGAAAAAGGCGGTGCGTTACCTGATTAAGGGCGGCGCCGACTGCATCAAGATATTCGGCTCAGGTGGCAACGCTACTCCCGGCAGCAATCCGCTGGCGTCCCAATACACCCTTGAGGAATTCCGTGCCGCCACCGAGGAAGCCCATCGCCTGGGCAAGCTAGTCGCCGCCCACGTGCACCCGGTCACGGCCATCAAATTGGCGTTAGAGGCCGGCGTCGACTGTCTGGAGCATTGCTCTTGGCTCTATCCCGGCGGATTGGGGGTGGATGAGGTGGTGTTGGAAGACATCATCAGCCGCGGAACTTTTATCAGCCTGGGCTTTCCCGCCAGCTGGTACCGTGTCCCGCTGGACGAGATACAGGACGTGATGGACCGGGCCCGCAGGGAAGCGTTGTTGGAGCCCCGCTATCAGTCGATCAAGCGGATGTACGATTCCGGCGCCAAAGTCGTGGCCAGCAGCGACGCGGGTTCCACGGCCACGCGGATAGACGAATTCGCCCTGCTGCTGGAGTTCTTGGTGAACAGCCTGGAGGTGACGGCCCAAATGGTGATCACGTCGGCCACCAGCTTGGCGGCTGAAGCCATCGGACTGGGCGATACGGTAGGCAGTTTGGAGATGGGCAAGCAGGCGGACATTTTATTGGTGGATGGAGACCCCTCCACCGACATTACCGCTCTGCAAAGGGTAGACACGGTCATGAAAGGCGGCAAAGTGGTGGCGGGCAGAGGGCAGGTTTTTATCTAGTCCCGTGTCCATGTTTTGATCAGCGGCCGTTCAGCGCCAATCAACAAAAATCCTCTAGGAATTTGTGAAGCCGTTTTTGTTATCATTCCCCGTGAGGCTCACCCAACATCCATCGTCGTGATTGGCCGGCACTGGAGAAGATAAAGCTCGCGGGCAAGTTAGGCGCACTCCAGGTCAACCGGCCAGCCCATAGTGGACTCCAGGGCCACGGCAAGCCGTGTCAACTCGGTTACCTGGCTATCCCCCTCAAGAGCTGGGCGAGCCCGAAGGAATCGCGGTATGTCCACCTCTTCGGTGCCTTCAATGGCCGGCACTGCCATTCGCCTCTTTTCAGCGATCTGGCGCTCCAAGACCTTCAAGGTAGCTTTATGCACCGTGTAGCTGTCCGGCGTCACTGTACCGCCAACCACGCTTTCGCCCAGGCCCCAGCTTGCGTTGATCACTACTTCACCGGGGCCACCAGTCACCGGGTTCGCGCTGAAAACCACCGCCGACACATCTGCCGGAATGAATTCCTGCACCAGGACCGCCATGCTCGCATCCTCTGCTGAGAGGCCATGCCGGCACCGGTACGCTAGAGCACCCGGGGCGCTCAGCGACTGCCAACACCGCACCACCGCCGCGGCCACGGCGCTAGTTCCCGTCACGTTCAAGAAGGTGTCATGCTGCCCGGCGAAGGACAGGCCGGCGCTGTCTTCATCTAGCGCAGACGAGCGGACGGCTACGGGAGGATCAGCGATGCCACACCGCCGGGCCAGGTCTTGATAAGCCATCGCCAATTCTTGGTGGAGGCTGGACGGAAACGTCCCGGAGGATATTTCAGGGTCATCCCCAGCGGCCATTGCCATCCATCGGCCAAAAACCTCTGTGGTCAAACAAAAGCCGGGCGGCACGCGATGAACTGCGGCCAAGCGGCTGAGGTTGGCTGCCTTACCACCAACCAGGTGCGCGTCATGGCATTCCCGCTGGCCTAGCCAGAGTATATCCATAAGTCATTTCCTACAGGGAGGGTATGAGGGGCGTTTTCCCCCCATTGAGGAAGATCAAAGGGCCAGATAGCTTTTTCAGTCCCGGCCCGCTTCCTTCGAGAAATCATGGATATGACACCCCCACCGTATCCCTGGCGTATGGTGGGGGTGTCGGGACCTCAGCTAAAAGGTGAAGGGATACCGCCCACCCCATCAGTGGGAATGGCTCACGGTTTCGGTGGCTGGCTCTGGGAGAATGATTCCGGTGGGCTTGCCGTCCATGCTCACCTGGTTCTTGCGTTCCCAAACACCCTGTAATCCCTCATCACCAACCCTTTCGGCCCACTCTTTCAGGTCCTCGCGTTCTCCCATGAAATCAAAGTAGGGCACGGCCTTGCCGCAGGACGCCAGCACCAGGTCGACATCCATGTCCAAGATTTGCCGGGCGCCGGGGATCGACGGGAATAGAGCAAATAACTGATCCCATTCCGCGTCTCTTGGGTGGATCACTCTGGCGTGGCCGAACAAGCGAAGGATCAGGGGAACCCCTTCGAAGGCGCAAAACATAAGGGTCATCCGGTCATTTTCCAGTAGGTGGGCTGCCGTCTCGTTTTCGGCCCCGGTGAGGCTGAGCCAGACGACCCTGTTGTCTCCCATCACCCGTAATGAATCCATTCCCTTGGGTGACACGCTTGCCCTTCCGCCGGGACCGGCCGTCCCGACGAAGAAAATCTTTTGTTGCTCGACGAATTCCCTGTGCTGTTCGCGAATCTCCGTAAATTTCTCACTCATGGTTAAGCACTCCTCGCCGGAGATAAATTTGATTGGACAACCGTTCCTGACAGCCCTTCGGCCTTATGGGGCATCCTCCGGGAGCACCCGCACGATGCCTGAGTTGCCATCCACCTCCAGGATCTGGCCGTCGCGGATGGTAGCAGTGGCTTGGCCGGTGCCAACGACTGCCGGAATGCGAAATTCCCGTGCAACGACGGCGCAGTGGCTGAGGACGCCGCTGGCATCGGTTACTATGGCGGCCGCTGTGGCGAATAGGGGTGTCCAGGGCGTTGAGGTTGTTTCAGCGACTAGAATATCCCCCTGCTGCAACTTGGCTGCTTCGGCCAGCGAGCGGACCACCTTGGCCGGGCCACGGGCGGTGCCAGGCGAGCCGGCATTGCCTCGCAGAACACCTGGCTCCGTTTCCGGCTGCGGTGGCGCTCCGAAGAATTTTCCCAAGGCCCTAAAGATGGGGAGATCAGGTGGTGGTCCGGCCGGAGGCGTGCCCAGCATCCCAGGTGGCTGAATGGTGCGAAAATAGTCCATCTCGGCCCTCCGGCCGGCCACCAACGGGCGGCGATCAATCCTGGGAAGACCATGGGCGGTCTCGCGAAGTTCATCTGGGGTGAGGAACAACGCATCCTCAGCTTGGTCCACGACCCTAGCTTCAGCAAAACGCCGGCCGAACTCCAGGAGCACCCGCCGCACTTGGTATATGGCGCAGAAATCGATCCAGAAATTGTGATCCTCGCCCACCACCGTCGCTTCCTGCGCCGCTTTGAGCAGGAACTCAAACTCCTCGGCCACCGGTTGAGGGTAGCCTTGCAACCGCTGGCGCGCTTCCGCCACCAGGGCTTCCCGCTCTACAGCCAGGGCCGAAAACTCCGCCTCCAAGTCCCGGCCGGGCTGGGTGATGTAGTCCTTCAGGTTTTTTATCACCGGAGTGGGATCCTCGATCCAGCCCGGGCCGTATAGCTGGACAGGCTTGTCACCGATTCGGCCATACTCTTCTAGGTACGCCTGTAACTCGCCGAGGAACGCCAGGCCCCCAGGCGACTCTTCCAAAGCGGCTAACACGCCGGCGGTGGCGGTCTCCTCCAGAATCCGGCGCGCCTCGGGAGAGGCCAGCGCCGCCCGGCTCAAATCCCAGAGTGCCCGGTCTACCTCCAACGTCTTGTTGTCGAACCCGCGCAACAGCCCGTAAGCCTCAAAGCTGTTCTCGCCGCCAAAGAGGTCTCGACACAGGTCATCGAACATACTTATCACAATGTGCTTGGGCAGGACTACCAGGAAGTGAATTTCCCACAGGCGGATGTGCCGGGCCACGGTCTCTTCAAAATGCGCCAGCAACCCTGGCATCGAAGCACCAGTTAGATCGAAGCTCTGCCAATCGTCCAGGTACTGTTTTACCTCCGGGAACAAGTCCAATTTCCAAAGGTCACCGATACGGGCGAAGACTGCTCGCAGCTTTGCCTCTGAACGTTTGCTCTGCGCTTCCATCCCGTCGGCCGGCGGCACCGGAACTATCGTGAAGTACAGGTATGTGTTGATGTGATGGGTACGAACGCGAACCGGGATATCGTATGTCCGGGCTACCGTGCTGACGCCTTGCCACACATATCCCCAGAACACATCATCCATCTGGGTTAAGGGTTCAGGTGTGTGCATCCGGTTCAGACGCCAGAACAGGCCCTCATCCTCTGGATTCTCCCAGGCAACGGGAAAGTTGGGCCGCCCTGGTGTGGCAGATGGAGTTGGCTGGTGGGTGATATCAGCAGTTGACATGGTTCCCTCCTAACGGTGTGGTGGACCCAGTATTGGGGTTCCGGCGAACTGCAACAACGGCAAAACAACGCAACTACATTGCCTATTTGCTGGCGGCTGGGCAGGTATTGATGGGAAACACCTAAGCAAAACTGCCTAGGGGAGAAGGTTGTTATCGAGGGCGAAGCGAACTGCTGCGGTACGCGATGAGACTTCTAGCTTGCTGTAAATGGAGCGTAGATGAGAGTTGACTGTGCGGGCGCTGAGGATTAGCCTCTCAGCAACCTGGCCATCGGTCAGCCCCAAACCAACCAGACGTAACACCTCCACCTCCCGCTCGGAAAGTCCGGCAGCATAGGGCTGCTGGCGGGAGGTTGCCGCTGATTGGCCGGCTTCAGCGTCTTCCATGATTCCTGTTTTGGACCCGGACGAGGAGGTAACTGGCTGAGGCGCCATTAAGTCCTCGAGTGGCATTGTGGGTTGCTCCAGGGCAGCCAGGATCTGATCTGAGGACATGGTACGTCCCTCGCCCCACGCAGCGGCGAAGACCTCCTCGGACAGTCCGGTGCGTGCGGTGGCCATGGCACGCTCATGGGGTTCCAGGTACGCTGGTAAAAGGGTGGCTCCGATAGACTCCCGAAGTGCCTCCGCAGCACCGAGAATTCGCGCCGCCAGCAGGTAGTCTCCCTGGGCGGCGACCAATTCCGCCGATTCCACTATAAACTGTGAAACGAGCAGTCTGTCTCCTAGCTGGCAAAGTATGGCTAGAGCTTCCTGGCGAAGGGCGCGGGAGGTCTTGTAATCGCCCTCAGCGAACGCAACGCCTCCTAGATTATGCAGAGCTCTGGCGGAGCTCCTTTGGTCTCCTAGTGACCTGGTGATTACCAGGCACTCTTCCAGGGCCAAGCGCGCAGTCTTGTTGTCGCCCAGTTTGATGTTCGCCTGGGCCAGGATGGTGAGCGGCCCGGAGCGTCTCTGCTCATCTCCCAATTCTCTGATGTTTTTAGGTCCTGCATATGCCGAGTGGGGTTACCAACGTGACGGAGGGTTATAGGAGAGAACCTTTGCACCAGCGCCGTTTCCTCCACCCCGACGCGGCCAGCGATGCCGGTATCATTGTAAGTAGGATCCAGCCGATAGGAATCGGGCCGCCGGTCACGAGAGGAGCTGAACAGGCTGATGTGTTGGGCGCCCGGTCTATGGGCGTGACGGTGGGGGGTGTCACGGGGGTGCCTGGTGTCAATCGTGCCGGGTCCAACGGCGTTGGCGGCACCGTTGATACCGCGCTGGCAGGCCGAGCCGTTGGCAGAGCTTCTAACGGGTCTCCGGGAGGACCAACTTCCTGCTTCATTAAAAAGCCATCCACCGTGCCCAGGGCGGTCTGACCCAAAAGAGTCCCGGTGGTGTTTCCTACTATGAATAGGCTTCCGTCTCCGACGGCTGTCACGGCGTTGGCGTGCTGGGGCGACGGAGTCCCAAATTGGCGGGTCCATAGGGCGTTGCCTTGAAAGTCGATTTTATGGATGAATGCGTCTTTGCGCTCTAGCAGGGTGCGCTCGCCCAGGTCAGTTTGATTTGGGAACTGACCTCTGGTCCACCCAACCGAGTACGAGTTGCCTCCCTCGTCAACGGTGATGCCCAGAGCCCGGTCTTCCAGATTAGTGCCAAACTGTTGCGTCCAGACGTCGCGGCCATCGCCGTCCATCTTGGTGACAAAGGCGTCGGTGCCGCCGGCCTGCGTCTGCCCAGGCGCGGAGCCGGAAACCCAGCCCGTGAGGTATATAGATCCCAGGGAGTCCACCGCGGCGCCCGAAAACTCGGCAAAACCGAACATGTCGAACCGCCGTTCCCAAAGGGAGGTTCCATCGGGTCCGAACTTGTGGACAAAGGGACTGATCGTCATCTGGGTGCCCCTACCTCTGCGCTCGATCTCCCCTCCGATGGAGCCGGCGACAAAAGTATTTCCCGATCCGTCTGACGCTACCGCCGCGGCAAAGTCACCGCCGTCGCCACCAAACTGGCGAGTCCAACGTTCGTTGCCGCCGGCGTCATAGCTGCGGATAAACGCGTCTTTACGGCCGAAACTGGTTTGGCCGGGCAGCGCTTCTTCAGTTTGGCCCACCACGTAGGAGTTACCGGTCGAATCTACTGTCACGCCTGTGGCCAGGACACCGCCGGGGGTGCCAAACTGGCGGGCCCACAGCTCGGTCCCGTCGCCGCTGAATTTGCGAAGAAATGCTATGGAGAAACCCAATATATAAGCGCGGTTTGGGGGAGGCTGGGCCGTCTGGCCCGCCACGAAGATATCTCCGCCGCGGCTAACGGCTACCGACCAAGCGGTATCTGTGCCTACAGTACCGAATTGACGGGCCCAAACCGGGTTTCCCGAGGGATCAAACTTGAACACGTATGCGTCGCTATCTCCTCCAGACCTGGTTTGGTCCATAAGTCTCCCGCCGGTCCGGCCGGTTATATAGATGTTTCCTAGGTGGTCCACGGACACCGCCATAGCCTCATCGGGAAAGGGAGACCCAAACAAACGAACCCATGGATTGCCCTGGCCTGCCGCGATGCCAACGGACACGGCCAACAAGACTGCTGTTGACGCCACCGCCACGAATAGCCCGATCACCCGCCACTTGGAAATGCCCACGGCAACGTCTCCTTAGGTTACCCAATGCGTGATTTGTTCTGTGTGTCGTTCATGGTTTGGGGCCGCGTGATTCCCACCCTCTTAGATGCTTCTCCGCCATAGTTAGCCGAGTATCACATTATCTTTTGATCAGAGGAACATCGATCGGCACGCAAAAATGGCCGCGAGAGAATCTTAGGCTACAGAGGAAGATAGCGCACCTGCTGACACGGCCTACTGAGGGGCCTTCCCCAAAGCCCATCGTCTCGTATCACGATTTCACTTACCAGGCCCAGAGCTGGAATGTATCCCGAAGGGTGGTGGCCA
>DAOUHE010000207.1:0-26444 GCA_034428715.1 Dehalococcoidia bacterium | reverse complement strand
CTGGGGCATTTCTTTGCCCAGTTGGCTTACCGAACAGACGAGGTCAAGCAACGGTGTCGAACCGCCTTGCAAGCACGGGTGGAGGCCCTCCCCAGGCCAACCCTGGCTAGTTCTTATCACGCCTTCCATGTAGATCCCACTTTGGCTTTAGTTTAGTCGCAAAGGCTGGCACAAATTACTTGCGGAGAAGATACGGGACCACTCGAAATTTTTGACATCTACTAGAGCACTGGATTTATCCGGGAAAGATCTGATTTCCGAGAGGTCGGAAATCGAATCTTGCTACAATTCGTTTCGAACCGTTATCGGACCCACCTCAGCCGCAAAAGTTCTGCATCTTATGGCACCAAATTTTTTCCCACCTTGGGACAATGCCATTTCTGAGCTCGTTTGGTGCTCCGCTCGGACGGACTCTCACCTAAAAAGAGGTGCGCAGCGTCGCTCAGGTAGCGGTTATCACATCTTTATGATACAGATCCAGCATTTCCTCAATACATATCTAGGCGTCTGGCATCAGTTAGCGGTCGAGTACAATTGGACCAAAGTGAAAATGATAGACAGTTATCTGTGGGCCAACCAGAGGCCCTTGGCTTGGTTTGATTTAGGTGAAATACAGGAAGGGACGTAATATAACATACGTTGATTGTTTTGAAGCCAATCATCGGCCGCCAGCGTGCAGGGGCTGGTGGACGTGATGAAGGAAGCCAGAGCGCCGGGTAGTTAGTAAAGGACTGTTCCCTGGCAAAGAAATCCGTTCAAAACAAACCCATTCTAGTGCTTCGCCGACGGCATTCGGCGGGGCGCTATTTGATTTTGGAGGAGGCCGTGAATATCCTCACCGCAACCATATAATGGACACTCCGGCAGACCTTTTGGTTCGAATAGGTACCAACCAAATATCTTAATTTATTGGCTTTCCCTGTTACGATGGATAATCATCATCGTCGATTCAAACCTCTTCATCCAATGGAGCAGTTCCGCATCAAATCATTCGCCAGCGCAAGACCAAATCAAACACCGGCAGCCGAAGGAGGCTCACCCATGACCCAGCACAGATCCCAGCGAACCTCCGCGGAAAAGAGGCTTTTGGAGAAGGCGCGGCAGGTTTTGCCTGGGGGGACTCTGGGCAATATCACGGTGCGGGACGACCTGAACTTTCTGGTGCGGGAAGGCCGGGGCTCTCGCATATGGGACGTCAGCGGCAACGAATACGTGGACTGGCTCATGGGTTCAGGGCCCATGGTAGTGGGCCATGCCCATCCGGCGGTGGTTGAGGCGGTGGTGAAAGCGGTGGAGCAGGGAAGCACTTTTTTCGCCACCAACGAAAAGGCGGTGCTGCTGGCCGAAGAGTTGATCAAAGCAGTCCCCTGCGCCGAGCAGGTCCGCTTCACCACCAGCGGCACCGACGCCTGTTTCATTGCCATGCGGGCGTGCAGGGCCTACCGCAACCGGGGAAAAATCCTCAAGTTTGAGGGCGGTTTCCACGGGACCAGCGACTACGCCCTAATGAGCGTAACTCCATCCGGCGCCTTGGAGTTCCCCCAGGGAGAGGCCAACAGCGGCGGCATTCCCAAGGCCCTGCAGGAACTGATGCTCATCGCCCCGTTCAACGACCTGAACACCACCGAATCCATCATCAAGGCGCACCACGACGAGATGGCGGCCGTCATCGTGGAACCAATGCAGCGGGTGTTTGCCCCCCAGCCGGGATTCTTGCAAGGACTCAGGGAGATCACCGCACGGTATGAGATACCGCTGATCTTCGACGAGATGGTCACCGGTTTCCGGTTGGCCTACGGCGGAGCCCAGGAGTTCTACGGTGTCATCCCAGACCTCTGCACCGTGGGAAAGATAATGGGCGGCGGTTACCCCCTGGCGGCAATCCTGGGCAGGGCGGATATCCTATTGATGTTCGACCAGGGATCAGCCAGTTCAGAAGAATGGATCAACCAGATGGGAACCCTTAACGGCAACCCCATCGCCTGCGCCGCGGGACTGGCAACTCTGGAGTTGCTGCGGCAGCCCGGCGTCTACGACCGCGTTCACGCCACCGGGAAAAAGATTAAGGACGCTCTAGAAAGAATTTGCGCGGAGAACAGGGTGCCGGCGCAGGTGTGCGGCGAAAACGTGGTGTTTGACGTTTTCTTCACCGATAAGCCGGCAATAAACTACCGCGACGGTTTGCTGGCCGACGGCCAAATGATGGCCCGGTTTAACGCCGGCCTGTTGGAAAGGGGGATTCTCAAAGGCACCCAAAAGCTCTACCCGTCAATGGTCCACACCGAAGAGGACGTGGAGCGCACCATAACGGCCTTTGAAGAGGTAATCCCTGAATTGAGGGCATAATGAGCCAACCGCCTCAAATGCGAGCCCGGAAGACATCTTTTACCGCGGACGAGCTAATCCACCTGCCCAGGGGCAAATGCCGGTACGAGCTGGTCAAAGGAGAGCTGTTTGAGATGCCACCGGCCGGAGGCAGGCATGGAAATGCAGCCATGCAAATTGGGTCCCTTTTGAATGCCTACGTGCGGGCCAATGGGCTAGGATATGCATTCGCCGCCGAAACAGGATTCATCCTGCGGCGCGATCCAGACACGGTCCGCGCCCCCTATGCCTGTTTCATAGCCAAAGACCGGCTGCCTCCTGGAGAACTGCCCGCCGGTTATTTTGATATCATGCCCGACCTAGCGGTGGAGGTACTGTCGCCAAATGACAGGCCCCGTGAGGTCCAAGACAAGGTGGACGACTGGCTCCGGGCAGGGGTGCGCCTGGTTTGGGTCATCGATCCCGCCACCCGCACCGCCATCGTGTACCGGTCTGCCAGCGAGTTTCAAGAAGTGGCAGAGGAAGGTATCCTGGACGGAGGCCAGGTGGTCCCCGGATTCACCTGTCAACTCCGAGAATTGTTCGATTAACCCGCCGCCACGCCAAGCTTGGTGATCAGTGGCTTGGTGTTGATAATGTGGCGCTGGAGGCCCAGGTCACGGGCGGAGATGCCCATGGCCATTCCGACCAATTGGGGCAGGTGGATGATGGGCATGTCTATCTGACGATTGGCCTGCTTGTTGGCCTTGGGCTGGAAGCCGTCCAGGTTCAGGTGGCACAGCGGGCAGGGCGTGACCATGGCGTCGGCGCCCAGATCTTTTACCTCGGAGGTATGTTTGGCCACCATGGCCACCGAGTTCTTCTCGTTGATGGTCAAGATTGGGAAGCCGCAACACCGGCTCTTCCCAGCAAAGTCGACCAATGTCGCTCCCAATGCCTCGATCAGCCGCTCCAGGGAGTCCTGCCGCGATGGATTTTCATCGATATCCAGGGCGTCGGGAGGCCGCACCAGGTAGCAGCCGTAAAAGGGCGCCAACCGGACCCCAGCCAACGGCTTGGTGCACTGTTCCAAAAGCTTGTCCAGACCGTAGTCTTCAATCAAGATCCACAGCAGGTGCTTGGGCTGGGCCGTGCCTTTGTACTCCAATCCCTCTTCCGCCAAGCAGGTGTTTATCCTGGCCAGATATTCGGGGTCGGTTTTCATCCTGAGATTAGCCTGGCCCATAACCCCCTGACAGGTACTGCAAATGGTCAAAATTGGCAGCCCCAACCCCTCGGCCAGGGCAAAGGTCCGGGCGTTTAGCGTATCGCCCAGGAACTGGTTCTTCTCCTGCAGAACACCGGCGCCGGTGCATGATGCCCTGGGCATTTCTTGCAGCTCGATGTCTAAACGCTGGCAGATCAGCTTGGTGGCCTGGTAGAGCTCTGGGCATCCTCCACGGGACACGCAACCTGGGAAAAAAGCGTATTTCAACCTGGACCTCCGTGTTGGTAAAACTAGGTTTTGGGTGGGGGACCGGCCCCATCCTGACCTTCCCCAATTAAGGTGGAAGGGACTGGGCGTCATCTATATCTGCGGGGGGCTATTCCTCTCCTTCCTGTTCGGCTTTTTTGTAGAGCCGTCGGAAGCCTTCCACTCCCTCGATATTCTTGTGGATCAAAGGCGGCATCTTGCCGTGGGTGAGGGCCCGAATACCCACGGGCAGGAAGCCCAGCAACGCCGGAATGTTGGTCATTCCCACGGTTTTGACCGGTAGTTTTAGCTCGTCCAGCCGGCCGCTTTCGCCTACCAGATCCCCAAACACTTCGGCGTGGCGGGCGCCGTTGGAGTCGGTCAGCCCGGCCGAGATCGCCTGTTCGCGTAGGGCCATGATCCGGTCCATGGGCGCCACTCCCTTGGGGCAGGCAGTGACGCATTCCGTGCAGCGGGTGCAATCCCACATTCCCGTGGCCTGGACCAAATCTTCCAGCCTTTCTTTAGACACACCGTTGGCATCGCCGTCCCGGGGGTCGGCGGTGAAACGGTAGGCCTTGGCCAACGCTGCCGGCCCCAGGAAGGTGGGGTCTACTTCCAACACGGTGCAGTCGGATACGCACGCCCCGCACATTATGCAGGCGGTGACCGAAGACAGGTGCAACATGGATTCGTTGGAAGCGATGTATTCGGACTCGGGCTCCGGGCCCTCGGGTTGCAGATAGGGCTTTACCTCCTTGATCTTCTCCCAAAAGAGATCAAAATCCACCACCAGGTCCTTGATCACGGGCATCACTCCAGCGGGCTCAACGGTGATGACGTTTCCTTCGTCCATCGCCGCGGATGCCTGGATCTTACAGGCCAATCCGGCATGGCCATTTATACGCATCGCGCATGACCCACAGATGGAGCTGCGGCAAGAGCAACGAAGGCTGAGAGTGCCGTCCATCTCCTCCCGAATCTTGATCAAGGCGTCCAGAACCGTACCATTATCCTCAATGGACACTGAGAAACTCTGCCAGTAAGACTCGGGTTGGGAGACGCCGGGGTCGAACCGCTTGATATTTAAGGTTACATCCATAGATGAAATTTCCTTGGTTACTAATTCCGAGCTAGTATTTGCGTACTTCGGGAGTCCATTGGGTGATGGAGACGGGCAGGTAGGAAATCTCCGGCCCTTCTTCCCCCTTGTTCGTCACTATGTGCTTCATCCAGTTCTCATCATCCCGGTCCGGATAGTCTGTCCGGGCCTGAGCCCCCCTGCTATCCTTACGCTCCAATGCGCTGACTGTGATGTTTTCGGCGCAGTCCAGCATGAATCCCAGTTCCAGGGAGAATATCAGGTCCGTGTTAAAAACGGCGCCCTTATTATCCACCGGGACGTGGTCATAGCGTTCCCTCAAACCGCGCAGTTCGTGGAGAGTCTCTTCCATCCCCGCCTGGTCCCGGTAAACCGCCAGATTGTGGTTCAGTGTCTGGCCCATGCCCAGGCGGATGCTGGATACGCGGTCATCGTTCTGCGCCCTGTCCAGTATCTGCTGAATGCGGCTTTCCTCTCTTTTCACCGCCGCGTCTGCATCGAAAGTAAGAAACTCTTTGTTCCGCGTGGCCGATGCGGCGTGATCCCCGGACCGCTGGCCGAACACGATGGTGTCCAACAGCGAGTTGGCGCCCAGCCGGTTGCCGCCGTGGACGCTGACGCAGGCGCATTCGCCCGCGGCGTAAATGCCCGGAACGTTGGTCAAACCATCCACGTCGGTCTTGATGCCGCCCATCATGTAATGCATCCCCGGGCGGATGGGAATAAGTTCATTGATCATGTCTACTCCAGCCAGGTCGATGCCTATCTCACGGATCTGGCTGAGTTTCTCCATGATCAAAGCTTCGCCCAAGTGGCGGCAATCTAGGAACATGCAACCGTCGGTTCCATTTCCGGCGTTGATCTCGGTCTGCTCAGAACGCGACACGACGTCGCGGGAAGCCAGCTCCATCATGTTGGGAGCATAGGCCTCCATGAAACGTTCGCCGTTCTTGTCCAGTAGGTAGGCCCCTTCGCCCCTGGCGGCTTCGGATATCAATACCCCGCTTCCGGCCAATGTAGTGGGGTGGTACTGGACCATTTCCATGTCCATTAGTTTGGCGCCGGCGTTATAGGCAAGAGCTATACCGTCACCGGTGACTATGAGGGCGTTGGTGCTGGGTTCGAATGCCCGGCCCAAACCGCCGGTGCAAAAGATCAACGCCTTGGAGCGAATAGCGTGCAACTGGCCGGTGCGGATCTCAAGGGCCATGACCCCGCAGACCTGGCCGCCTTCCTCGATGAGAGAGGTCACGAACCATTCTTCATAACTGCGAATGCCCGATTTAACCAATTGCTCGAACATGACGTGGAGCAGGGCCTGGCCGGTGAAGTCTCCAACGAAGAAGGTGCGGGCGCGGCGTTGTCCACCAAAGGCCCTGGTGCCCAGGCGGCCCTCATCGTCGCGGTTGAACGTGACCCCCATGTGTTCCATGTCGATGAGCGCTTGCCCGGCCGACTTACACATTACTTCAATGGCGTCTTGATCCCCCAGGTAATCGCTGCCTTTTACCGTGTCATAGGCATGCTCTTCCCATTCGTCACCCCTATCGGTAAGGGCCGCGTTGATGCCGCCCTGGGCCGCGTTTGAGTGGCTGCGCACGGGATGGACCTTGCTGATGATGGCGACATTCGCCCCACCGGCCTGCGCGGCGATAGCAGCCCGCATACCGGCCAAACCGGCGCCGATCACCAGAACATCATGCTCCAACATGGGTGTGTTTCCTCCGGTTAAACCTTGGGACGCTAAACCTGGGCCGGCTTAGTTGCCCTTTACATTTCCACGCAAACATGACCAACGTGGGAATCTGCCCTTAAATATACCAGAAATGGTTTGCCGCACAAATAGGCCTGCCCCGGTCCCGAGCTATCCAGACCCAAGCAGCTTCACAGCCAGGAGCAGCGAGGCGATGCTCTTTAAATCTTTGATCTCACCCGATCGCATCAGGCCTTCCACCTCACTCAGCGGGACCGGCACCACGGCAATGTTCTCGTCATAGTCGGCGGGCAGGCTGGCGGGTTCCAATTCGGTGGCCAGGTAGGCGGACATGAATTCGGTGCACCAGCCAGGGGATATCCAGAAGCTGGATAGTAGTTGAATCTCTCGGGCCGCGAAACCGACCTCCTCTTGAAGCTCCCGCACCGCCGCCTCCAAGGGGCTTTCTCCGGGCTCCACCCCACCGGCCGGGACCTCCAAAAGTTGGTCTTCCACGGGCTTGCGATATTGCCTCACCAGAAGAACGTTCCCCTGGGAGTCCACCGGAACGATGCAAACCGAGGCGCCGTGCTCGGCGATCTCCCTGGTGGTGACACGTCCATCGGGCAGGCGGACTTTGTCTACCCGGACGCGGAGGATGCGGCCTTCGAATTCCACCCGGCTTTCCACGGTGGTCTCCATGAATTCTTGGGAAGGAGGTTGTTCCTGGCGTTCAACCACGGCTGTCAGCCACCTCACTGGCCACGGAGGCTAAATCCCAGGCGGCGGGTCAATGTGCCAAAAAAATAGCTGGGCGGGTTGGCCCGGAGGAATTTAGCTTTGAAGGGGCTTTGCACCAGATCCACCCGGTCTCCGGGATCCAGGGGATGGTCCACGTGGCCGTCGACACTGAGAGTGGCCGGTTGGTAACCCTCTAAGGCCAGGCTAACGTTGGCCGAATGGTTTAAAACCATGGCGGCGGTTAGCCCCATGTGGGCCGCCACGGGCTTTAAAACGAAGGAATCCGATAGAGGGTCCAGGATCGGACCTCCCACCGCCAGGTTATACCCGGTACTGCCGGTGGCGGTGGAAAGTATCACGGCATCGGCCCGAAAGGTGGTCAATTGAGCGCCATCGATCGTGCCGGCGATGGACACTACCCTGGACACCGCACCACGAGCGAGCACTACATCATTCAGCGCGTGGTACGGTCCGTCTTCTCCATATCCGTTAGACCCGGTGGAACCGCTTCCTCGGACCACTAACGCCTGAATCATGTTGCGTTCTTCGGTCCGCATTTCACCGCCGGTTTCGCCGTTGATGTAGCTTGGTAATTTTGTCAGGGCCTCGTCCACCTGAAGCTCGGTCATAAAGCCTAACCGGCCCATATTGATCCCCACCATGGGGATGCCGTTGGGGGCCGCCGCCTGAACCGCCCGCAGAATAGTGCCATCTCCTCCCACAGTGATGATAAGGCCGGTGCCGTTGGCGCGCTGCCTCAGAGACTCCAAGTCTTCAGCCGGAGCCAGCCAGCTGTCTTCGCTCAATGACAATTGGTGAAAGATCGCCGAACTCAGGTCAAGAGCTTCGGGAATACGCGCGTTGTATATTATTCCAACGGTGTTCATCAAATTTATTTGGTTGCGGTTTTAGTCATGGCAATCCCTGGCCTTGGCCCGGAATTAGCTTCGGTAAGGCAGGGGCAGTCTAGCATCGGCCTCAATTTGGTGTCAACGAAGCCGTTGGGCGCCGCTGGGTATACCGGTCTACCCACCCAGCACCACCGCCGCGCCCTCGGACATCCGCAGGATATATCCGGGCGCGATCCCCATCCACAACATGGCGGCACCAGCGAGGCCCAAGGCGACCCAGGAGCTTACCGGCGCGGTGATGGGGTCTTGTGACACGGAGGGCTGAAGGAACATGGTCCGTATCACGCGCACGTAGTAGTAGGCCGACACCACACTGTTGATAACACCCACGATGGCCAGCCAGGCCAGTCCGCTATTCACCGCGGCGGTGAATATATATAGTTTGCCGATGAATAAGCTGGTGGGAGGCACCCCGATCAGAGCCACCAACGCCAGGGTCAAGGCCACCGCCAGCAACGGCGCCCGCCGGACCATTCCCGCAAGGTCATCGATGCGGGTGCTTCCGGTTCGGTTGCTGATGGCGATGATGGCAAAGAAGGCCGTCAGGTTGGCCGCGGTGTATGCCACCAGGTAGAACAGAACACTGCCAGGGCCGATGGCGGCAAATTCCAACGTCCCAAAACCCGTGCTTGAGCTTTTGACTCCCGCCGCCACGCCAACCAAGATGTACCCTGCCTGTGCAATGGCGCTGTAACCCAACAGCCGTTTGATGTCGCTTTGGCCGATGGCCATCAGGTTGCCTACGGTCATGGAAGCGGCCGCCAAAACTGCGATCAACCCAGCCCATTCCACACCCACATCGAAGAAACCAGTGAACAGGACCCGCAGCAATACGGCAAACGCCGCTGCCTTGCTGGCCACCGAAAGGAAGGCAACCACGGTGGTAGGCGACCCTTCGTACACGTCGGGCACCCACATCTGAAATGGCACGGCGGAGATCTTGAAGCCGAACCCTACCAGGATCAGGACGATTCCCACCAGGATCGGGTAGCTTCCAAATGCCACTTCATTTTGCGCCGGGGACGCAACCACCGCGGCTATTCCTTCCAGCGTGGTGCTGCCGGTAAACCCAAAGATCAGCGCCATGCCGTAGAGCATGACCGCCGAACTCAAGGCCCCAATGATCAAGAATTTCATTCCCGCTTCGGTGGAGCGGGAGGTCATCAAAAACGCCGAAAGAGCCGCCAGGGGCATGGTGGTCAGCTCCAGCGAGATGTAGATGGTGATGAGTTCAGTGGCCGACGCCAGCAACATCATGCCCGTGGCCGAGAACAGGATCAGGCCAAAATATTCTCCCCGAAACCGGTTCATCTGCCCCACGTATTCGGTTGAAGCGGCCACCACCAAACCCGTGGCGGCAATCACCAAAAAGTTGAAGAACAGCGCAAACCGGTCCACCGACAAGCTTCCCAATAACACGCTGGGCGCCGCGCCGGCGGCGCCGGCATTCGCCAGCAGGTTGGGGGATTCACCCAGGTCGAAAAGCTGGATTAGGCTCAGCGCCAGGGGCGCTAGCAAGGCCAATATGGCGGCTCCTGGCAATAGGGCCTTATTGGGTGAGATCAGATCAAGTATGACCACGGCAATGGCCGCGCCGGTCATTGCGACGTAGGGAGATATTAAGTAAAGGTCGTAAAAGGACATCTAGAGGCTAGCCACCCCCGTTGAACATGGCCACCATCGGGTCCAGGCCGATTTCGAAAAGGTCGGTGATCAACGCCGGATATACGCCGACTCCCACAATGGTAATGGTCAGAACCGCCAGGGGGACCGCTTCCACCAGGGAAGCGTCGGCAATGTCGCCAAACCGGTCCCTGGGATCTCCAAAAAAGGAGCGCTCGATCATCCAGAGGATATACCCCGCGGTCAGGATGATCCCCAAAACCGCCAGGGCGGTAGGCAAAGGGAAGGCCTTGAACGCGCCTAGGAATACCAGCAATTCTGCCACAAAGCCGCTTAGACCCGGCAATCCCAGGGAGGCTAGACCGGCGATCAAGAAGGCTACCGCCACCACCGGCATCCGCCCCGCCAGACCGCCCAGGTCGGGTATGAACCTGGTATGGGCCTTTTCATACACCAAGCCCACGGCCACGAACAGAAGTCCGGTGATCGTACCATGGGTGAAAAGCTGTAACGCCGCGCCGTTCAGCCCGGCGGAGGTCAGCTCACCCTGGGAGATTCCCACCGAGCCCACCCCCAGCATCACCAATCCCATGTGGCTTACGCTGGAATATGCGATCAACCGTTTTAGGTCCGTCTGACGCAGGGTGACCACCGCCCCATACAAAACGCTGACCACTCCCAATGCCACCAACGCCCAGGCGAATTTCTCGGTCTGGTCAGGGAACATACCCACGTTGATGCGTAAGATCCCGTAACCGCCCATTTTCAGCAGTACGCCGGCCAACATCACGCTGGCGGCGGTGGGAGCATCGGTATGAGCGTCGGGCAACCAAGTATGCAACGGCCAACTTGGCAGCTTGATCGCGAATGCCACCAGGAAAAGCCAAAAAAGAACACCCATGGGCAACAGAACGCTGGCGCCAGTCAACATGGAGCCCGGCGTCGACAGCAGGGTCATGTCGAACGTGCCCACTCCCGGCGTGAGGTACACCGCCACAATGCCCACCAGCATGAAGGCGCTCCCAAGGATGGTGAAAATCAGGAATTTCATCGCCGAGTATTCTTTCCTGCCGGTGCCCCAAATGGAGATGAGCATGTACATGGGCACCAATTCCAATTCCCAGAACAGGAAGAAAAGCAGCAGGTCTAACGAGGCAAACACGCCCATCACGGCCGATTGCAAAATCAACAGCCATACGAAATACTCGCGTACTCGAACGTTTATATGCCAGGAAACGAACACGGCGCATAACCCCAACAGGCCGGTCAGGGCCACCAACGGAGCGCTCAGGCCATCGACTCCCAGGAAATAACTGGCCTGCAATATTTCTCCGGGTATCCAGGGAAACCGGTCAACGAATTGGAACCGTGCCCCGCCGTCTCCCCGGTCAAAGAGGCCGAAAACCAGAAGAGATAACGCCAGGTCGGCCACCACGAACAGTACGGCGACGGCGCGAATGTTCCGGTCGCCTCTCACCAGTAGCAAGATGACCAATGCCCCCACCGCCGGCAGGAACACCGTGGCCGTTAAAAGACCTGAGAAACCCGAAATCAATTAATCACCTTTTAGCTATCAGCTATCAGCATTCAGCCGTCAGCAACCGGTTTAAAGCTGACGGCTGAATGCTGACCGTTCGAATCTCACGTTAATAGGAATCCCATAAGGATCGCAAGTACACCCAAGGCGAGGACCGCACCGTAGGTTTGTACCTGACCAGATTGCAGCGGCGCCAGTATCTTTGGACCGAAATTTTGGAATATCCATGCCAGCGTGCCGACGCCGCCGTCCACCAGGTTACGGTCCAGCCAGTCCAAGGTTCCGGCGAAGGCCCGGTAGAATATGCGGCGTACCGCCACGCCTTCGTAGAGGGCATCCAGGTAGTATTTCTGAGTGAGCAGCTTGTGAACAAGCCCAGCGGTCTCCAGGGGATCTCTGCTCCGCCCGCTGCCCATTCCGTAAAGCCAATAAGCCGTACCAACGCCGGCCAGCGCAATGGCGGTGGAGGCCAGGGCCATCCAAGGATTGAAGTCCATCGTCCCGAAATGCAACGACCCGGCCAGGATGTTGGACTCCAGTCCGTGTATCAGGAACTCGGTGATCCAATGTTTGGGGATGCCGAATATCTCTCCCCACTGCGGGTTGGCCAGATAACCCGCTGCCACCGCGGCGGCGCCAAGCAAAAGCATGGGGATGACCATAACCCAAGGCGACTCATGAAGATGTGGTTCACCGGAGGAAGCTGCGTGACCCGCGTCACCCGCGGCCGCGGTCTGGCCGGCATCTTCCATCTCCTGCTCCACTCCGCCCCGGTATTGGCCGTGAAAGGTCATGAAGATCATGCGCAACGTGTAAAACCCGGTGAGCACCACCCCGGCCAGAAGTCCAGCCACAACGGTCTGGCTGACCCAGGGCTCCAGCAGCACGTTGCCGTTCCAAGCTCCCAGCAGGATCTCGTCTTTGCTCCAGAACCCGGCCAGGGGAACGATTCCCACCAAGCTCAACCCGCCGATGACCACCAGCAAATAGGTGAAGGGCATCTGCCGGCGCAGGCCTCCCATGTACCGCATGTTGAAGGTGCCGGTGGTGTGGTTGACGCTGCCCGCGCCGAGGAACAGCAGGGCTTTGAACGCGGCATGAGTAAACAGGTGGAAGATTGCGGCGCCGTAGAGCCCCATCCCCAGGGCAGCCATCATATAGCCTAACTGGCTGATGGTGGAGTAGGCCATGACCCGCTTGATGTCGTTCATCACCAGGCCCATGGTAGCAGCCATCAGCGCGGTAAAGGCCCCGATAAGGGCCACCACCGTCATGGCCTGAGCCGAGACCTGGAACACAGGGTAGAACCGGGCCACCAGAAAGACCCCGGCGGCGACCATGGTGGCGGCGTGGATCAACGCGCTTACCGGTGTGGGGCCCTCCATCGCGTCGGGAAGCCAGGTGTGCAGGGGAAACTGGCCCGACTTGCCCGCGGCGCCGGCGAAGACTCCCAGGCAAAACCAGGTCAGCCCTATTCCGCCCAGTATTCCCAGGCCACCCAGGGCCACCGGTTGCGCCGCCAGCCAGATATCCGGGATGTGGAAAGCGTTTAGCCCCTGGGTCGCAAACCTGTCGGACTGCAAAAACAGGTACAGGATCGCAATCAAGAATCCCACGTCGCCGATGCGGGTGACGATAAATGCCTTTTTGGCGGCGGCGGCCGCGGCGGGCCGTTCGTGCCAAAAGCCGATTAGCAGGTACGAAGAAACCCCAACCAGTTCCCAGAAGGCGTAAAGCTGAATCACGTTGGACGCTAGGACCACGCCCAACATGGAAGCCGTGAAGAGGGACATGTAGGCGAAATAGCGGGAGAAACCGGGATCGCGGTACATGTATCCCAGGGAATAAACCTGGACCAGCAGGCTGACGGAAGTGACCACCACCAACATGATGGCCGTCAACGGATCCACCAGCAGCCCAATCTCTATGGTGGCCTCGCCCACCCGCAGCCAGGTGCGAGACTGGAATTCCAGCGGGTGTCCCCCGATCACCGCCGCCAGGGTGTCTATCGACAGCCACAGGGCCACCACCAAAGCGCCGATGAGAAGCAGACCGCTAAGCAGAGAGAACCGGTTCAGGAAGGGGCGAATGACAACGCCGATGATAACAAACGATGCCAGGGGTAAAAGGAAAATACCCCAAACGGCCAATTCACTGACCATTTAAAGCATCCCCATCAAAGCTTCCAAACTACAGCTTCCTCAGTATCTCTTCGGCTACGTGCTCCCGGCCCATGGGCACATAGACTAGAAAGGGGACTCGCTCCGCCCAATCCAATATGTCGCCCTCGGGAAGGATGCGGGTGGGCAGGCCTTCCCCTTCCAGCACTTCCTTCCACATTTCGGCCAACATCAGGTTCGGCGCCCGTTTGAATTCGGTCCACATTTCAGTTATCAGCCATCAGCATTCAGCTATTAATTCCTGAGCGCGGTGGCGTCGGATAGATCGATGGAACCGGTGCTGCGGTACATGGCGAACACTATTCCCAAGCCCAGGGCGATCTCGGCCGCCGCCACGGTGATGATGAAAACGGCGAAGACCTGGCCGGTAAGAACACCGCCAATATTCTGTGTCAGGTCTGCGGCCAGGCCCGCCGGGGCCACGTACTTGGCAAAGGCCACCAGGGTCAGGTTTACGCCGTTGAACATCAACTCGATGGACATCAGCACAACCAACACGTTGCGCCGGGCCAAGGCGCCGTATAGCCCGATGGCAAAAAGGATGGCTCCCACTATCAGCATGTTCTCCAGCGACATGGCCGCCTACCTGGTCCGCACCAGCGCCAAAGCGCCGATGACCGCGGCCAATAGCAACACGGAAACCGCTTCGAATGGCAGAACGAAATCGCCGATGAGCAGATCTGCCAACCCTGCTTGTCTCGCCGCCGTTTGCTCTTCCCCGGTGACGAAACCAGACGCCAGCAAGGCCTCATCGCTCACCAGGCTAACCGAGCTGGTCTGCACCAGGTCCACACGGTCCTGTTGGCCCGGGTCGATGAGGTTCCACTCGGTCTGGGTGGCCGTCCAGACCAGAGTGGCCAGCAGCAGAGCCGAAAGCACCACGGCGGGCATTTGTATCCGGTTGGGCAGGTTGCCCCGCTGCACGTCCCGGGTTAGCATGATGGAGAATATCACCAGGATGGAGACGGCGCCGGCGTAAATGAGAACCTGGACCACTCCCAAGAATTCGGCGCTCATCATGATAAAGAACCCGGCCACCGCTATGAACACCACCACCAACAGCAACACGGCGTGGAACAGGTCTTTGACCAGCACCACGCCCAGGGCAGGCACGATTACAGCCACCGCTAAGATCCAGAAAACAACGTCCTGGACCCACATTTAGGCCGAGTCTCCGGTCTCGGAATCCCCACCCGTGCTCTGGCCGGCAATGGGGTCTTCCACTTTTTTAGGGTCTTCTGAGGCTTGGGCGGCATCGGCATAATCGGGAGGCGCCGGCCTGGTGATTCGCATACCCGCCTTCTCCTTCAGATGCCAATCCCAAGACTCCCGTCCCACTTCCTGCCAATCCAGTGGTTTACCCGAACGTGGATCGTAGTTGGCACTTTCTAGCTGAGGGCGCAGGTAGGTACTGGGCTTTTTATCGGCATGGCGAAGTTGGTCGATGTCGATGACCATCTCCTTGCGGCTGTACCGGCCTTGCTCAAATCCGCTGCCCATGAACAGGGCGTCGTATGGGCAAGCCTCTACGCACAGGCCGCAGAACATGCAGCGGGAGATCTGTATGTCAAAAACCTCCAGCTTATACTTGTCTCCCTGTTGGGGCGCAGTCTCGCTGGGGCTTGTCTCGATCTTTATGATTCCCAGCGGGCAATACTTGGCGCAGGAAGCACAACCGGTACAGCGTTCCTCGTACCAAACGAACTCCTCGCCCCGGAACCGGGGGTGCTGCTTCACCCTTTCTTCGGGATACTGGACCGTGAACGGCTTTTTGGTCAGGTTCTTCAACGTGACCAGCAGCCCAGCAGCCATGCTCAAGCCAAACATGCTATCGTACCTCTCCGCCAACGTCTCCGGTCAACAATCCCGCCGCCGCGATGGCGTCCGGCCGCCCTATTCCCGGTTGCATTCGATTGGGTGTCACTTTCTCGCGAATCATACTGCCAAAGAGGGCGATAGCTGACACCGCCAAGAAGATGTTGATCGCGGCCATGACCCACAGGTCGGACGTGTCCAGCCTACCCGAGGCATCCCGCAAGATAAAGACCTCCAATACTAAGGCAAGCAGGTTTATCAAACTCAAGGGCAACAAGAATTTCCAAGCCAGGGCCATGATCTGGTCGACCCGTAGCCGGGGATAAGTGGCCCTGATCCAGATAAAGACAAAGGCGATCACCCCCACCTTCAACAGGAACCACAGCCAGCCAAGGTAAGCCGATGCGGGCCCGGACCAACCGCCCAGGAACAGGGTTACGATGACCGCGGCCGAGGCAGCCACGCCGCCAAATTCAGCCGCCTGTATCAGGGCGAATTTTACGCCGCTGAACTCGGTGTGGTAACCTGCCACCAGCTCTGACTCGGCTTCGGCCACGTCGAAAGGGGTCCGGTTCAGCTCTGCCGACGTCCCCGCCAAAAACACGAAGAACGCCAGGGGTTGCACCAGCAGAAATGGAACGGTTTGGGCGTTAACCACGTCGGCCAGGGACATGGACCCCGTCACCAGCACAACACCCAGCAAAGAAATCACCACCGGCACCTCGTAGCTGATCAACACCGCCACCCCGCGGGCCGCGCCAAACATGGCAAACCTGTTGTTGGAAGACCAACCAGCCATGAAAATGGCCAGGGTCGTAACCGATGTCACCGCCAATACGTACAGAACGCCGACGTTCAGGTTGGCCAGGGCCGTATTCTGGGCGAAGGGCACCACCGCCATCATCAAGATGACCGGCATAAGCATGGCTATGGGCACCAGGATGAACACCGGTTTGTCGGCGTTGGCCGGGATCAGGTCTTCTTTGAAGATCAGCTTGAGCATGTCGGCAAAAGGCTGGAACATGCCAAAGGGACCCCACCGGTTTGGGCCGATGCGGTTGTGGAACCGGCCGATGAGCCTGCGTTCCATCCAGACGAAGACGGCCGCTCCCATCAGAACGGCGTTGACCAGAATCATCATGATGGTCAACCCGGCCACTAGGTGAGATATCCACGAGGGCAATATTATCCCGGCGGCTTCGTAGATGACCTGGTACAGCCCGCTCACCGGTCGACTTCTCCCATGTTGATATCCATGCTGCCCAAAGTCACGATCATATCGGCAAGCTTCCAACCCACCAGCAGGTGTTCGGTGACGGTCAGATTGATCAGGGATGGCGACCGGATCTTGCACCGGTAGGGGCTCACGCCGCCGTCGCTGACCAGATAGAAGCCGAGCTCCCCTTTAGAAGCCTCCACCCGCCCGTAGGCTTCCGCTCCCGGTTTGGGCCTCAATACCAGCGGCAGGTCCAGCCGGACCGGGCCCGGCTCGATCTGTTGGACGCACTGGTGAACGATGCGCATGCTCTGGTGAATCTCCTGGATCCTGACCCAAAACCGGTCGTAGTTATCGCCGGCGGCGGCCACCGGTACGTCGAATTCGACGTCTCCGTAAGCATCGTAGGGGTCCATCTTCCGCCAGTCCCAGGCCAGGCCGCTGGCGCGCAAAACAGGACCGCTGACGGAGCCATTGACCGCCACGTCCAACGGTAATGTGCTCACTCCCCTGGTGCGGACCATGACGATCTCATTTTCCACCACCAATTGCTCGATCTCGCCAAACTCCGACGGGAACTCGGCCAAAAAGGCGTCCAAAGCGGGCCAGAAGTCCGGCGGGGCATCGCCCAGCACCCCGCCGGGCCGCATGTAACTGACGGTGATGCGCGCGCCGCAAAGCATTTCAAACAGGTCCAGAATCTTCTCCCGCGTACGGAAGCAATACATCAGCGGAGTGCCCAGTGTACCCAGGTCCTGCAGGAAAAAGCCTATGCCCATCAGATGGCTGGCTACCCGCTGCAATTCGGCCGCGATGGTGCGCATGTATTTGGCCCTGGGCGGGGGTTCCACACCCAGCAATTTTTCCACGGCCAGACAATACGCCTGATTGTTTATCATCGACGAAACGTAGTCCAGCCGGTCGGTTAGAGTGACGATCTGGACGTAATTACGTTCCTCGGCCAGCTTTTCCGTGCCCCGGTGCAGGTAGCCAAAGACGGGCTCCACTTCAACGATCTCTTCGCCGTCAAAAGTAATGCGTAGCCGGAACACCCCGTGGGTGCTGGGGTGCTGCGGCCCAACATTGACCGTCATCGGCTCTGTTCTTATCGGCATGCAGTTGACCTTCGGTCAGCTATCAGCTTTCAGCGGTCAGCGGCCCGGCTCCGTTGCTGATTGCTGATAGCTGATAGCTAAAGGTAGTCCTTCCTCAAGGGATGGCCTTCAAAGCCCTCCCAAAGCATTATCCGCTTCATATTCGGGTGTCCGTGGAAATGCACTCCCATCAGGTCCCACACCTCCCGTTCTTGGAAGTCGGCGCCTTTCCAGACGTCGACAACCGACGGCAGGGAAAGGTCTTCCCGTCCGGAAAGCCTGGTTTTGATCACCGCCGTGTGTCGCCGGTTCAGGGAAGTCAGGTGATAGACGATTTCCAGATGGTCTATGAAATCCACCGCCGTAATGGAATTCAAGAATTGGAAGTCCAGGTCCGGGTCTTCCCGCAGAAATCTGGCCACATCGGCCACCGTGGATGGGTTGACCCACAGCGCGGTTTCATCCCAGGTCTGGGCAGCGCCGGGAACTCCAGAGGCCAAGCGGTCTGCCAGGTCCTGGCCCGGCAACGCCACAACCACCATTAGCGGTCATGCCCCAACATCACCCGGCTTCCCGGGGTTGAATCGGCTGGCATCCCAGACAGGGGTCTGCCACCCGGCTTGCCCAGGTTATGGTATTTTTTGATCTTCTCGTGTAACTCCATGATGCCGTAAAGCAGGGCATCGGGCCGAGGCGGGCAGCCGGGCACGTAGACATCCACCGGCACTATGTGGTCAACTCCCGGCACCACGCTATATGAGCCGAAATAAGGGCCGCCGCTGGTGGCGCAGACTCCCATCGCGATGACCCATTTGGGGTCGGCCATTTGCTCGTAGATGCGTTGTATAGGGGGGGCCATTTTCCAGGTCACCGTGCCGGCCACGATCATAAGGTCGGCCTGGCGGGGAGATGCCCGAAAGGCCTCCATGCCAAAACGTGCGATGTCGAAACGGCCCATGGCGGTGGCGATCATCTCAAAGGCGCAGCAGGCCAGGCCAAAGGTCACCGGCCACAGCGCCGATTTGCGGCTCCAGTTGATAAGGGCGTCCACTGAGGTCACCACCAAGTTGCCCTTCAAATCGTCGGGCACCTCGATCAGGGGCTCGGCCAAGGGCTCCACTGAGGTGTCTTTGAGGTGTTGAACCAACCTGCCTTCGTCACGGTCGACGTCCCATGTCCGGTCATGGAGCGGACCACCCTCTTTAGGAATCTCCCGGGGATTTTCTAGTGGATTATTCTGGGCCAAGACGGTTCACCCCCACTCCAAATCTCGTTTTCGCCAGGCGTAGGCCCATCCAACCAGGAGTATCAACACGAAGACACCCATCTCGATCAGGGCAAAAAGTTCCAACTTAAGAAACTTCACCGCCCACGGGTAAAGAAATACCACTTCCACGTCGAAGATGACGAACAGGACCGCGTACATGTAGTAACGGAAGTTGAACTGGACCCACCTTCCGCCCAATGCCTCCATGCCGCACTCATAGGTTTCCAGCTTGACCGGGGTGGGATTGTTGGGGCGTATGCCCAGTCGGCCCGTGGCCCAAGACGCCATCAACATGCTGGCGGGCACGACAAAAGCGATGACTGCGAAGATGGCGATCAAGCCATATTCCCGGAAATATTCGTCCAAAAAAGGCCTCGGCAAGAAGGGGTAGCCAGGCAGGAATCACCGGCCCTGAGACTGGTAATTAGCGGTTGGATTATACCATAGGCGTTGAGGCCACCGGTAGGCAAAACCGGGGCGCGGTCCCTCCAGGTAACACCGTTTGGTGAAATAGGTGCCATTGCCTGCTAAGATGGATTTAATTCCACTGGTCAAGCCTTCAACTTTCAGTGGTCACTTATCGGGCGCCGCCCGGCGCCCGATAATGCAGGGTGCCAAGGCCGCTTGACAGCCAAGGAGCCAATGCAATGCCTCGGCCCAAACTCCTGATCGCCACACGAAATCCCGGCAAGATGCGAGAATACCATGAGTTGCTGCGGAGGCTGCCCTTCGAGTTGGTCTCATTGGAGGACGCAGGCGTCACGGAAGAAGTGGAAGAAACCGGCCTGACCTTTCAAGAGAACGCAGCGCTGAAGGCCGGGACCTATGCCTCGCTGGCCGGGATGATGGCGCTGGCCGACGATTCGGGGCTAGAAGTGGATGCACTGGGCGGAGAACCCGGTGTCCGTTCCGCCCGCTACGGCGAGGAATTACCCAACGCCCCTACATCCAGCCAGCCGTCTCAAGCCCCCCTTTCGCAAAGGGGGGTTGGGGGGATTTTCTCCGACTCACACCGCCAGCCCATGTCCGACCAAGACCGGGTAACGCTCCTCCTCAACAACCTGAAGGAAGTACCCTGGGAAAAGCGCACCGCCAGGTTCCGCTGCGTCATCTGCATCGCATTGCCCGATGGAGAAGCTGGTAGCATTAAGATCGCCGCCTCAGTGGTGGGCTCGGTGGCCGGAATGATACAATACCAGCCTCGGGGCGAAGACGGTTTTGGCTACGACCCGGTGTTCTACCTCCCTTCCTACGGATTGACCATGGCCGAAATCTCCCTGGAGGAAAAGAACCGCATCAGCCATCGCGCCGACGCTTCCGGCAGGGCGCAATCCGTGTTACAAAGACTGCCAGCATCCCGCTGAGCGCTGAACGCTTACGGCTGATAGCTTAAAAAGGACAACCTTCTGGCATGACCACGGACCAATTAGGCCGCCGCCTTCACGACCTGCGTATCTCGGTCACGGACCGGTGTAACTTCCGGTGCCCGTACTGCATGCCGGCCGAAGTGTTCGGCGAGAGCTACAAGTTCCTCCCCAAGGACGAGATCCTGACCTTTGAGGAGATCGCCCGCCTGACCGGCATTTTCGCCGGCCTAGGAGTGTCCAAGATCCGCGTTACCGGCGGCGAGCCATTGTTGCGGACCGACCTGCATTTACTTATAGAGATGCTTGCCAACGTCGACGGCGTCGAAGACCTGACCCTCACCACCAACGGCTATCTCCTGGCCTCGCGGGCGCAACAACTTAAAGAAGCCGGCTTGAAGCGCATCACCGTGAGCCTTGACACCATGGATGAGGAGATCTTCCAGGAGATGAACGGCCGGGGTTTTGGCACTCAGCGGGTTTTAGAGGGTATCCAGGCGGCTTCCGACGCCGGGTTGAGCCCCATCAAGATCAACTCGGTGGTGCAGAAAGGGATCAACGACCACACCTTGGTGGACCTGGCCCGGCATTTCAAGGGCACGGGGCACATCGTCCGGTTCATCGAATACATGGATGTCGGAAACCGGAACGGCTGGAAGTGGGACCAGGTGGTTGCGGCCAAAGAGATCGTCCGGCTCATCGATGCCGAGATGCCCCTGGAGCCAGCGGAAAGCAACTACCCCGGCGAGGTGGCGAACAGGTACCGGTACCGGGACGGCCAGGGCGAGATCGGCGTCATCGCGTCGGTCACCCAACCCTTCTGCGCCGGATGCACCAGAGCCCGCATCTCCACCGACGGTCAGCTCTTCACATGCCTTTTCGCCAGCCGAGGCATCAGCCTGCGCGACCCCCTTCGAAATGGCGCGGACGACGCCCAGATGACGGAGATCATCTCCAACGTCTGGTCCCGCCGCACCGACCGCTACTCCGAAGAACGCACCGAACTGGCCGCCAGCCAAAATGCTGGCCAAGACGCCCCCCAGAAAGTCGAGATGTACCAGATCGGGGGATAGCTGACAGCTGATTGCTCAGGGAAATACATTGCCAACCGACAACAAGATAACCATCTACACCGACGGCTCGTGCCTGGTCAATCCAGGCCCAGGCGGTTGGGGTGCGCTGGTGCTTCCCGAACAGGGAGAGCCTGAACGCCTTTCCGGAGGCGAGGCCCACACCACCAACAACCGCATGGAGATGACAGGAGCGATCAAGGGCCTCGAAGCCACCGCTCCGGGCGCGTCGGTGGACCTTTACAGCGACAGCAGTTACCTGGTCAACACCATGACCAAGAACTGGAAACGCCGGAAGAATAATGACCTGTGGGACCAGCTTGATGCCCTTGCTCGGCTGAGGAAGGTCAACTGGCTCTGGGTCCGAGGCCATAACGGTGATCCCGGCAACAAAGAGGCGGACCGGCTGGCGGGGAATGCCATGAAGTTAGCCGCGGATGGAAAGCTGGCTAGGCCAGAGGCCCAATTAAGCCTGGATGTCCCGGTTAGCCCAAACGCTCCGGTTAGCCCGAAAGCCCCAGTTACCATGGAGGATGATCAAGTGGCCATTGAATCGAATAGACCCGCCCTCACCCACCTGGACGAAGAGGGACGCGCCCGAATGGTGGACGTGGGCGCCAAGCCCGTCACCAGTCGGGAAGCGGTGGCCAGGGGTTACCTGGTGGTGCAGCCCGAAACCCTGCGTTTGATCAAAGATGGCCTGATGAAAAAGGGCGACGTGCTGTCCATCGCCCAACTGGCCGGAATCATGGGCGCCAAAAAAACCTCGGATCTGATCCCGCTGTGCCATCCCCTGCCCTTGGACCGGGTCAACCTGGACCTGGACCTGGATGAGGAACAAAACAGGGTCAACATCACCGCCACCGCCAGCACCTCGGCCAAGACCGGAGTCGAGATGGAGGCCCTGACCGCCGTATCCGTGGCGGCGCTAACCGTATATGACATGTGCAAAGCGGTTGACCGAGGTATCCGCATCGAAGGCATCCGCCTGGTCCGTAAGACCGGCGGCCAAAGCGGCGACGTCTTTCTGGAAGAGTAGTTTCACCAAAACGCATTCCGGCCAGCATCCGCTTTAATCTTCAACATCGCGGATTCTTGCTCACCATCGAAATTTCCCAGTCCAAACCCCTTGATCTGACCCAGATCCCCTGTCCTAGCGACGTTGCGTAACAGGCCAGGCTTCGGGCTGTTGAAACCCGGAGTAATGCTGTGAAAGCTCAATTGACAGTGATACTGGAGGCCAATTAACATTGTTGGCACGGAGCGCGGCTGGCGGCTGGCCAACCCGCCCCTGGGTGGCACCGTAGCTCAGCGGTAGAGCGGGCGCTTCATAAGCGCTAGGCCACTGGTTCGAACCCAGTCGGTGCCACCAATACTATTTGGCATACTGCCTGAACTATTCCGGGAGAAGGAGCGGGATGGGTACCTTCACAGTTACCCTTCAACTGGGGATTCTAGAAGGACGGGAGTTTGTCGACGTCGAGGCATTGGTGGACACCGGGGCAACATACACGTCGGTCCCGGAAGATACCCTTGACCGTCTGGGAATCGTCAAACGCGAGACCCGCACCTTCGAGTTGGCCGATGATCGGGTGATTGAATACCCGGTGGGTTACGCCACCGTGAGGTTGGAAGAGCGGGAAATAATCGTCTTGGTTGTTTTTGCGCCCGAAGGCACTTCGCCGCTGTTGGGTGCTACCGCGTTGGAGACCGCCAGCCTCGCCGTAGAGCCAGTCCATCAACGGCTGGTCCCTGTGCCCGCGTTGCTTAAGTGAGATTTGCTCGCAGGCCATGCGGTAGAGCGGGCGCTTCATAAGCGCTAGGCCACTGGTTCGAACCCAGTCGGTGCCACCAACATTATTCTGCGATTTGCCCGAACTGGACTAGGAGAATTGAGCGCGTTGGGAACCTTCACCGTTTCTATACAGGTAGGCGACCTGGAAGGAGAGCGGTTCATTGAAATCGAGGCCTTGGTGGACACCGGGTCTACCTACACCGTTTTGCCGATGGATATGCTAGACCAACTCGGGGTAGCGCCGGAAGGCCGGCGCAGCTTCGAATTGGGTGATGACCGTATTGTGGAATATCCTATTGGCTACGCCCGAATGCGGCTGAACGGTGACGAAACCATTGCATCGGTGGTGTTCGGGCCGGAAGGCATCGATTCGCTATTGGGGGCGACGGCGCTTGAGCATTTCAGCCTTGCGGTCGGCCCTATCAATCAACGCCTAATCCCAGTGACCGCTTTGCTTAAGTAAGATATCCCAACAAGCAACCATACCCGGGATCCGGGAAATTTCGCTGGGGCGTTCGGACCGCCGATCCCTGGATGTCAGCCTAGTTTGCCGATAGAACGGGTACCTCGTTAGTGGCCGGCCACGGGTTCGAACCTAGACGGTGCCTCCAAATCAAACAACTTTTGTCAAAATCACCGATCCGAGCGCGATGAATACCAACGGGTGAAATCGCTCTTTTCGATGTCGTTCCCAGTCAGCGGGCAATCCGCTGCTTCAACGCAGACCATTCAGATGACTGCCGTTTCTATGGAGAGCCTATGTGGGGGCAGGAGGAAAACATTGGCTTCGGAAGATTTGCAACAACGTGTTGAGGCGTTGGAAAACCAGGTGAAGGAACTTCAGAATGAGGTCCGGCAGCGGGAGGTCGATGCCGCCTTTGTGTATATCAGCTCCAATTGGCAGTTCATACGCTGGTGGCTGATGAGGGCGCAAGACCAAAACGGGGAGGGCTCGGATGTTTACCGCCGTGCCAAAGATGCCGAGGAGATCATCCACCATTTTCTCTCCCGCAATCTGAGAGCCGTTCGCTTGGAACCTAAGCCGATGGACGCCGCGTTCCGGTGGTGCATCGAAACGACGGCCACCCTCCAAAAGCATGGCTACACGTTCTTTGACTCAGCTTAATGAGACTGCTACCACTTGATGAGACGGGGAGGCCCACCGGCCCCAGGCGATAACGTAGTTCGGCCGTAGGCGGGTCCTTCATCAACCAAAGGAGACGGGTTCTGCCATGGCGTGGCCGCCGATGGCCCGCTTCCAGAACCGGTCCTCGATTCCCTGAAATCTCGCATCGGCTCCCTGCCCCCTATCCCGCCTCCAAATTTGTGCCGTGCCTTGGCCGCCGATTATGGCCTAGGCGTTAGCATGACGGTTCAACCAGGCGTGCAGATCATCAATATCAACTACCCAGCTGCCTTCCACCCGGTGGATGCCCGGTATGGTGCCGTGTCTGACCATCTCCGAGACCTGTTTGGAACTCATACCCAGCCTAACGGCCGCTTCCGACATGGTGTAATAGTTGCGCTCTGGACTGGCGGTCATGGTTTCTCCCGTGAATAATAAAATAAAGGGGGATTTTAACCAGGACGCCAGCCCTCATGCGATTAAAACCGATGCAAAAAATCGCCGGTTTTTGGTTGTTTTCTAAAATTTAGTTAAAAACTGGAAGTTATGTTGAGAGCCGGTGAGCATGATGGCCGTCTTTTCGTGGTATCCTGGGTTTCGGCCAAGGCTTGCCGTAGCAGGCCAAATCGCAACCAAATCGAACCCTGGCGCCCGGTTTAATTCCCAATGACCAATCATAAATAGGGGGAATTATGGCAAGGATCAAACACATCGCGCTGCACACCGACGACCCCTCGAAGACCGCCGATTTCTACAAGGACGTTTTCGGCTTGGACGAACTACGGCGGGAGCCTCAGGACACCGGCGCCGACGGCGTATGGCTCACCGACGGCTACATCTACTTCGCCATCCTGAAATTTGGCGGCGAGGAAGCCCCCAACCTTGGCGAGGGCCCCTCCACCGTCAAGGGCGTGCACCACATTGGTTTCTACGTGGATGACATGGATCAAGCCGTGGCTGAGGTGGAAGCCGCCGACTGCACCGAATGCCCCACCAGCAGCAAGCAAAACCGCAAGTACATGGGGCCCGACGGCCTGATGATCGATCTGCGGGTCAGGGGTTGGGATGAGCAGATCCGCGCCAGAAGCACGCTATATGAACTGACCCCGGCCGGTCCCATCACACGAGGGGAGAAACAACCGTTGTCGGCCGATTGATCCCCTAAAAGTTCGAACCATAAGCCGCCTGCCGATGACGGTGGGCGGCTTGGGTTAAATCTTCCCGTTTGAGAAAATATACCCATGGCACGAATATCGTCATGGGTTATCTCCCTGTCGGCCTTGGTCGCGCTAGCCACTTTGGCGGGCTGCGCTGGCGCTCCGCCGGTGACCGCTCCGTTCGATTCAACGATTCAGAACGTCTCCCAGCGAAACCTTGTTGAAGAGCCGTCGGTCACCCTTACGCCAACTGCCGGTGCCAATCCGACTGCAACTCCTGCGGCCGAACATGCGAAGGCTCCCGCCGCTACAGAATATTCTACTCAAACCACGACACTGCCTCCGCCAACGGCTGCTCCGTCCACGCCCGAGGCAACTCCAGCCTACTACCCTGCGCCCACTGCCACCTTGGCGCCTATGCTGCCCACCGCCGTGCCTGCCACGGCTACGCCGGTTCCAACCGCAAAACCACCAGCCCAGTCCACATCTCCGTCGCCTGCTCCCACGCCTACCCCCACGTACAACCCCGCGCCAACACCGGCCGCAACCACAAGCCCCAATACTGGTCCCCCATCACGTTGGATGGGTCCCGCCGAGTGCCAGGGCGGCGACGTAACATACACGGCCCCGCCGGTGAGCTTGGATGACACCTGGATCATCGAGCCCATGGGCAAGCTCCACGGCGGCCACGTCACCCCCACCGACCATACCTATATCCGGCACACCCAGTGGAACGGGTTCATGGATCACGACGAGGCCGTTCGGTCGGGTCAGGACCCTCTGCCATGGGTATCGCCGGCCGATGTCATGTCCCCAGCTGACGGTTACATCACCGATATTCAGGCGTTCCCCTTCGGACCAGCGCCCTTTGGGTTCACCGGCGTTCTGGAGGACTACCGGGTTGTGATTTGGCACACCTGCTCCGTCGCCACGGCATATATCCACCTGGGAGGTCTGGCGCCGGAAATCCTCGAG
>DAOUHE010000206.1:0-10567 GCA_034428715.1 Dehalococcoidia bacterium | reverse complement strand
TATAAAACTCGCCAAGCTATGGGGTAATTATAGCCATACCGACGGCCAACGTCTCACAAATGGACAATGGTTTAAAGAATGCCGACGATTTACTCAGAGGGATATTCACCCATATGGGAAATGTGGGTTTAGGTGGATATCATCTGCCCGGTTTTATTGCGGACTGGGTTGGTTCACCGGCCGGGTCATGTCCGGGCGCAAATGGGCGATTATCTTTTCTGTGGTGACCGTGGCGCCGAACTCTGCCCCAGCGTCCAAGGTCTGGGTCGCCGTCACTTCTATTTTGCCGCCGGCCAAGGTCCAATCTCTGGACAGGTCTCCAAAGGTCCAATCGGCTGGCGTGTATTCAAAAACGACGTCTTCGTATTTGGATATTCCCTCAAGCAAAATTTTTGGCGGCAGATCCTGCCCGCCTCTGGTCACGTCGCGTAGCAACGTCCCCGTTTCTATCTTGGATTCCCTGTCAATCGCTGCGTCGAAAAAGTATCGGACGCTTACCGGCACCGGATCGCCATTGCTGAGCTCCTCCCAAAAAAGGTTCCGTACTCCTGACCGGTCCCCAATTCAAAGGTTTCGCCCGCCGAAGCGTCTTCGGTCATGATCAGGCTGGCCTTCTGCAACTGGCGTTTGGCGGTTATCTCGCTGACCATTTTGACCGGCGCCCGCAATTGGATAGAGATGATGGACGTGAGGGGGACCATGATCACAGCGCCGATGGCCAAGGCGGCGCTCAATTCGATCAAGGACATCCCCCACTGGTTCATCGATTTCTTCAGGTATTTCATCTTGTATCAAGCTTGTAAAAGGTGATCGAGGTCTCGATGTCGTGTTCGTTGCCGTCGCGCTCAGTGCCAATAACGGCGCCGGTGATCGTGATCTTTTGGATTACTCCGTCAATCACGGTACCGTCGGGCTGAGGGCGGGTATAGGAAACCGCCGCGTCGGTGACCTCGAAGGTGATGGTGGTGCCATCTGGCAGCCCCTCGATGGTGGGGTATTCGGCTGGATCGTCTTGGAATTCAAAGTGTTTGATGGTTTCGATCTGGGACCGCACCAGTTGGAGTAATTTGACGTTGCCTTCAGAGCGGTTGGCGCTGCGGACCGTGGCGCTCAACACGGTCATACCCCCGACCACGGCTATGGAGATAATCATGACCGCCGCCATGACTTCGATCAGAGTGAAACCCTGGCTGCCAATCGCTGGTAATCGCCCAAATACTAGATTCAACCCCCAGCATCGCTCTCGAAACCTGGGTTTGCAAAATAGGCCGTTGATGTTGTTTCCTGCTCTCATAGGTTTGATTGATGCCCAAATGAACTTAAGCCCATCCTCCGGCGAAAGCCGGAGGATGGGCTGCCAACCCAACAAGGGAGATTGTTGCCGGATTCGCCTACGGGTATATGCCCTCTATGAACCCTCGGTTGTCTCCGGGGATATTCCCATCCTCATCGGGGTTCTCCGTGGGGCTATGGTCAAAGTTGAGGCCGTTTGCCGGGAAGTGGTAGTTCAACGAGTTGACCCTGCCATCGGCATCCACGTACCAACTATAGGACCCCTGTGCGGTGCCGCCCACATTGTCCAACGAGGCGGAAGCCGGCACCTCCCTCAACAGGCCGTCTTTGACCAGCTTGGTGAAATCTATGAAGTAATCCCGGGTGTCGACTGCGTATTCCACGCTATTGTGCTCCACCTTGTCTACGAACCAGCCGGACCCCTCGCTGTCCAACGAGGATTTTTCTGCGTTGAGGTTCTCCTCGCCGCGCTCGCCGTCTCCATCGGCGCCGTCCCGCCACATGGGTTCGCCGCCTTTGACGCCCCGGAACGGGTTCAACGGTGTGCTCAGGTCGGTACTGGTGTCGGCGTCGTCCCAGTCCTTCAGCGACTCATCGGTTCGATCGATGTCTTCGTTCAGGTCCGTTCCGCTGTTGAAATCGCGGATGGGATATTGGCGTTGACCCGCGAACCGGGGGTTATCAGACGCGGTGTAATACGCTTCCATGGTAGTCTGGATTATTGCCAGATCCGCTTCGTAGGCCCTCTCTTTGGACTGGCCAAGAGTATTACTGACCATGGGAACGGCAACCGCGGCCATTACCCCCATGATAGCGATGACCACCACCATTTCAACGAGGGTGAATCCACCTTCACTCCCTATGAGATTTTTAAATCCAAGTCTCATCCTTGCTCCTGGTACGTTTCTCCTGGTGTCATTGTTCATTGCGGTAGGATTGGTTACTATCCCGAAAGGTGGTTCGACAAGCTCACTATGAACGTGGGAGGCTAGCTCACCACGAACGAGGGAGGAGGTGCCCCCGTTCGTACTGAGCTGGGTTAAACGTGGCCCATTTTGGATCCACGGATTTGAGAAAGATTCTTAGTCATGATTCATCTACGTGGGCCGGGCGGCGTTACTTGATCACCACTGCTTGGTTGCCGGCCATCCCGTCGAAGAATTGGGCGATATCAATGGCGGTGTTCTCCTCTGCCGCCCACCGGAAGACACCGGTGGTTCCAGGGTTGGTGATGATGTTGGTGCCACCATCCACACCATCGGCGCCGTCGGTGCCGAAAAGGGTCAGCGTCCAGGTTTCAGTGGCCTCGTTAACGTCCGGGTCTTTGTAATCATCAGCGCCGTCAATCCCACCGTCGGTGACGCGGTCGATCATCAAGGTCAGCATTCCCTGGCTGTCGGCGCCGGAGGGAGGCGTAATTGAGATGGTGTGGGTGCGTTGGTCGGCTAGCTCTCCGGCTGTTCCGGCGTGGTTCTTCACGTCAATGTCCGCCGAGGTCCCACCGTCGTTCTGGTCGTAGTCGACGGTGACTGCCCATACGTTTCCCGAGACCACCACCACGTCGAACGTGTCCACGGTCAGTTCGCTGCCGGTGTCCCAAGGGTTGTTCGCGTCGAACACGATCTCCAGAGTACCCACCGGAACGCCCTGGCTAAGCCCCTGGCCGCCGATGATGTAGCCGCCGGGTATGACCACTTGGATCTCGTTGATGGGGGCTTCATCCTTTCGCATGGTCAAGGTGAAGACGTGGTTGCTCTGAACGCGGTTGTCGTCGATATCCAGGTTATCGCTGTTGTCCGCTGTCACTACCAACCGCGCCAGGGAGGGCTTGACCAGGGCGGCGCCCTCTTCAGTGAAGAATACATTGCCCGCGTTGGTGTCTATCCTCCAACTGCCCAGGCCCGCCGAGTCGGGGATCTGTTTCAAAAAATCGGGTACGAAAGCCATGGCTGATCCCTCAGGGAGAGTGGCATCAAAGTCGATCAACCTGACGCCCAGGTCCCCGGCGGGAAGTATAAAGTCGTCGTCGCTATCTACGTCACCGTCGCCGTCGGTGTCCAGGCCGATCACCGGGTAAACCTGCGGGGAGGTCTTGTCAAAGAACCGGTCAGCGCTGCTGCCGATGATGTTCTCGTCACCCGACAGGCGGGTTTCCTGGGCGGTGGCGCCAAATCCGGTAACAGCCCCGGCGACCACTCCGGCCAGAATGGCCAGGACGGCCAGCAGCTCAATGAGGGTGAATCCTTGATGGCGTTTAATAGGGGTTAAACTCACGATTGCGGGCCTCCGAAGTTCGTCCTGCCGGCCACTCAAATGTCCGGCGCCGAATCGAACCGTTGAATATATTGTGCGCTCAGGAACCCCTGGCGGCATCACCTCAACGGGTGAGGCCGGGGGTGATAAACGGGCTAGCCCTTTTGGCTTATTGGCAAAAGTGATGCGGCAGCGGCGTGATTTGGAGAGGATCCCGCGGCTGGGAACACTAGGGCCATTTGTCCTCGACGGATGGCTGGGTCAGGCCGATCCTAGCGGCATAGGTTGCCGCCTCACTGCGGTTTTTCATGTGCAATTTCCCTAGTATGTTTTTGATGTGGGTTTTCACCGTATTTTCAGATACCACCAAGGCCTCCGCTAATTCAGCGTTGGACAGCCCTCTGGCCACGTGGCGAAGGATTTCTTGTTCACGGATGGTCAGCTTGATCTCCTGGCCGAGGCGGCCATTTCCGGAATGCGGGTGCCCTCCACTTTCTCCGTGGTCTCCCAGATCGGAGAGGAACCTGGGGGCCATGGCTGGGGATACCACCACCCAGCCTTGATGAACCTGGCGCAGGGCGTCGATGATCTCCTTAGGGCTGGAAATCTTGAGGACGTAGCCCCTGGCGCCTACGCTCAGCGCTCGGTAGAGGTCGGCGGCTTCCTCCGACACGGTCAGGACCAAAACTTTAAGATTGGGCCACTTTTGGGTCAAAAAGGCGGTCGATTCTATTCCATTGCGAACCGGCATGTTCAGGTCCATGAAAACCACGTCGAGAGAAAGCCGGTCCACCTGGTCTATCGCTTCCTGGCCGTTGCGGGCTTCACCAACCACTTTAATGTCGGGCTCTTCTTCCAGGACCTCCATAAGGCCACGGCGGAAAAGGTCGTGGTCATCTGCTACCAATACCCGAATATCACTCGAACCCTGAATATCGCTCATCGAGCACCTTCCACGTGTTCCGGGGCGAGTTCCCGGGTAAAGGAAACCACCACCTGGGTGCCTTCACCCAAGGCGCTGCTGATGTCGAGTTTAGCTCCGGCCATGGCGGTTCTTTCGCTCATGATTCCCATGCCGTGGCCTCTGATCCCTTCGGTGGAGAATCCACGGCCGTCGTCGCGCACCCGGATGGTCACCTTTTCGGGCGAGCATTCCATGTCCACCCAGACGTGTTTCGGGTAGGCGTGCTTGGCTACGTTGGCCAGGGCCTCGCGGGTCACCTGAAGCAACTGGAATTTAGTGTTAGCGGGGAGTTCGCCTTCTGCTCCGGCGGCGGAGAGTTCCGCGGGTGTCCCGGCTCCACTGATCAGTAACGGAGGTGAGATTGGCTGCTAGCGATCCTTCACCCTCCTCGTCGGCGCCGTCCAGATAGTCTCTAACGGCCAGATACGCCCGTTCAACCACGCTGCCTATTTCGGCGACGTCACGCTCGGTAATCGCGGTTCGTCCCTCCGCGGCCCGTTGCTCCGCCCGCTGCATTTTCAGAGACAGGAAAGCCAAGGTTTGGGCTACGTTATCGTGGACCTCCCGGCGTAAACGCTGGCGTTCCGTTGCCAAGGATTCGGACCTGACCCTGAGTTGCCAGTTGAGGTTCGCCAGGAAGGGCAGGCTGACGACGAGGAAGCACACCGCCCAGTAGAGCAACGACAATACCAGGTAATTTCCCGACAAGACCCAGGGAAGTTCTGAGGCCCACAGTCCGCCGGCGGCATGCACCCCAGAAACCGAAGCCGCCGAGACGGCGGCCACCATCACGGCGGTTTTTATATCCATCAGCAGGCTGGCAGTGAGGATCGGAGACAGGGAATAAATAAGGAACGGACTGTCTAGGCCACCTGACAAGATTATCAAGGCGACACTCAGCCACAGGTCCACACCCAGACTGAGCCACTGGGTCGGGGTGGCCCTTCCGGTAGGATCGAACCGCCACATGATCCGGTAGACGTTGTAGAGCCCCACCAGAAGCACGACCATTCCAATGACCGCCGTTGGCTGGCCGGTTGGGTTGAGGGCGAATACCAGGCCGGCTCCCAGGGAAAATGAGACCAGCCGAAACACCGCTACCGACTGGAATACGGTGCTTGCATAGCGTTCCAGTTGTTGAGACTGCGCATCGGTAGCACCCAATGCAGATTGGTTGGAGTAAGCCTGACTCCACCAAAACGCGGCGGCCAGGTGTTTGATCTGGCTGGTGGCCTTCTGCAATGGGTGGGTGGTCTTCATAAGTTCCGTTAGCCAAGCCAACCCGATACAGAGTTCTGATACCATTCAACGATCTCTGTTCCCGCCAGAAGGACGGCCACGGCGCTTAAAGCCAGGAAGGGGCCAAAGGGTATGGCGTCTTTCCTTCCCCGTTTGCGGGAGACCAGCAAGAATATCGCCACCAGGCCGCCACTTACCACGGCCAGCCATAGCGCCAAAGCAACAAGGGGGAAACCTACCAGTAATCCCATGACGCCTGCCAATTTGACGTCACCTCCTCCCATGCCTGCCGGGAAGAGCGTTATTATGGCGAAGAAGATCAAAAACGCGCCGCCGCCGGCCACCATTGAACTAGCCAAGGAACCGATCATGCCTGAGTTCCCCCAAAGGGACCTGGCTATTCCAAATTCCGGCCAAAACGGCGCTATGACCAACAATACGATGACGGCGGGATATATCATCCGGTTTAAGATCAGCCGGTGCTCCAGGTCGATGATTGATACAACTATCAACAGGGACACGGCTGTGGCCAGAATGAAGAAGTGAACTCCCATGCCGAATTTCAAGTAAACCAGGGCGAAAAGGAGGGCGGTTACCGCCTCAACCACCGTAAAACGGGCTGAAATGGACACTCGACAGTGGCGGCACCTTCCTCTAAGCAGAAGATAGCTGATGACGGGGATAAGCTCCAGGTTCCCCAAGGGGTGTTTGCAAGAGTCGCAGAACGAACGGGGTTGTACCACGGAACCCCCCGACGGAAGCCGGTCGGCCGCCACGTTCAAAAAGCTGCCCACGGCGGCGCCAACCAATAGGGCAAACACGCCCCAAATGGGATCATACATTTCGAAGCACCAGACCCATGTTGACCACCAGATCATGGACGGGGAAGTCTTCGGGGTAGATCAACGGAGAGGCCAACTCCGCGGCGAAACGGCGAAGGTTGCCGGCCACCTTAGTTGAGATATCCGGATTCCTTCTTACCGGTGATCCGCACACCACCAAGGGAGCATCTTCCGACAAGGGTCCTTCCGGAGAGGTTTCATTGAAGGTATTTATCGTCCTGCCGACTACCTCCGTTAAACGATCGACTAGGACGGCGTCCTCCACCAATTCCGAACCCCAGAAAATGCTTTGGTGTTCGACGGGAATAGATTCCTTGGTGATGACCACGTCACAGCCGTCGTGGGCCGCCCAGGCAACCACGGCGTCGGGCTGGTTCACCGCTCTGGCCAGGGGAAAGGGCCTTAATTCCAGGGTGGTTACCGCGATATTAGATTTTTCCGCAGTGTCCATCAATGAGTTTATAGAGCGCCTACTGGCGGCCATCACCAGCCACCGGGTCTGCGCCATGCGGTCTTTCAGCCGTTGCCAGTTCAAATGATAATTCTCGGATGATACCTTCATGGTGCGGATCGCCTCTTGGGGGATGATGGTCTCGGCATTGAATCCGCTGGCTTGGGGAAAGTGCATCAAGCCCAGGCGGTTTTGGAATCCTGGAACCGCGCCGATGGCGTGACGGAAATCTCCGGCCAACTCTGGCAGGGCGTTTTTGATCAACCCCGCCACCCGCGCCGTATTGCTGACCTGGCCTTCGCGGAAAAACCAGGGGTTGGCCAAAAGCACCCGATAGTCGATCACCTCTAGCCCGCGGCAGATGAGCAGTTTGATGACGCCGTACTCCATGGTTATGGAAACGGTGTTTCTGTCCTTTTTGCCTAGAAAGTTCAGCATCACAGATTGCCACCCACCCTTACCGGTAAATCACGTCCACGTCGAGCTTCATTCGCCAGTCGCCATCGCGAGCCTCTTCACCTTCAACAAGCGGTCTAATGAACTCCAACGTTTGTACCAACGCCGTGGGGTGATCGCTCAAAAGCTGGAGCATTCCGGTGAGCCTTTCCTCGTTACCCACGGCGGTGACGGTAAATTTGACGGCTGAAAATTCAGCCTCGCCCAGAGTGGTCACGAAAACCATGCGGTCGTAACCGGTTAACGGCAGCTTTTGATTTTGAGCGTACTCGGTGATAGTGCTACCCAAGGACAAAGCCACCTGTTCGGAAGGCAGTGATGGCGGAGCCGGCGTGGACCTTAATTCCCTCAACTCCTCCCGCAACTTTTCCTTGTTGTTATCACTTTGGAAGAAAATCAGGTCGTCCTTAAGGGTCGAAATCTTGCGGTCTTGGGCGGCTCGGCTGTCTTCGGCGTTCTGGGCCTGCTGGTATCGGTGATAAGCGAACGTGGCGAGGGCCAACACCAACACGGTTAGCGCAACCTCCAGCCGTGCCAGAGACTTCAGCCGGTGGACGGCGTTTTTTGGGTTGGACAGGCGGCCGATCATCGGACCTTGAATGACGCTATGAATGTAGGCGGTACCCGGCTGGTGTCCCATTGGATCCCTTGAAAGTCGAGGATTCCGGACACACCATTGAATTCCGCGGGCAACTGGGAAATGACGTCCGAATCTTGCGCTTTACCTGCCAGGGTTACTTCACCTCCGGGCAGGGTCGTTACCGAATCAAAGGTCACTCCGGCAGCTTGAATACCCAGGAGAGCCTCGATGGCCTGGCGCCAATTTATAAGACCAGTGGTGACCAGTTGGTATTCTTCGCCGGCGGTCTTTCGCTGATTCCTTAGACCTTGTATCTCTGCTTTAATCGGTTCCACTTCCAATTCGGCCTCCGAAAGCTGGCGTTGGATGGCCTGGAGCTGGTTTTGGCCTTCGCCCAGGTTTCCTTCGACGGCCTCGATCTTTCGATTCTCTGCCCATATGGCGAAGATTGCCGCCGCCAAGAGAATGATGAGCAGGCCCCGGATCAACAGGCTGTTGGCCCCGTGGGAGGGTTCCAAAGAGAGGATATTGACCCTTGGAACCTGCCGCCAATACATGCCGTCAGCCATTGCCCCAGAGGTTTTACCATTGGCTATTCCGGCCTTCTCTAGAAGCCGTCTCACCGAACCAGCCTCAGAACCCGTCTCATCGAATATCCAGCGGGTGGGATGAGTTGTCCGAGCATGGGAACGGATTATCCTCCTACTCTATGGAGCTCATGGCTGAATAAATACCAGAGATCACTGCCGTTCCCACGAAACCCACCAGGCCGGCCACCAGCAAGATCACGGCGGGCTGTATCAACTCCGTGGCGGTGCTGACGGCTTTGGCCGCTTCTTGTTCGTAGTAGTCTGCCAATCCGTTAAGGGCGTGGTTCAGGTTTCCGGCCGCTTCTCCGGTGGCGATTCCCTGGGAAAGCAGGGGCGGCGAGGGCCAGTGCTCACGAAAGGCAGCGCCCAACCGGGTACCGGATTCCGCTTCAGCGGTCACCCTGCCAAGCTTTTCCCTGAGCATGACGTTGTTTAGACCATCGCGGCTCAGCTTCAACGCTTCTATGGAGGGAATCCCAGCTTCCAGCAGCGTGCCAAAGGTAGAAGTTAGGCTAAACAGGTTGCTGCGCATGATGACGCCGCAGACCACCGGTATCCTCAGTAGCATCTGGTCCTTGGCGCGGAGGCCAAAGGGAGTTCGGACCAACGCCCATCCCGACACGGCTAAAACGGCGGCCGAGCCGAATATGTACATTCGGTAGGCCTCGGCGAAATCAGATATGCTGATCAGTATCCTGGTGTTGGTCGGCAATCTTCCGCCATATTCGGTGAGAAGCCCAATCAAGGCGGGTAGGGAGTATGTCACCAGGATCACGGCGACCACCAAAGCGACCATGAGGCTGATCATTGGGTAAACCAGCGCCGCTTTTACTTTGTCCCTCATCACCTTTCGTTTTTCCAGTGAGTTGGCAAGTTGCTGCATGGTGGAGGACATGCCACCGGTGGCTTCGCCCACCCGAAGGAGGCGGAAATAGTAGCTGGAAAATACCGACCCGTGTTTCTCGCACGCATCGGAAAAGCGGATCCCAGATTCGATGTCGTCAATGACCTGGCGCAGGACTTCCTTCAGGCCCCGGCTGGAGCTCTGGTCCCGAAGTATGTTAAGACAGTCCCGCATGGGGATGCCGGACTTCAGGAGCGAGGCCATTCCCCGGGTAAACTCGATGACCTCTTTGGGACCGGGCGGAAATAGCGCTGGCATCAGCTGAACCAGGGAACGCCTCTTGCGAACCTGGGAAAGACTGTAGGGAATCAGGTTATCCCGCTGCAACATCTCACGGGCTTGGTCCTCCCTGTCTACGTCCAGGAAACCCTCTATCTTCTGCCCCTGCCAGGTATAGGCTACGTATTTGACTACCATCTGATGCCTTCTCTGATAGAGATTAAGGACAGACCGGTAGGTTCCGCTCCCCGCTTGCCGTTCCCATTAATCATTCGATAAAGAACACGCCTTTAAATACTTCACCCAGGGTTGTGGTGCCTTCCCGGGCCTTCAACATTCCGGACCGGCGAAGCGGGACCATTCCGTTATTCAACGCCTGGGTCCTGATCTCAGCCCCGCTCACTCCTGAAGCGATGAGTTTTCTGATATTCTCGTCCACCGTCATGACCTCGAAGACCCCGGTCCTCCCGGAGAAACCGGTTCCATTGCAGAAGTTGCAACCCTGGCCCACCATCAGGGGCGGCGCCGGCTCCTGCATCTCCTGCTCGTAGGCCATTGCCTCGGTGGCCGTGGGCTCGGTCAAGATTTGGCATTGAGGATCTACTTTACGCACTAACCGTTGGGCGAAGGCGCCGATGACCGCGGTGGCCACTAGAAGTCTGGCCGAAAAGTGCACTGACCTCGACTGTTCCGATATAATTGTCAGGATAATTTAATGGGTGTGGGAGGCAGGGGATGCTGGGAAAACGCTCTAAACAGTTGGGGTTCCTGGAAGC
>DAOUHE010000205.1:0-2348 GCA_034428715.1 Dehalococcoidia bacterium | reverse complement strand
GAGCGAAATGCCGCCCGAGCCACCATTAACTGGCGGTTCAACACCCAGGACGCCAGGGGCAAACTTCACCGCCTCTATCCCTTCGATTCCAAACATGACTGACTACTAGTGCCTGGGTAAAGGTGTTGGTTTTCAGGCAGTCCAGCTTGCCAGCCAGGGTGGTGCAGGAGAGCACTTACTGCCAATGGAATACTGAACCTACTTGGAGATGATTCAAAAAGACGGCGGGGCCACGTTTCTTCATGGGAGGATTTTTGAAGACCTGACCAGGGCTGAAGAGGACTTTGAACGACGGCGACAGCGTTTGTGACGGCGTTTAAACTCCTAGCGCTGTCGCCACTTGTTCCCAGGTTGTGTCCCGGTCCCCTTCAAGCTGCCTGAGGTATACGGTGGTCACCGCCAGGGAACTGTGGTCCAAGAATCGACTGACTTGCTCCACCGATTCCCCGGCTTCCCTCCGGAGCCTGGCCGCTGAGTGGCGGAAGATGTGGACGCCAGCTTGAGGGAGTCCTGAGTTGTTGAAGTAACGGCGCAGGTTGCCGTAGAATGTGCCGCTGGTGATACCGCGCCTACTGTCGGCGCTGGATGGCCACAGGGACTCGTCTGGCTTCAGGGTGGCGGAAATCCTTGCCGAAGGCTTCCAGGGCCTGCTGAATCGCCCTGAACGCGGGCTGGGGCAGTTCCCGCTTGCCGTGTTTCCCGCCCTTTCCCCGGTAGGTGTAGTAGACGGCCTCTCCTTCCTTGATTAGGTCTCTGATTAGGTCTCTCGCTTTGAGGTTGAGCACCTCGGTGCGCCGCCTCCCCGTTAAGGTCAAAGTAAGAATGATGGCGCGGTCCCGTAGGCCTACTGGGTTGCTCGGAATCGCGTACAGCAGCTTCTTGATGTCGGCGGCGGTTAATGCCCTGGGCGGCGCCGGCGTCGCCTTGGGGCGCTCTAATTGGTCGCAGGGGTTGGCAGCCACCAGGCTCATGCGGATAGGAAGCGGTAGAAGGAACCGAGGCATGCTATTCGGGCTCCTATGGTGACCGAGGAGGGATTCTTACCGGAGAGGCGGGTGCCGTGGGCGTAGCCGAAGACCTCCGTTGCTGTCACCTGGTCCGGGGGCTTGCCAAAAGTATCGAAGAATCGGTAGAGCATTCCGAAATAGGCCCGTACTGTCCACATGGAGCCGGAACGGCGCTCCTTCTCAGCTAGGAAGGCGTAGATGGCCTGCTCCCAGCGGCCAGCTTCACCGCCGTGCACCAGAGTCTGTGTGGTCATGGCCCCTCCCTGTGGGTGATGGAGTGACACTATTCACGCTCTGGTGCGCCGGGAAGGTAAGGAATAATGGTCAATATCGACACAACCGAGTGCCACCATTTGCCACCTCTGCTTATAGGGGGAGATGGTAGTCGCTAGTGGAATCGGCGGACACTATGACCTGATAGTGTAACTGCAATTAGTTACTTGTACCTGAGTTGGACTGAGAGTTCAAACGCCCTGGGGATGGCACCGGAGGAAAGAGAGAATCGTCGCGCCACGATGGAGCGTTCGTTGGTTAAGTAAAACCGCCTAGGTGAGACCCCCAGGCTGTTGCCAAGACCTTTCATCACAGCCAGCAAGGGGAAGGAGTCTTTATTTTAGCATGGGGGTAGAGCCATCATGCCCAGCGTTGCACCGCAATAATTATTTTATCCAGCCTCGGATCGTCGTTTCTGGTAGGCTTTAGCCATGAACGCTGAATACCACCACAATCATTATGTCCCCGTTTGGTATCAGAACAGGTTTATTCCTCCAACCCAGCTAGACCGTTCTCTCTATTACCTCGATTTAAAGCCCGGTGTTTTTACCGATGCTAAGGGCAAGGTTACGCACGAATACACCGGGTTGCATAAACGTGGACCCAAGGGGTGTTTCGTTGAAAAAGACCTCTATATGAGGTGGACCCGGAAATTCGGACAGGTGGCTAAGTGAGAGTCCTGCTCCTAAAATAGGCGCAGCTGTGGCTGTGAAGGAGGAGTGGGACATGTCAAAAGAACGGAGGAAGCACAGCCCGTCATTCAAGGCCAAGGTGGCCGTGGATGCGGTGAAGGGAGAACTGACGGTGGCCCAACTGGCCGCCCGGTACGAGGTCCATGTGTCCGATGAGACTTTGCAGGACCTGTGGGCACAACTCCTGGCTGGTGAATTGGAGTCGCCAGGCAGCCGATGAGCCTATGATGAGCCAACCCCATTAGAACGTCCCGCCTTGGCCGGGATGGGAGACCGCTTCTCCGACACCAACTGCTTGGAAGTCTCATCGAAACAGACTACGGGCCGCTTGGGGTCATAGGGTTCCGCATAGAGGTCCAGCACGTCCTCCATGCGG
>DAOUHE010000204.1:0-15056 GCA_034428715.1 Dehalococcoidia bacterium | reverse complement strand
GCTTCCAGGAACCCCAACTGTTTAGAGCGTTTTCCCAGCATCCCCTGCCTCCCACACCCATTAAATTATCCTGACAATTATATCGGAACAGTCGAGGTCAGTGCACTTTTCGGCCAGACTTCTAGTGGCTAACTAAACGCCCAACTGCTCCTCCAGCGCTTGGGCGTTGGTCACCGGCAGCTGGCAGACGTAGCTCTGGCAGACGTAGGCGGTGGGTTTGCCGCCGGACATTTCCCGGCCCTCTAACAGCGGGTTTCCGTTAATGGCATTGGGCTGGGGCGAGTCGGCGCCTACCACGACCTTGTTGGTCAGGAATCTGCCGAAGACGGCTTCCAGAAGTTCACCGGTGGCTGGGTCGGTACGCGGCCCGATGACGGCGATCTCCTTGGGCTGGGAAAGATAGAAATCCAGCGCGCCCAGCCATTGGCCCGCGCCCATGGGAGACCTGGACATTAGTTGGGACAGGGAGCGCAAGGGTATAGCCGCTTTGCTCGAATATTCTTCTTTTCCGGTGATCACCGCCAGCCGCAGCAATACCTCGGAAGCCACCGAACCGCCGCAGGGTTGGGCGTTATCGAATGTGTCTCTGGGGCGCACCACCAAGTCCTCGTGGTCTTTGCCGGTGTCGTAAAACCCGCCCACGGCATCGTCCCAGAACAGGTCAATCATGGAGTCAGCCAGCTTGACCGATTCTTCCAGCCAACGGGGTTGGAACGTAGCCTGGTACAGGGCCAACAGGCCGTCGGCCACAAAGGCGTAGTCCTCCAGATACGCCAGCAGTTTGGCCTCGCCGTTGCGGTATGTCCGCAACAAGCGGCCTTCCGGCGCCATGTTGGACGTAAGGAATTCGGCGTTTTTGATGGCGGCTTCCAGGTAGTCTTGGCGGCCAAATACCTGGGCGGCTTCGGCAAAGGCCCGCAGCATCAAGCCGTTCCACGATGACAGGACCTTATCGTCCCGCATTGGATGAATCCGCTGCTCCCGGGCCAGGCGGAGTTCATTCTTGCCCGATTGCACGGTTTCGAGAAGTTCTTCCTCAGAGATGCCCTGTTCCTCGGCGAACCGGTCCGGCGGCTGAGGAACGTTGAAGATGGTCTTGCCTTCAAAGTTTCCGGCATCGTTAACGCCGAAAAACCCTCCCACCAGGTTGCCCGTATCATCTCCCAAAACGTGCCTGGTTTCATCGGGAGTCCACACGAAAAACTTGCCCTCTTCCCCCTCGCTGTCGGCGTCTTGGGAGGAATAAAACCCACCCAAAGGGTCGGTCATCTCCCGCAAAACGTAGTCCAAGGTTTCCAGGGCGACCCGCCGGTATAGAGGCCGTTTGGTTACCAAAAAGGCATTGAGGTAAAGCTTGACCAACAGGGCATTGTCGTAGAGCATCTTTTCGAAGTGGGGGACCAGCCAGAAAGCGTCGGTGGAATACCGGTGAAACCCGCCGCCTATCTGGTCGTATATGCCGCCATAGGCCATTTTCTCCAGAGTAAGATTGACCATGTCCAGGGCCCGTTGGGACAGGTCCGGGTAGCCCCGGTGATGGTACCGCAACAAAAACTCCAGAGTCATGGGCTGGGGAAACTTGGGCGCAGTGCCGACGCCCCCGTTTTGATAATCGAAGTTGGTTGCCAGGGTGGTGTAGGCCTGGTGCATGATTTCTTCGGTCAAGATATCGTTGCCCTTGGGGATCTGGCCCGAAAGCCCCATCTTGCTCGAGAGCTGGCTGGTGACCCGCTCTATCTCATCAGGGTTGTTGCGGTAGGCCTCGGACGCAGACAGCAGCAGCCGGGGAAAGCCGGGCATGTTCTGGCGGTCCACCGGAGGGAAGTAGGTGCCCCCGTAGAATGGTTTGGTGTCCGGCGTAAGGAACACGGTCATGGGCCAACCGCCGCTGCCGGTGAGCATCTGCACCGCCTCCATATAAACGGCGTCCAGGTCGGGGCGTTCTTCGCGGTCCACCTTGATGCTGATGAAGCGTTCGTTCATCAGTTGGGCGATGGCGTCGTTCTCGAAGGACTCCCGTTCCATGACGTGACACCAGTGGCAGGCCGAGTAGCCGATGCTCAGGAGGATGGGTTTGTCTTCGGACTTGGCCCGCGCCAGGGCTTCGGGGCCCCAGGGGTACCAATCAACGGGGTTGTTGGCGTGCTGTAGCAAATAAGGGCTGGTCTCGTGGATCAACCGGTTGGACATGGTTTCTCCTATGTGAACCCGCCCGTGAGATCGCCGGGGCGGGGTTAATTCAGAGATGAATCGCCAACCCATATTGTCTTTTAATGCGTATAGGAATACCAGACCCTTTAGGCCCCTGTGATAAACTCAGATCGGCCTTGAGGGCAAAATGAGATCACGAGGAATTGAAGATATGGCCGGCGCGAAAGTCGTTTTCTTTACCAATCTGGACCCGGAGTTGCGCCAGGTGGTGGTGGATAAAGCGTTGCCGGGGATGGACGTCACGGCCGCGCCGGCTGACATGGACGACGAGGAAAAGATAGAGTTGGTCCGGGACGCCGACTTCATCATGCTGTTCCCTGGAATGATATCCGACCGGGTGCTGCAGGCCGCCAAGAAGTGCAAACTCCTGCAACTGCTCAGCGCCGGATATGACGAGATGAACCTTCCCCTGGCCGGCGACCTGGGGATTGCCGTGGCGAACAACGGCGGCGCCAACCGGGTGGCCGTGGCGGAACATACCATGATGCTGATGATCGCCTGCCACCGGCGCATGATGAGCTATGCCAACAATGTCAAAGCCGGGTTGTGGAAGCGGGAGCAGAACCGAAAGATCGACGTTTTTGAGCTGGAGGGGAAGACCCTGGGCATCATCGGCATGGGCAACATCGGGCAACAGGTAGCGAAAAGGTCCAGATCATTTGATATGGAACTGCAGTATTTCGATAAATACCACCCATTGCCTCCGACCCAGGAGGACGCCCTGGGCCTGCAAGCCGTGACTGTGGAAGAACTTCTGAAAACGTCCGACGTGGTCACTCTTCACGTGCCGTTGACCAAGGAGACCTACGGGATGATCGGCCAAGAAGAATTGTCTCTGATGAAACCGTCGGCCGTGATCATCAACACCAGCCGGGGCGGTGTCATCAACGAGCCCGCTTTGGCCCAGGCGTTGACGGCCGGAACCATCGCCGCCGCCGGATTGGACGTGATGGAACACGAGCCTCCCGACCCCAACGACCCGTTGCTGAAGCTGGAAAACCTGATAATCACTCCCCACACCGCCGGTCCGACGCTGGAATCCATCCCCAAGCGGGCGGCCAACTCCTTCGAGAACATCCAGCGGGTGTGGAACGGGGAGCCTCCAATGTGGCAGCCCGAATACGAGAATTTATAGCAATATGAACCTTTCACCAACACGCATGATTCTAAGTCTCGTCATTATCGCCTTAACGCTGGGCACCGGCTGCGCGTCCAACGCCGCGGTTCCCGCGGAAGCGCCAACGACAGCGAGATCCGCCGTCCCTGCCGAAACGCTAACGACTGCCGGTGCGGCTGTTCCAGGCGAATCGCCAACGACAACCATGGCCACCGGCCCACGGGCGGCCGCCGCCGGTGGCACGGAAGCAACCCCAGAGAAAGAGGCGATTCCCGTGGGCGCATCTGTGGGTAAAACAGCGCCCGGCTTTGCCATCCTGCTGGTGGACGGAACCACGGTCACGTCCCAGGAGCTAGCCCTTGAGGGGAAGCCGGCGTTCCTGATGTTCTTCGCCACCTGGTGACCCGTCTGCCGCGCCGAGTTACGGCGCATGAAGGACATCTACCCAGAGTTTGCCGATGACTTTGCGTTCTACGCCGTTGCCTCCGACCCCTCGGAGAAACTGGACAAGCTGGAGGCGTACCGTGAACGGGAGGGCCACCCCTGGCTAGTGGCCGAGCCCACGGGGACGATGCTGAGAGACCTCAATGTTCTGGTGCAATCCACCAAGATCGCCATAGATTCCCAGGGCATGATCATTTACCGGGACGGGTATGGCCAGGGCGGCGAGGAAACCTGGCGGCAGGTTTTCCAAGAATTGGCGGCTTCGGCGGCAGGCGGGTGATTTGCCTATGGAAATCCGTCGGGTACTTGGGACGGGGAGAATCTACGGCTAGATTAGACGAAGAGGAACAGGAGCTACTTGATTCCTTTGAACGGGATGAATGGCGGCCGGTGGTGGGACAGGGCGCGGAGATCGAGCGGTATCGTGAATATGCCCGTGCCACCTTCAGGAAAGACAAGCGGGTGAATATCCGTATTTCAGGAAAAGATTTGGATTCGCTCAAGGTACGGGCGTTGGAAGAAGGTATTCCCTACCAGACCCTGATGGCCAGCGTCTTGCACAAGTACACCGAGGGCCGGTTGGTTGAGAAACGGAGCTAGGTTTTGTGGAAGTAGCCAGTGGGTACGGGACTGGACAAGTTTGGAACGCCTCGAAGTAGGGATTTTAACGGGGATTTGCTAACAGAGTCGGTTCACCCAACTCATGGAACCAATTTTCAGTGAGCGGGCTGCATCGCGCCGGCATAGTGCTTGTCGAACTCGTTTAGGATGGCTGGGCTATGGAAGTCGTTTTTACTGCTTTTCGGATTTTCGGGGTCTAAGTAGCGTGAATGACCGTATCTAGGGTCCTGGATCAGAGGCTTTCGGATTTGGTGAAATTCGTTATTTACCTTAAAATTTGAACACCTGTCCACCATGTCTACCGTCTATACACCCTTACGAAAGGGGCCGATAATGATCCCTCTCCGCAAAAAAAGGGCGGCCCTTAATCCCCCTTAGCGAAAGGGGGATTAAGGGCGATTTCCCCCCGTATTCGTACACAACCACAACCGGAAAGCAACGGCCCTTCTAACGCCCATATTTTCGCGCCAGGGTATCGCGGCTGAGTCTAACCTAGGCAGGGTTGCCGGTATCCAACCGTTTTTAGCCGGTACGCCTGTTATGTAATCCCAATATTTGGCCACGGTTACGGTTTGAGCGTGTTTTGCCATCACAGGCCTTGAATTCTGCTTTCGTTTCTGGCAAACTTGCGCTATGAAGATAGGCGCATTTGAGATTCACGAGCCGGTGCCGGAACTGCGCGACCCTCACGCCTTCGCCATGGTCCGTCCTTGGGTAGACGTCGGAAGCGTCGGCACCCTGACCCTAAACCGGCTGGAGCGCTTTCTCGGCTCCAAGGAACTGGGCAAGCTGGAACGGCCAGGGAACTTCTTTGACTTCACCCGCTACCGCCCGACCATCAAGCAGGTGAAGGGCGTTAGGGAAGTCAAGGTTCCCAACAGCATCGTCCGGTACGCCAAGACCGAAAACGGGCCCGACTACCTATTCTTGCACCTGTTGGAGCCCCATTCCAACGGCGAAGATTACACCGACTCGATCTTGGAACTAGTCAAGCACTTCGGGATCAAACGGTACTGCCGGGTGGGGGCAATGTACGATGCGGTTCCCCATACCCGTCCCTTGCTCATCACCGGCTCTCTGGGATCGGTTCCCCAGATAAATGAGGTGCCCCACCTGAAGCTAAGGGGCAGCAACTACCAGGGGCCGACCACCATCATGAACCTCCTGTCCGAGGGCATCGAAAAGTCAGACATCGAGACCATCAACTTCATGGTCCACCTGCCCCAGTACGTTCAGTTAGAGGAAGACTATACCGGCGCTTCCCGAATGATAGAGGCGCTGTCTTCGGTCTACTCCGACATACCGGCAGACCTGGCGCCCGTTCGCCGGGGCCAACGCCAATACCGGGAACTCAACGCGACGGTGGAGCGCAACTCCGAACTGAAAGATTTGATCCAGCAGATGGAAGCGTCCTACGACGCCCAGTTGGATTCCGAGGACACCCCTGCTGCAGAATCCCCGGCGGCGGCCACCCTCTCTCCGGAGATTGAACGCTTCCTCAGCGAGTTGGGTGAACGTCTGGAGCCCGGCGAGACCCAGGAATAGTATTGAGATTGGCCTCTCACCTTGCCAGCATTCCTCGGGCGGATGCTTGGGTATTGGCCTTTCGGCGCCGCCTCACCCCATATAATCTCTTGACACTATAAGGCCGTCGACAATGGCTTTAGACACCAACTCTCCCACCAAACCCAAAGGGGTCATTTTCTCTGGAATGCGCCCCACCGGCCTTTTGCACCTCGGCAATTACCTGGGCGCGTTGCAGAACTGGGTGGAGCTTCAAAACGACTACCGCTGCATCTATTGCGCGGTGGACATTCACGCCCTCACCACCATTGAAACACCCGAAGAAACAGCCGAGATCCAGCCCAACATAGAGGATATGGTCCTGGACTGGTTGGCGGCTGGGATCGACCCCGAAAAAAGCATCGTCTTCGTCCAGTCGCACGTCCCAGAAGTCATGAGCCTTCACACCCTGCTGAGCATGGTCACCCCATTGGGCTGGCTGATGCGGGTCCCAACATTTAAAGAAAAAGTCCGCCAGATGTCGGAAACCGAGGAAAGCGTCAATTACGGCCTGGTGGGCTATCCGGTGCTGCAGACAGCTGACATCATCCTATACAAAGCCGACACCGTGCCCGTGGGCCAAGACCAGGTGCCTCATATAGAGCTGTCTAGGGAAATAGTCAGGCGTTTCAACAACCGTTACGGAGACACGTTCCCTGAGCCCCAGGCCAAGCTGACCGAAGCGCCGCTGATCATCGGAATGGACGGCCAGAACAAGATGAGCAAATCCCTGGACAACCACCTGGAGCTGGCGGCAACTCCCGAAGAGACCGCCCGCCGGGTGGCGTCGGCCTTCACCGATCCCCAGCGTCAAAGGCGGACCGATCCGGGCCGTCCCGAAGTGTGCAATGTCTATTCCCTGCACAAATTGTTCAGCACTCCGCAAGAGGTTGCCACGGTTTACGAAGAGTGCACCACGGCCCAACGGGGTTGCGTGGACTGCAAACGGCACCTGGCAGCCAACATCAACGCCTACCTGGAGCCGATGCGGGAACGCCGCCGCGAATATCAGAAGCGCCCCGGCTACGTTCGGGAAGTCTTGGAAGACGGAGCGAAGAAAGCCAGGGCTATTGCCCAAGAAACGATGCAAGAGGTCTTCCAAAAGATGGGGCTGTAGCTATCAGCTATCAGCTATCAGCTATCAGCTATCAGCTAGCGGCGAATTATACGGCCACGTTAACCCCCCTTTCGTAAAAGGGGGGTTGGAGGGGATTTCCCCTTTACACAACCAACCCATTTAAAGCGCAGAAACCCGCCGCCGGCCCGTATTCAATACTCGAAACATAACATCAAACCACCATGACTCAAGCACACCCAGATTCAACACCATTGTCCAAATCCGGCCGCACTGCATTGGCAGTTGCGATCGAAGCCGCCGAATTGGCCGGGCAGATCATCCTGGACCGGTTCGAAACCACCTTGGACATCCGCTTCAAGGGGAGGGCCGACATAGTGACCGACGTCGATCTGGCGGCGGAAAAAGCGGTCCTTGAATTATTACGGGGAGAATTCCCCAAGTTCGGCGTGTTGGCGGAAGAATCAGCGCCCATCGATTCCAATTCGGGGTACACCTGGGTGGTGGACCCCCTGGACGGCACCCGCAACTACGCCAACGGCATCCCTCATTTCTGCACCGTGGTGGCGCTGGCCAAGGGCGCCGAAATGATCTTGGGAATAACCTATGACGCAGTGCGAAAAGAGCTATTCTCCGCCGAGGCGGGCGAGGGCGCCTTCCTCAACGACACCCCTCTATCGGTCACCGATACCCAAGAAGTGAGCAAGGCGAGCATCTGCTTCGACATGGGCTACGTGGACGAAAAAGCCGGCCTGGCCCTGGACATGATCCGGGGTCTATGGCCCAACGTCGGATCCCTTCGTCTGATGGGATCGTCCGCCCTAGGTGTGGCCTACGCGGCCGCCGGCCGCGTGGACATGTATTTCCACCACGCCCTGTCACCGTGGGATATCGCCTCCGGCCTGTTGCTGGTCAAGGAAGCGGGCGGGATAGTGGTTGACCGCCAGGGCCAAACCGCCGACCTGCACACCCCGTCCATCATCGCCGCCAACCCAACCCTGGTGGCCAACTTCCTGAAAACCACAAAAGGCGTTCCGTGGCGCCTAGGGTGAGTCCGGTTGCCATGGATGTCGAAGGTGGTATAGACCTGCGGAACCCCGGAATTATTATCCCGCAAACCCGAAAGCGCGGTTAACCGGCGCTGCATTCGCCTTCCGCCGGACAGGATGAGTCCTAATTCGGTCCGCGTATGATCGTGGGAAATCCTATTCAATAGCCGGTGCCTACATGGCTGTTCAAAACTACCATCTGCTCATAATCGGCGGTGGGATCGCCGGCGCGTCCCTGGCCGTGGCCGTGGCAAAACAGGGAGCCCGAGTGCTGGTTTCGGAGTCTGAAAACCGGTTTAGAGACCGGGTTCGGGGAGGGGCCATCATACCCTAGGGCGTGGTTGACGCCAGAGCCCTGGGAATCTACGACGTCCTGGTATCGGCCGGCGCCATACCCATCACCGACTGGGACTCCTACCGGGGAGCCGAACGCACCGGCCACCGGAACCTGATCAACACCACCCCGCTAAAAGAGCATATCTTGGCTTGCTACCTCCCCGCCATGCAGGAAGCACTGCTTCAATGGGCCCAGGACAGCGGCGCCACGGTGTTGCGCGGAGCCAGGGCCAGGGCTCTCGACACCCGCGATAGCAACGGAAACAAAGTAACTGTAGAAGCCGATGTCGCAGGCAAGTCCGAGTCGATGGCAGCCCGGATGGTGGTGGGCGCCGACGGCCGGGGGTCTCCGGTGCGGTCTTGGGCTGGGTTTCAAGTCAATAAAGACCCCGACAGGAACCTGGTGGCAGGGGTGTTGCTAGAGAATCTAGACCTATCGGAAGACGCCGCCCACGCCTGGTTGCAACCGGAATTGGGCTATCTCGTATTTCATTGGCCCCAGGGCAATGGTGTAGCCCGAGCTTACTTCTGCTACGGCCCCGGCCCCGGACCGGTCCCGCGTCTCAGCGGGCCGGGAGACCTACCTAAGTATCTTGAGAGGTGTGTTGCGGCGGAAGTGCCCGCTGAGGTTTACTCCAAATGCAAGGCTGCCGGGCCTCTGGCCACCTTCGATTGCGCAGGCACCTGGGCAGAGCATGTCTTCCGCCAGGGTGTAGCGCTCGTCGGCGACGCCGCTTCAAACAGCGACCCCACCTGGGGGCAAGGGCTGGCCATCGCCTTGCGGGGCGTGCGGGTTCTAGCCGACGCCCTAGCTAATAACGAAGATTGGGAATCCGCCGGAAAGGCTTACTCGGTGGAGCGGAACCAATACCGCACGGTTGTGCATACCGTGGAAGAAAGGCAGTCCACCGTGTTGATGGAAACCGGGCCTGAAGCCGACGCATTCAAGGAAAAGGTGCTCCCGTCGTGGAGCGCCGACCGCCGCCGCCACCCAGACACCTTCATCGCCGGCCCTGGCCCGGCGTTGGACGAAACCGCCCGCCGCCGCTTCTTCGGCGACGATTGATACCCGTCCCCGATCCCTTAGGCGAAGTCTGACACCTGGTATGCCTGCCAGACCAAAAGGGCCCCCACTACCAGCAGCACCAGCCCCATGGCGCCGATGAGGGTGTTCAGGTTTACCTTGCCGGTAAGTTTGGCCCCAAAGTAGCTGCCCACCATCGCGCCTGCCCCCATCATCGCCAGCAGGGGATAGTTGACCTCTCCCTGAGCCACATGGCCGATCCAACCCAAGGACCCCATGATGAAGCCGATGAACAGGTTGGTCCCGGCGGCGATTCGAGGGTCCACCCGCAGGATTCGAATCAATGCCGGCAGCCGGATACTACCCAGAATCAACCCAACCGCTCCGCCCAAAAGCCCGACCGCCAAGCCCACGCCGCCTTCTAGAACCATGCGGTTCCGGGTGAACATTGCGACGGGGCATCCAGCGGTTTGAGTGGCGGTTTGAGCGGCAGCGGCAGCGGTGGCCTGTGACTGGGCTTTCACCCTGGCCAACAACTCCACTCCTTGCCAGAAAACCAAAAGCCCTGCCAGGAAGATCAACAAGGACGCGGGGACCTCACCGGCGGCAAATCCTCCGATGAAAGCGCCAATAAACGCGGGCACTCCCATCACCAGGACGATGCGCAGGTTGACCCGGCCTTCCCGTAGGTGCCTAATCGCACCGGTCAGCGATGCCAGGCTGCTGACCAGGATGTTGGTGCCCCCCGCGGCCGGGGCCGCCATGCCCATGAGCAGCATGGCCGGCAGCCGCATGGTGCCCAGCGCGAGCCCCACGAACCCGCCCAATACCCCCACCAATGTGGAGACGATGGTCAAGATCAGCGCTTGCCAAAGCAGCAGGTCCGGCGTCAGTTGTATGTCCAACTTATTCTTCCCTCACATCGGGGGCCGTTATCCAGGACAGATGGCCAAGAGTTCCTTAGGCCCGGTGCAATATAACACCAGGTATTGAACGGCTCCAAATGGGCGGGAAAATCGGCAGAGGATAGATGATTCCCTTTCCGGGCGTTAATGCTTCAGCCCGGGCGGCCGTCCGCCCCCACCACGCCTTCTTCCACCAGGCGGTCTACTTCATCTTCATGCAACCCCGCATCCAGCAAGATTTGCCGGCTGTGCTCGCCCAGCCCGGGCGCCCGGTGGCGGATACGGCCCGGAGTGGCCGACAGCTTTACCGGAATGCCGATGTTATGTAGAGTGCCCAACTCTGGGTCTTCCAGATCCACCATCATCTTCCTGGCGTTAACCTGCGGGTCGCTGTAGACACTTTCCATGTCGTAGATCGGCCCGGCCACGACTCCGGCTTCCTCCAGAGATTCCAGCCAATGGGCCGTGGTGTTTTGGCTGATTATCTCCTCTAGCAGCACGGCAAGCTCAACCTCGCGAATCTTGCGGTCGGCGGGAGTCACGAACCTGGGATCTTCCAGCAGGTCCTCCCGCTTCAACGCCCGGCACAGGGCCTCCCATGTAGGCTGGGTCGGGGCGGCCAAGTTGATGTAGCCATCAGCAGTGCGTAAAGCCTGGTACGGGGCCGACATCCGATGGGCGGAACCCAGGGGTCCGGATACCTCGCCGCTGGCGAAGAACATGGCTGATTCCCAGACGGTGTAGGCCAGACCCGCCTCCATGATGGAGGTGTCCACCAGCTGGCCTTGACCGGTTTTCAGGGCATGGATATAGGCGCACAAAATGCCGTTGGCTGCCATCATCCCAGCGGATATATCGGTGATGGGCACGCCCACCTTGGCGGGAGGGCTGCCGGGATGGCCGGTGATGCTCATCAAGCCGCTCATCCCCTGGGCCACCAAATCGAACCCTCCCCGGTCCCGGTATGGCCCGGTGGCGCCGAAACCGGAGATGGAGCAATAAATCAGGCTCGGCTTCAGCTTGGACAGGCTGGCATGATCAAGGCCCAGCCGCTCCATCGTTCCCGGCCGGAAATTCTCGATCACGACATCGGCTGTCTCCAATAATCTCAGAAATAGATCTTTCCCAGCCGGTTGGCGCAGGTCCAAGGCCAGGCTGCGTTTATTACGGTTTACCGCCAGGAATCCGGCCGACCAACCCTGCCCCGGCTCCCGTCCTTGAATAAATGGCGGCCCCATCCGGCGGCAGTCATCGCCGCCGTTGGGCTTTTCAATCTTTATGACGTCCGCCCCCATGTCTGCTAGTGTCATGGTACACATCGGCCCCGCCAATATCTGGGTAAGGTCCAACACCGTCATACCTGATAAAGGCAGGTTTCCAGAATTGGTAGTCATGCTTCGCACCTGGTTTTTATGATTGAGAAGTTCGCGCCTAAGCGAGTTAACCGGAGGTTTTGAGGAATTCATGAGAGCGCCGTTGGGCTCCCCACAACAACTCCCGCATCTCCCTTGCCTTGGGAGCATCAGAAGTATACTAGAACCGGCTTGAAGCCGGTGTTGATTGTCAATTGCCCGGAAGGCTTTAGTCCCTCCCGGTGGAAGGAGAAGAAGAATCGAGTGACCACACCTCAAGAAAAGCTGTTAAAGGCTGGCGCCGACTTAAAACCTGCAAGGGTCAAACAAGACGCCGATTATATCTTCCATGAGCTCACCCGCAGCATCTGTCCCGAATGCAAGACCGTCATCGACGCTCAAATAATCATCCGGGACAACAAGGTCTACATGCGAAAGCGGTGTCCCGAACACGGCTGGTTCGAAGGCATCATCAGCTCCGACGCCGAGATGTACGTCAACTCCATCAAGTTCAACAAACCCGGCACCATCCCCTTGGAGTTCAGCACTGAGGTCAAAGACGGCTGCCCTTTGGACTGCGGCCTTTGCCCGGAACACAAGCAGCACATGTGCCTGGGCCTCATCGAGGTCAACACCGCCTGCAACCTCAACTGCCCCGTCTGTTTCGCCAACGCCGGCATCGGCTTCAGCCTGACGCTGGAACAGGTGGAGGGTATGCTGGACCGCTTTGTCGAGATAGAGGGCGACCCCGAGGTGATCCAGTTCAGCGGGGGAGAACCCACCATACATCCCCAGTTATTGGATATGATCCAGGCCGCCAAGGACCGGGGGATCCGGCAAGTAATGGTGAACACCAACGGGGTGCGCATCGCCCGGGACGATAGGTTTCTAGAGCAGTTGGCCCGCCTGGACCCGGTCATCTATTTCCAATTCGACGGGCTACGCCCCGAGACCTACATGACCATCCGCGGCGAGGACTTATTGGAAACCAAGATCAAAGCGCTGGACCGGCTGCATCACGTGGGTCTGGACGCCGTGATCGTCGCGGCCATCGAACGAAACGTGAACGTAGACGAGGTTGGCGCGTTGGTGGAGTTTGGCCTGAAACACCCTGCGGTCAGGGGAGCGGTTTTCCAGCCCGTAACCCATGTTGGCCGCCATATCCCCTTCGATCCAATGCAACGGGTGACCATCCCCGACGTGATCCACGGCATAGTTGAGCAGACCGGCGGAAGGTTCGTGCTGGAGGACTTTGTTCCCGTGCCCTGCTGCTTCCCCACCTGCCAAGTCAACTCATACGTTTTCGTCGATGGAGACAAGACCGTTCCCTTACCCCGGATGTTGGAGATAGACCAATACCTGGATTACATCACCAACCGGGCCCTGCCCAAAGCGCCCGACGCGGCCGTGATCAAGAAAGCCCTGGAGGACCTCTGGTCGGCTTCGGCGGTTCCAGGAACGAAAAAAACCGCTGACCAGTTCCAGTGCGCCTGCGGTCCTGGCCTGGAACTAGGCTACGAGATGTCCCACCTGAAAGACCATATCTTTCAGATCGCCATCAAGGACTTCATGGACGCCTACACCTTCAGCGTCAAACAGGTCATGAAATGCTGCGTCGGCATCCTGGTTCCCGACGGCCGGATCATCCCCTTCTGCGCTTACAATTCGGTGGGCTACCGGGAAACCATTCGTGAGGAGATGGTTCAAGCCCAGGCCGCCAATAGAAAGGTATAAACTACTTAGGCTTGCATTAATTGCTGAACGTTACAAGCAACCTGGCCAGAGTAGAAATCCCCCTTTATCCCCCTTTGCGAAGGGGGATAAAGGGGGATTTGGCGCTGCGGTTCTGCCTATCGACGAATTTAGAAGCCTAAGCAAGCCTCAGTAAAATGGTGGAATATGTCCAACCCAAATCGATTTTCCCAAGGCCGCTGAACGGAGGTTCCCATGGCGCTGACGGATGAAGCCTATGCCAAGGCATGTTGCGCCGATCTCTATCAATCACCGTGGGCCCGGCAGATCCTGGGCGATCCGCTGCATCCCGGCGGCCTGGCCCTGACCAACCGCTTGGGCCGCTTGATGGACATCGCCCGGGATGACTGGGTGGCCGACCTGGCCAGCGCCCGGGGCACCAGCGCCATGGCCATATCCAGGGTTTTTCACTGCCGGGTGGTGGGCGTGGAGTTTGGCGCGGAACCGGTGGCCGAAGCCCACGCCATCGCCACTGACCAATCAGAGGGCACCGGGACTTCGCGCAGTCATTTCCTGAGGGGAGACGCCGAGTCCACACCCCTGGCCACGGGGCGGTTCGACGGCGTGATCTGCGAGTGCTCCATAAGCCTTTTCGCCGATAAACCGGCGGCGGTGGCCGAGGCGGTGCGGTCGCTTCGGCCCGGCGGCAGACTGGGCCTCGGCGACTTTGCGGTGACTCCAGGCAGCCTGCCGGAGGAGTTGCGAGGGACCATCGGCCAAATCCTGTGCCTGGCCCAAGCTCTCGATGTGAACGGGTACGCCCAACTCATCCAGACGGCAGGATTGAAGCTGACCCACCAGGAAGACGCCTCTTACCATGTGCTCAAAATCCTGGATGACGTGGACGCCAAACTGGCCGCATTGCCGGTTTTACAGCAGTTTTCCTCTGGTATGGTCAGCTCGGTGTTTGGCTTACCAGACGGAGGCCCAAACGACAACGACATGCTGCAACAGGCGCCCCGTCTGATCGCCCGAATCCGGGAGTTGGTGGCCGCCGGCGACCTGGGATACTGGCTCTTCGTTGGTGAAAAACCGGCCTGATCTGGCGGGGGACGGGAAAGTCCACGGTTTATTGCTTTTTCCGCCAAAGAGCCAACCAGCCCACAGCCATCTCCATGCCGATCGGACACTGGAAACCTCTTTAACATTCCGACTATACTGACGGCATGGCAGAACCACCGTCCTTACCCGACCTAAGTTCGATGTCCACCAGCCAAACACGTGGTATTTTCGTCGGACGCCAGCGGGAGATGGCCGTTCTCACGTCGGTTCTAGACGATGCTCTTTCCGGCCAAGGCCGGCTGGTAATGCTTGCCGGAGAACCTGGAATCGGCAAGACCCGCACCGCTCAAGAATTGGCCAGCCTGGCCGAAGCGAAAGGCGCCCAGGTGCTCTGGGGCCGGTGCTACGAAGAAGAGGGGACCCCGCCCTACTGGGCTTGGGTCCAGGCCATTCGGTCCTACGTCCAAGGGGTGGCCGCCTACGCCTGGGATGAAGCACTTGCTCATTTTGAGAGAGGCTTGGTTGCCCGGGACGTTACATTGTCCGGAACGGAAGCGGCTTCCGATGAGGAGGCTGCAGCGCTGCTCTTTGGGCTGGGGCGGGCT